>NZ_QUFZ01000001.1:0-321559 GCF_003478725.1 Clostridium sp. AF22-10
CACGCCGCCAGCGTTCATCCTGAGCCAGGATCAAACTCTCATGTTAAAGTTTTGATTCCAGTCAAAATTCGCTTGGCTAATTTTAACCGTTATTACTGTTGTTTTGGTTCTTCGCAAAATTTGCATTTTGCTCATCGCGTTCAACTCGCTCATGCCTGCAAGCAGTCATGGACTCATTTTTATCGCGAATGTTCTGAATGTTCTCTTGAACTTCAAGGCTTAACCAAAAGCCTTTGTTCTTAGAATTTTCAGGGTTTTACATACTGTTCAGTTTTCAAGGTTCTTTGTTGTTGTCTCAGCAGCAACTTTTATAGTTTATCAAAAGTTTTTGCTTTTGTCAACACTTTTTTATTTTTTACAAATTCACGTTTTTTTGAAATTTTTCTGAGTTCATCAAGAATCTTCAAATCATTTCTTTCGTTTCGTGTTTTGTTTTTGTCCTTGTCTCGAGGACGTATGTTATGATACCAGAGCATTCCCGGAAAGTCAAGCATTTTTCTAAATTTGCTATTTTATATGTTTTTTTGTGATTTTTAAGAATATTCTGGCATCATTTAAACAGAGCTATTTCTATATTGCTGTTCTTTCTTCTACAATTTTATTTTCTAATCAGCAGCTGGAACAGTTCTGACAGGTTCTGCAATCGCGTGCTGTCTGGCTCTATTGATTTTCATTGCCTTCCCGGGTTTTCTACGCAATGTGTTCCTTCTTTCCCATCCGTTCTGCTATCTTTCTGGCGCTCTCGGTCACGGCCAGACCGCCTTCACTCGTCTCGCGTAAAGCAGCCGGAAGCGCATTGCCGATCCGGCGCATGGAATCGACGACCTCGTCTGCCGGGATCGCGCTCTTGATTCCCGCCATTGCCATCTGCGCGCTGACCGCCGCATTGACGGCGCCGGCGGAATTCCGCTTGATACACGGAACTTCAACCAGACCGCAGACCGGATCACAGGTTAGTCCCAACATATTTTTGAGGGCAAATGCCGCTGCATTCGCGATACACTCCGCATCGCCGCCCTGCAGATATGCCAGCCCTCCTGCTGCCATCGCACTTGCTGAACCAATCTCCGCCTGGCATCCACCCGATGCACCGGCGATGCTCGCATTTTCTGCAATAACCGCACCGATTCCTGCACTGACAAAGAGCGCCTCGACCATCCGGTTCTCCGTTTCCTTACAATATTCCTCATACGACAAAAATACCGCCGGAATCACCCCGCATGCGCCCGCCGTCGGAGCCGCCACGATTCGTTTCATACAGGCGTTGGACTCTCCCATTTTCACCGCTTTTTCCATCACAAGCCCCATGTATTCGCCCGCCAGGCTGCGACCGGAGGCATTGTATGCGTGCAGTTTTTCTCCGTCGCCGCCCGCCATTCCACTTGCCGAGACGATCGAGCCGTCGTATTCCTGATCTGCCTGGCGCATCGCCTGATACATCTGCCGCATTGTTTCAAACGATTCTTCCACCGTCACCTGGCGTTCCTGCACATCTGCCAGAAGAACCACCTTCCAGAGCGGAATTTGATGTTCGTTCGCTAAGCGGACCAGATCACTCACTGAATGATATAACATTTCCATTTTCCCGTTCCATTCCTTTTCTTATATGAACCTTTCCTATCGAAGACTTAAATATGTTACCTTTCGGATACCCTCCTGACGGCGCAGCCACACAAGCCCTTCTTCCGGAATCTCTTGATCGCACTCAATAACCATCACTGCCATGCCGCCGCGCGCCGCACGGTAGAGCTGCATCGTCGCAATATTGATCGATTTGTGCGCCAGCATCGCCGTCACATCCGCCACATGTCCCGGCTGATCGTCGTTGTGGACAACCAAGGTTGGATAACTACCGGAAAAATTGGCTTCAATCCCATCGACCTTCGCAATATTGATCCGGGAACCGCCCAGTGATTCACCTACTACCGTCAGACTGCGCCCAGAAATGCCCTCAAGCTCCAGTTCCGCCGAATTTGGATGCGCCTCTTTTAAATTAGCTTCCTCAAAGGAAAACTCAATTCCTTTCTCCTCTGCCAGGTGAAAGCTGTCCGGAATCCGCATGTCGTCCGGCACCATTCCTAAAAGTCCCGCAATCAGCGCTTTCTGGGTTCCGTGTCCGGTTCCCGTTGCCAGAAATGAGCCGTACAGACCAATCCTTGCCCGCTTAACCGGTTCCCCAAGAAGCTTCTGCGCCACAAATCCAATCCGAACCGCGCCCGCTGTGTGGGAACTGGACGGTCCGACCATCACCGGACCTACTATATCAAATAGATTCATATTTCTTTCCTTTTCTCTCGTTTACTTCGCCAGGTAGCCGCCATCCACCGGGATTACCGCTCCCGTTATATATTCTGCCGCGTCACTCGCTAAAAACACGGTAATTCCTGCCAGATCCTCCGCCTTCCCCCAGCGGTGCATCGGGATCCGCGCCGTTACCTCTTCATACTGATCCGGATTTTTGGCTTTCATATCCGATGTGAGCTTTGTCTCCATATAACCAGGTGCGATCGCATTGACGGTCACACCACGCGATGACCATTCATTGGAGCAGGCTTTCGTGAGCTGCGCCACACCGCCCTTACTTGCCGCGTATGCCGGTATCATCACACTTCCGAAGAAGGAGGTCATCGATGCCACATTAATAATTCTGCCGTATCCACGCTGCAGCATATCCCGCGCCGCCAGCTGAGACATCTGGAACATAGCACCTAAATTTACTCGCAGAATCCGATTCCACTCTTCCATCGGAAAATCTTCTGCCACGCACCGGTGCTGAACTCCCGCACAGTTTACCAGTATATCCGCCTGACCATCAAGGCTTTCCACCAGACGCTTATAGATATTCGGAACCTCCTCTTCTCTTACCAGATCTCCCACTATTCCGTGAACCACCACACCGGTTGTCCGTGCAAGCGCATCAGCGCTCTCCCGCACCTTCTCACTTGTTCCCAAAATAGTAACCTCCGCCCCAGCTCTGCACAGTCCCTCTGCCATGCCATAGCCGAGTCCTCTGGTTCCGCCCGTGACGATCGCTTTTTTCCCCTTTAAGCTAAATAAATCCATAAAATCGCGCATCTTTTATTTTCCCTTTCAAAAGCACACATCTGTAAACAGCCCCTCTGCTGCAGATTACGAACTAGCGATATATTTGTTTTTTATTTCCATATATAAAAGCTGCCGTGAAACAAGAATTTCATTCTTTTCACAGCAGCTTTTTTACTTTTATTCAATGCATTTTCTTCCACTGCCTGACTGGCTGCATCGAGCGATCCGCTTATGCCAGCTTTTCGCCGGTCAGCATCTCATAGCTCTGAAGATATTTTTCAATGGTCTTGTCCACAATCTCCTGCGGGAGTGTCCAGTCATTGCCCGGATGAGCGGTCAGCCAATCGCGTGCAAACTGCTTGTCGAAGGACGGCTGGGAATGTCCTGCCTCGTAGCCCTGTGCCGGCCAGAAACGGGAGCTGTCCGGAGTCAGCATCTCATCACCAAGAACGATGTTGCCATTCTCATCCAGACCGAACTCAAACTTGGTATCTGCGATAATGATACCTTTTTCCAGTGCGTACTCCGCACATTTTTTGTAAAGTGCAATCGTGTATTCACGCAGCTTATCTGCATACTCCTTTCCCTTGCCCGGGAAGTATTTTTCCAGATGATCTACGCTCTGCTCATAGGAGATGTTTTCATCATGATCGCCAATCTCTGCCTTAGTGGACGGTGTGTAGATCGGCTCCGGCAGTTTGTCAGACTCTTTTAAGCCTTCCGGCAGTTCAATTCCACAAACCTTTCCGGTCTTCTGGTAGCTTGCCCAGCCGCTTCCTGTGATATAACCGCGGACGATGCACTCAATCGGAAGCATCTCAAGCTTACGGCACATCATGCTCTTTCCTTCGAATTTCTCCTGCTGGAAGAATTCCGGCATGTCTTTTACATCTACGGAAATCATGTGATTCGGGATAATGTCTTTCGTCAGGTCAAACCAGAACTTGGACATCTGTGTCAGTACCTTGCCTTTGTTTGTCACTTCATTATGTAAGATAACATCAAAGCAACTGATACGATCCGTTGCAACCATAATCAGGCTGTCTCCATTGTCATAGATTTCACGGACTTTTCCTTCTTTAATCGGTTTCATCTCCTGCATTTTTTGCACCTCATTCTTAAATTTTATGGTGGAATCCAGAGCCCCCCTATATCACAAATGTACAGCTCTGTATCCTTCTATCTGATAAATTACCACTTACCCGCCCTTATTGTCAAGACTCGCCTCCCCGTTTCCTCCTTAAATCCCAACAATTCAGCATTTTACCCTGTGGAAGGCGGTTTGGTATGAATTTTTCTACGCCGTTTTCTTCCAAAATGGAATAATAAAAATGCAGCGTTATCTGCCGTTCTTCCCTGCTTAAAGAAGAGTTGGCAGATGACACCGCATTTTATCAATTTACCATTTATTATGTATATGCTCGGATTCTCAGCCCGACACACTCTTGCTTATTTCAGAGCTGCAAATCCACGCTCCAGATCCTCGATGATATCGTCGATATGCTCGGTACCAATGGACAGACGGATGGTGTTCTGCTTAATGCCCTGATCTGCCAGCTCCTCGTCAGTCAGCTGGGAGTGGGTTGTTGTTGCTGGATGGATAACCAGACTCTTTACATCTGCTACGTTTGCTAACAGGGAGAAGAGCTGCAGGTTGTCGATGAACTTATGAGCTTCTGCCTGTCCGCCCTTGATCTCAAAGGTGAATATAGAAGCGCCGCCGTTCGGGAAATATTTCTCATACAGTGCATGATCCGGATGATTCGGCAGAGACGGATGATTAACGTGCTCTACTAACGGATGTTTTGACAGGTACTCAACAACCTTCTTGGTATTTTCTACATGACGGTCGATACGCAGAGACAGTGTCTCAGTTCCCTGAAGAAGCAGGAATGCGTTGAACGGGGAAATCGTAGCGCCCATATCACGCAGAAGGATAGCACGGATGTAGGTGACGAATGCTGTCGGACCTGCTGCCTCTACGAAAGATACGCCGTGATAGCTCGGATTCGGATCTGCGATTGCCGGGTATTTGCCGCTTGCTTTCCAGTCAAATTTACCGGAATCTACGATAATGCCGCCCAGAGTGGTTCCGTGTCCGCCGATGAACTTGGTAGCGGAATGTACGACAATATCTGCGCCATGCTCGATCGGGCGAATCAGGTACGGTGTGCCAAATGTATTGTCAATGACTAACGGAAGTCCGTGTTTGTGTGCAATTTCAGCAATCGCGTCGATGTCCGGAATATCACTATTCGGATTTCCGAGAGTCTCCAGATAGATAGCACGGGTATTTTCCTGAATTGCACCTTCTACCGCTTCCAGATTATGAGCATCTACGAAAGTTGTAGATACACCGAAATGGGAAAGTGTATGCTCTAAAAGGTTATAGCTGCCGCCGTAGATGGTCTTCTGTGCTACGATGTGACCGCCGTCTGCTGCCAGTGCCTCGATTGTATATGTAATAGCAGCTGCGCCGGATGCGGTTGCCAGTGCTGCAACGCCGCCCTCCAGTGCTGCGATTCTCTTCTCAAATACATCCTGTGTGGAGTTGGTCAGACGTCCGTAAATGTTACCGGCATCTGCCAGGCCAAAACGTGCTGCCGCATGGGCGGAATTTTTAAATACATAAGAAGTGGTCTGATAAATCGGAACGGCTCTGGAATCGGTTGCCGGATCCGGCTGCTCCTGACCTACGTGTAACTGAAGAGTCTCAAATCTATAATTTCCCATCTCAAAATACCTCTCTTTCTTTTTCTGGGAGTTTATTTCCTAGTATGTAAATTCGTTTTTATTCTATATTCATTTTTTTATTTGAGCAAGCGTTTTTCCATTTATTTTCAAGCTTTCTATAAAATAATTGCTTTTCCGCATTACTATATTTGCTTATGCAAATGTATATTTGGCTTTTTGGATAAATAAAAAGCCGGACCGCTTAATCTTCTTTAAGCTCCCGGGCAAATGGCTTGCATCTTAAATCGTTGTCATTCTCTTGAACGGCAGATATGCAAATTTACCTGACCATATAAAATGCCCGGGAATTACACATTCGACAACAACACATCAGATTTCCGTTCCATACAATATTCTGTCTTGCCATTGTATCTGCCTCCTTTTCATTTTCATGTTCTTTCCGAACTCGATGGCTTAATGATACTCTTATAAACCAACTTTGTCAATAGGTATTAGGAAAAAACTTTTTTTCTTTGTTTTCCACGCTTTTCTCCTTGAAAGTCCTATTACCTTGCGTTATAATTGGTTAATAGTAAGGAGGTTACCGAATGATATCAACAAAAGGAAGATACGCCCTGCGCGTTATGATCGATCTGGCGGAACAAAATTCTGCTGGATATATACCACTGAATGAAATTGCCACCCGTCAGCAGATTTCTGAAAAGTATCTGGAAATCATCTTGAAGGTTCTGGTCAAAAATAAATTACTGGAAGGACAGCGCGGCAAAGGCGGCGGTTACCGTCTGACCCGTCCGATTAATGAATATACCGCCGGAGAGATTCTGGAACTGACCGAAGGCTCTCTCTCTTCCGTTGCCTGCCTTGCACCGGATGCGCCGCCGTGCGAACGTCAGACAAGCTGTGTGACCCTGCCGATGTGGAAACGCTTTGATCAGGTTGTACACAATTTCTTCTATAATATTACTTTAGAAGATCTGGTAAAGGAAAGTCCGTCTTTGCCAAAAAGTACGAATTAGCATTTATAAATGAACGAAGGCATTCCAGTTTGACCGAATGCCTTTTTATATGTAGATTTTTCTATTTATTTCAGTATTGAAGCATCTCAAATGTTATTTTTTGATGCCTTTCCGTTCTTTTGCCCGCTCGAGCAGTTTCTCCGCCTCTTCCAGCGCTCCCGGAAGATACGCTTCCGTCCACTCTTTTCCGGCTTTTTCCTGCTTCTTGATTGCATCCCAATCCGTGACCGGTTCTCCCTGTTCGGACAGCATCGACTTACCAAACACGTGCGGATGGCGGCGGATCATTTTTTCGCTGGCGCCATCCATGACCTCCCGTATCGTAAATAGTCCTTCTTCCTCCGCGATCTGCGCGTGAAGAAGAATCTGCAGCATTAAATCCCCCAGTTCTTCTTTCAGGTTCTCCGCATCGCCGGTCGCCTCCCAGATATTGATACCGCCAATCACCTCTGCCGCTTCTTCAATGCAGTACGGTTTCAGCGATGTATGCGTCTGCGCCCGATCCCACGGACAGCCGTCCTCGGCACGGAGATGGCGGACTACCTCGCAGAAGCGCATGAACGATGCGGCGCGGTCATTTTCTTTTTTTATCTCATTTGATTCTCGTTTCATTCTCTCTATCCATTTTCTTGTCTGCTTTTATTTCTGAGCTTGTTTATATGCCTATTTTTTTATTATATTCCAAATTTTGCATTCTGTCAGCCGTAAAATGAATTTGGAATTGACAGTCTGATATTTTTCATTTACAATATAATCATAACAAAACAGATTCTTTTATTTATCGGGACTCCTGCCCGGATGCTCCCTTCGTAAATAAGAGCCATGAATCTTACAGGATACGTGGGTCTTTTTTTATTGCACATGATTCCGATACAGCTACCATACCGGATTGCTGCCAATCTTTTTTGATTTGGAAATTATCCAGTAAATAAGCGCTCGAATCATCCAGATAGAAAATCCCCTGTCAATTTCTGCACAATGCAGTATACCTGGAGGATTGATACCATGACTTTTTATGAAACTTTAGATTCAATTATGAAACAGGATTTTGGCGGTCGCGGACTTTTAGCATCTCTGCCTGCTTCCCCACTTGCGGCTGTGTCTGCTTCTCTCGCCCATGCGAAAAGGGCCGTTCTTCTGACCGGTTTCCCGGTTCGAATGCCAGACGGTTCTATTACCGGCGAGACGGATGGACCTTCCGGAACTGCCAACCTCGCAGCAGCGCTGACGGCAGCTGGCTGCGGCGTGTCAGTCGTAACCGACTGGTCTTCTTATCCGCATCTGGAAGCGGCTCTCCGCTTCCGCGCTCCGCAGGCAACCTTGATCCGTCTGCCGGAACAGAATACGGATAACTTTATCCGCACCTTTATCCGTGATGCAAAACCGACCCATCTGATCAGCCTGGAGCGCCCAGGTAAAGCTGAAAACGGACATTATCACAGCATGCGCGGTGAACAGCTCGATGACATGATCACGGATTCGGCTCTTTTCCTGTCTGCTGCCAGAGAAGCTGGTGCCACGGTCATTTCCATCGGAGATGGCGGCAACGAGATGGGAATGGGGACCTTCCGCCGTGAAATTCTCGCAGGTGTTCCACACGGCGAACTTATCTGCACCGCAGAAGCAGCAGACCTGACGCTGGCAAGCGGCGTTTCCAACTGGTGGGGCTGGGGCATTGCCTCCCTGCTCTCCCTGGAATTAGGACGGAATCTTCTCCCCTCTGACCGCACCGAGACAGAATTGCTCCGCCGGGTTGTGGCAGCAGGCGGTGTGGATGGATGCACGAAAAAAGCGGAACTGACCGTTGATGCACTCCCTCTGGAGACGCATCTGAGGATTTTGCAGTCTGTCCGCAAATTGACCGATGAAACGCTTAAAAAGCAGACAGCAAAGAAAGAGACTCCTTATTTTTACAGAGAGCGGAAGGTAATGGCAGCTGTTTAGGGACTTTTGGTTTTTTATTTGTTTTCATTTTCAAGAATAAAGAATGTGCCTTGGCACATTCGGGCGTCTCGCTCGGTCGCTTGCGACATATTTTTTCTTCGCGCGAGTGCGCATCCCGCGGAGCGTTCTTTGTCATAGAACGAAGTTTCCTATGTTTAAAAAAGACCCGCCTATGTATTTCACTACATAAGCAGGTCTTTTTTTGAATGATTGTTTAACGCTCGCTTTTTACGCTTACAATTCACTTTTATCGTAACTGTTCAGTACCTTCACAGTCACGCGCAGACCTACTGAACAGTTACCTTTTATCTTCTTTTTATTTGCTCTTACTTTTCTTCCGCAATCTGATATGCCTGTGTCACATTTTTCGTGATCGCTTCCGCTTTCCGGTCAGCCGCCACAACCACATGACTCAATGCAAGTAATGCCAAAACGTTCGGAATAACCATCAGCGCGTTGAAGAAATCTGCCAAAGCCCATACTAAATTTACCTTTAACATAGAACCAATGACAATACAAATCACAACGATGAAGGAATAAACCTTTGCCGCGCCCTCGCCGAACAGATATTTCGCATTCGTCAGGCCAAAGAAATGCCATCCCAGAATCGTCGAAAATGCGAAGAACAGCAGGCAGATCGCAATAAAAATAGAACCAAAGTTTCCAAAACTCTGCATGAATGCCGCCTGTGTCAGCGCTGTACCATCCTTGCCGGAGCTCATCGCATCCGTTGTCAGGACTGCAAATACGGTCAGATTTAAAATAACAAATGTATCAATAAAGACACTGATCATCGCACAAAGCCCCTGATGATGCGGGCTTTCTGCTTTCGCACGTGCGTGAGCATGCGGTGTGGAACCCATACCTGCCTCATTGGAGAAAAGTCCTCTCGCTACACCAAAACGGATTGCTTCGCGGACGGTGATACCAGCACCAGCGCCCATTACCGCTTTCGGATCAAACGCGCCCTTGATGATCATCATAAATGCTGTCGGCACGTGATTGATATGAAGGCAAATCAGAATCAGGCTTCCTACAATGTAAACGCCTGCCATAACTGGCACAACCTTCTCTACCACAGCTGCCAGACGTTTGGTTCCACCAATGAAAATGAATCCTGCCAGTACTGCCAGCACAAGGCCGATCGTGATCGGCGGAATATTGATTCCATATACCTGAAATACCTCTGTAAACGCAGCACCGATCGAGTTGGACTGTACCATATTGCCCATAAACCCAAGTGCTAAAACAATAAAGATAGCAAACAGAGTGGATAATACCTTTCCAAAATTACCTTTAAATGCCGCCTTGATGTAGTAGACAGGTCCGCCTGTCACCTCACCATTTACCTCTGTCTTGTAGGTCTGTGCCAGAACCGCCTCGGAGTAGATGGTCGCCATTCCGAAGAACGCGCTCAGCCACATCCAGAAGATTGCACCCGGACCGCCGCCAAACAGAGCTGTCGCCGCACCTGCCAGGTTACCAGTACCAACCTGTGCTGCGATCGCCGTCATGATCGACTGAAACGGGCTCATTTCCCCTTTTTCATGTTTTTCTCCGTTCAGGCTGAAATGTCCAAACACATGCTTGCAGCCCTCGCCAAATTTTCTTACCTGGATGAATTTGAGACGAATCGTGTAATAGATGCCCGTTCCACACAGCAGAATCAGCAGAAGAAAACTCCACAGAAAATCATTGCCTTTGTTTACCAGTGTCAAAATCGTGTCCATTTTTTATCCTCCTCTATGTTTTCGTTACGATTCCGGCTCTTTTATAAATCCGGGATCGAGTAATAAAATAAGAGCTGATACAAATCAGCTCTCCAAAGAGTAGAACATATGCATACAATAGAACTCATCCCCTGGTTCCATTGTGATTGGTTGTATGCCCTGTCCTTTTGCCTGAGAGATCAACGAATACCATGGACGTGCATCCGTCTTACACCTTCGGCGCTCCTTCTTGGAGACTCTCCAGAGTGTCCCTGCCTGACTGACCTTCGATCACTCGTCAGGACGGTTCAGTAAACAGGAACGAACTTATGTGAGGTATGCTATCACATTTCTTCTGCTTTTTCAACTGATTTTTATAAATTATACGAAAATCCTCAAAATATTACGGTTCGCGACACGTTTTCCCCCTTTTCATTAAACTGCTCATACTTTTCCCCAATCAAAAGAGAATCCATCTGCGGGTATGCACCGTCTTTTAAAATATACGATGGAATTTCCCCTTCTGGCTGCCATCCCGGCTTTTTCCTTCCCCATTCTTCTCGGTTTTGAGCTGCCTCTGCCTCCGTCACGTTCCTCCATGCCGATTCTGCTGCCTGACCACGCTTTCCCTGCTTTGTCAGAGGAATCACTTTAAAATGATATACGCCCGCAGTCTGCATCAACGGTACAAAATCGTACTGTTCAGCACTCGTCCGATGCGGATGTCCGACACGCTTCGCATCCCGGTAAAGCATCACCAAATATGCCGAAGCCCCCGGCGCTTTCTTCCACCTGCCAATTCCTCTTTCCGCCCAGACTGCTGCATCCACCGTTCCTATTATCTCTCCGGCATCCTGTAATTCGATCGTCAAAAGCAACGTAGTGCCATTATCTTTCCGAACTGCCTTGCTGCATACCGCGCCAAGCCCTGAAAACTGGATGTCCTCCTGGCGAAGGACGGAAAAAGAATCATCTGCATCGGATTCCAGTTCTATTTCGTATAGAATTTCCGGAGCAGGTTCTTCTGCATGGATTTCTTCTATCTTTCGTTCTTCTAAAGACACTTCTTTGGTACCTATATTTTCAGAGTCGGCTTGTCTGCTCCCTTTATATTGTTCATTTTCCTTTTTTCCCACCTCTGCCCTATCCATCGCCGGTCCGCTTGCCGGATCACCGGAGATTCGTTCCACACCAGTGACGCTATATGCCCTGTCCCGGCTTTCCGCCTCCAAAACAGGCATTCCCATTTCATCCAGCTCTTCTGCTGACAGCCGAATCCTGACCCGATCGATGGATGCCGCGGCAGCGGGGAAACATCCCGCAGCCGCCTGGCTCAGTACGGCTGCTCCGAAGAGCAGCCCTTTCGCCATCTGATCCATAAAATCCCTCCCTTCCCTTTTTCTGCCATCTGATCGATTTTGATTTTTCTCTTATTTTTTACTCCTCCTTGCCCTTATCATTCCTCTCCATATTCTTTTTTATATTTTCCTCCTTTCTTCGCCGCTCTGCGAGCGCCAGTCCTGCCCCAGCGCTCATACATATCAGTCCAATCACCAGTTTCCACTTCCAAATCAGTGAAATTGCTTCATTCAGACGCTCTTTTTCGTCCTCGATCTGATAAGCACCTTCTACTTCCCAGGTGGCTGATTCTCCATATCCCATCTTCGGAAGCGGCTTCATCTGTCTGCCGTCGAGAACAATTTTCCCCTCTCCACAGATCGACTCTGGCACGTGAACTGTTAAATAGCCCTCTTTCAGCTCTTCTATCACTTTCTTTGGATGTTCCGGCTGACCGTGCCCCGGTCGCCCCGGCTTCTCCGGCTTCAAACGGTCATACATCTGCACAACCGTCACCGTTCCGCCCTCTGAAACCGTAAATGAAACTGGTTCGGCTTTTTCGTAGCCCTCCGGCGCTTTCAGCTCTTCCAGAATATAGCGGCAGCCCTCCTTTAAAATGCCCTGTATACATTTCTCCTTTTCTTCAGAAATCCATTCCAATATTACCTTTCCAGTCTCATCCGAAATCCTCAGGTGGGCACCTTTTACAAATTCGCTATCTCCTTTCTGCTCCCTCCATTTCCGCTTCTCCACCTGCACTTCCGTCGGTCTGTCATACATCTTCACCTGATCGACTCGACCGTCCAGTGATACCGTAAATGTCACTTTTTCTGCTTTCCAGTACCCATCCGGCGCTGTTTTTTCTACCAGCACATAGTTTTTTCCAGCGTTTAACTTACCTTTTATCACATGGGCGCCCCGATCAGATACCCACGAATCAACCAAGGTTCCGCCTTCCTTCTCCTCCCAGAGTTCCATCCGCGCCCCCGGCAGTTCCTTTTCTCCCGTCACACTGTATTTTGTGATTTCCACGTGCGTCGGCTTGTCCTGCATGGAAATCCGCTCGACCATTCCATCCTCGGAAACAGTAAATGGAATCTCTTCCGCATACGCAAATCCATCCGGCGCTCCCGTCTCGCGCATTATATAACTCTTTCCCGGTGTCAACGTTCCAATTATCTCATGAGGATGATCCGCAGAAATCCATGATTCGATTACATTTCCAGACTGATCCAGAATCTCTATCTGAGCACCCGGAAGCTCCGTTCCGCCCAGATCTGTCTTTGAAAAGACCAGCTTTGTCGGGGAATCTATCATTCCAATTCCATCTATCTGTGCATCGTCCCCCAGAGAAAAAATCATCTGATTCGACTCCACCTCTTCCGTTTTTCCACCGTCCAGTTCCAGCAGTTCAACCAGGCGGTATCTATTCCCACGTTTGAGCACTTCACGCACCGACCGATCATTCTGATGAAATTCCCAGAGCACTGTATTTCCCTGCC
This sequence comes from Clostridium sp. AF22-10, assembly GCF_003478725.1. NCBI lineage: Bacteria > Bacillati > Bacillota > Clostridia > Eubacteriales > Clostridiaceae > Clostridium > Clostridium sp. AF22-10. The sequence goes on from NZ_QUFZ01000001.1 coordinate 13,249, forward strand.
GGGAGGTCCGTCCCGTGCTTCCTGTACTCTTCCACTCGATCGGCAGTCCATCCGGAGTCTGTGCCGGAACTTGTGCCCGAACCTCATAGTTGGTTCCCCACGGCATTCCTGTCAAAACAACCGATTCGCCACAAGAAAGCGTCAGGCTTCCTCCACTTCGCAGCGTTCCCGATTTAGAACCTGTGTACGAAATCAAGCCTGGAAGCTCTTTTCCCTCCGCATTCTTTAAGTATAACGTATATGTTATATCTATCTGCCTTAACAACGCCGCGGCAGTTCCCGTCACCCGCCCGGCGATAGCAATTGCGCCCGGAGATAGAATTGGATGGAAGGATTCATAGCTTTTGCCCGTTTTTCCCCATATCGTTGCCGTTACCGTCATACCAGAATGATTTTCCTGTCCGTTTTCATTTATATGCTCTCCAACCAGAACAGCCACCCGCAAAATGCCTCCTGATCCGGCTGCCACATTCTCTATATTCCAATACCAGGATTCACCTATTTGTTCCGCTCCGCCCATCGAAGCCGCTGTCATTAGTTCACACCCAGCTGGAATTTCCAGTCCAATCTTCATATTTTCTTTTTTATCTGACTGATTCCGATATGTAATTTCATATACAATTACACTTCCCGGCAGCACCGCTGCTCCGTCTTTTCCAATCGGGGAAACGGCGCGGATGCCACAAGGGTCGCTGTATTCCGGATTTCGTATTTCATGGATATATCCCAAGCCATCTCTGTTTTCCGGGATCCAGCTTTCCACTTCCCTGCCATCTGTCTCTTTCTGATGATATTCTTCCAGACGATACCTCGTTCCTTTTAATGTTCTAAGCGTCAGCGGATAATGTCCGTTCTCATCCCAATTCAGACGGAATGTATTTTTTTCTATCGTCCGGCGGCTGCCGTCACTGAACTCAATGATCTCCCGCAGTTCGAAACGATGTCCTTCCGCCACCCCCTCTTTTTCACATTTTTCTCGTTCCAGATAAGGCACAGAAGCTTCCATCAGTGAAGCAAGTACAAATTCTTCCCCACTGTCCAAATCCCACAGAGTTCTCACCAGACGAAGCGCTTTTCTTCCCTGCACCTGCAGAGACGTTATGCTGTCAAATAAACCGTCTGCTGTCTCTATCTCCAGCGCATTTGCACCATCTCTGGCTGCGTTAATCCCCCTGCCTGTATCTGACACCGTGAAAATCATCGGTTTCTGCACAGTGTATCCATCCGGCGCTTCCAGTTCTTTCAGAAGATACGTGTGCCCGGCAATCAGCTTTCCTTCTATCACGTGTGTTTTCCCATCGCAGATCCAGGTTTCCAATGCCTCACCCGCTTCAGTGTACACACCATCCAAAAATCCCGCTTCATACACTGCCAGCTTTGCTCCTGACACAAAGAGACCCGTATCGAAATCCAGCTTGGAAATTTTGATTTTCGTTGTTTCATTCGGCACCGTCAGATCATACGTTAGCACCTCGCATTCCTTCTGATCTTCTATCAGCACCTCGTACACGCGCGGAATAAGTTGATATCCATCCGGCGGCATCGTCTCACGGACTTCGTAATGGTACGGAATCCAGCTTCCATTCTCCCCTATCGTTCCGATTGGCAGAAACGGGCTTTCCGCCTGACCGCTCTCGTCTGTCTCCATCTGAACCTTTTCTCCCGTCTCTCTGTTTTTCACTTCAAACACCGCACCTGCCAGTTTTTCCTCTGGCTTTCTCTCATCCACCTTTTCAACCCGAACCCGTCCCTGTTTCAACGTATTAACCGCTTCGATTGTCTCCCCCGAAGCAGCCGCCACCGTAAATTTCTTAGGTTCCATGAGGCGATAACCTGCCGGTGCCGAAAGTTCCACCAGATAATACACTCCATAGGCAATCGGAGAAATCCGATGCGGCTTCCAGTCCCCTGCCTTCCATCCTGCCGGAATCTCCTGTTTTTCTGCTTCTTCCTCTGTAAATTTTCCATCCGATCCAGAAATCCAGCGTTCCACTAAATATTCTTTTTCCTGCATCAGGCTTCCATCCTGTGCCGCCCGGAAAACAGCAAGTTCTGCGCCTGCCAGATAAATTGCCTCTTCGGATGCCTCTCCTGAGCTTCCCAGCTTGGAAATATAGACAGACTTTGCCCTATTTTCCAGCCCGTAAAGCTGAATTTCAGCAGTTTCTTCGACAATCACCGGCTTCGGTGCTGCTTTCTGATAGCCGCTTGGTGTTTTCGTCTCCACCAGAACGTAATAGCCTTTCTTTCTGTTCGAAGCCAAATCATTTTTCGTCGGATTCAGCGGTAAATAATCAATCCGGTGAATCCCATCGGAGGTATCATAACTGACCAGAGTCTCCTCCATCTGGTAATTCCAGCGGAAATCATAGCTGTAGCCTGCTTTTCCATCCGGCTGCAGATTTTTCGTTACCTGAACAAGCACCTGCGAACCATTTCCCAGATTCCAGAGCTGACGCACTGATTCGCCCTGTTCTGTCGCCGTTTCTTCCTGTTTTTCAGCGGTATATCCACACCATGCAACCGTGTTAAACCTTGTGTGATATTCTGCATACAGCTTCTGATAGCGGGCTGCAAAGCTGTCGCTTCCTTGGCTGTAGCTTTCGCATCTTCGGTCTTCCAGCTCGTCACCCGTTTTTCCCGGTCATAGCGCGGTGTTCCATCCGCTTCCATGACAATTCCATTTTCATCTGTCACTGCCTCGTACAGGGTCAGCTCCGCCGCATATGCATTCGGCAGACATTCTTTTTTTCCATCCTTCTCCTCATATTTGAAAAAGGCGGTTTTTATATGATCCTCCTGCATCGTGATGATCTGCAGCTTAGAAGTTTCCTGGATTTCCACCTCTATTTGATTTGTCAGATATCCCGGAGGCGTCTCTATCTCCCCGAGAATATAATCGCCTGCCGGAATCCCCTCCCATGCCATTGGCGTCTTTCCGACGGTCCATTTCGCAGTCACTGTCTTTTTCTGGTTTCTCTCATCTAGTACCGTCCAGTTCGCCGGAAGTTCCCCTTTCTTTTCCAGATAATACCCGGACGGATGTGCTTCCAAATCATCACTCGCAACTCTTTTTGCCGGATAGAGCGCTAACACGGCTCCTTCCACACTTGAAAACGTATACCCCCCTTTTCCTTCCTCCCAGGTCTTAGAATCCGATTCGTTCAAAATGCGATCATAGTCCCGGACTGGCTGCTGATATTGTTCTGGCGCGTCGATCTTTTCGATCTGCACCGTGATCGGGCGGTTAGTAAGGTACAGCTCCTGTACCTCACAGGTTTCCTCTACCGTAAGACCTGCCGGCATCCGTTTCGCATAGCCGGATGGGGCACGCGTCTCCTCTAAAATATACGTTCCCACCGGGACGCGTTTTAAAACGTCCACCTGCCCATCTCTGATCCGTGTATGGAACGGATCGTTTGGCATTTCATCCCCGGTTATCCAGCTGTTTTCCATCAGATACGCCTCACCCTGACGATGGTACAGTGGTCGGTCATCTTCCCGTTTTTCCGGATCATTTCCAATATCATAGAGCGCTGCTTTCAACTGCAGATCCCATGCATTGGCATTGTAAGCTCTGAGAAGATCGCTGTATCGGTAACGCACATAATCGCCATCCCGATCATAAACGGGATATCCTTTGATATAGGTCTGATCGGAACGCTGGTAATAAACCGGCAGCCCATTTTCATTCAAAACCGGATTGACATGGGGCTGCAGCAGACCTCCGTCATATGTCCCAATCGTGTATTCCTGTTCCGTATCAGCATACATCGTTGCCACGCGGCCAGTCTTTATCTTATCCCTGGCAATCACATTTTCATAGCGATCCTTCGATACCCGGACCACCCACACCAATGTTTTGCCGGTTTTCTCCTCCGTCACATATGCCATTCCCGTGTACGGTTCTACCTCGCTGTCCCGGCTTCCGTCTGACGCCAGATGATAGAATTTTGTCCCGGACGGAACGTATTCAAACCGCCTTTCTTTCCGGCTGTACGCCAGTTCTTCATAGCTGGGGCTTACAATTTCCAGAAATGGAACGCCGTCTTTCATCGCATAGATCGGTTCGCCGTCTTTGGGACGCACCGTCTCGCCCTTTTCGTTATAGGCATACCGCACGCCCCGGAGTGTCGTAAATACCTCCAGAGCCCCGAGATCGTAATATAAAATGTCTGTATCTTCACGTTCAACCCACTTGAGAATCCATCTGCCTTTCCCCTGGTCGTTGAACCGGTCATCCTGCGTATATCGTGTATAATTGTTATTTTCTCCTTTGTTATCTTCCCCCTCTTGTTCTTTATCCTTCACATACAGAAGCCGGTTTCCCGCATAACCTTTCTGCACATACATCCGGATCACATTTCCAAACGAATCGCGCACCACATTGACACCGGCATACGCCCGGTCCTCACTGTCCCCGTTCTTCTTTACCTCGATCGCATCATACAGGCACATTGATGCACCTGGAAGATAGCGGTTGAGTGCGTGCGCCGTATCTGGAACCCGATGCCAGATCGCCTTTCCAGTAAAAACCTGATCCTCATAAATCAGGTCAATCCACTCCCCGGCTTCCTGTTTTGCCCTCAGACTATCCAGCCAGCCCTTTGACCACCCATACCCAAGGAACGTTCCCGACGCATTGTACGCCAGTTCCAGATTTTCAAGACCATAACGGTTCGAAAGCTCGGTCAAAGTTCCCTCTCGTCGATCGCTCAACTCAAACAGAATCTCCGTTTCCTCCTGTTTTACTTTCGCGATTTCCAGCCGGATCGGCGTATTTCCTACATAAATCCGCGCCACATCCCCCCGGTCCTGCGGCTTATTGCCATTTGGCTTCGTTCCATCCGGATTCTGGACTGCTTCTCCGTTGCTGCTTATCCGGGTTACCATTTCTCTATACACGGCAGCTGCCACCCGCTGACCGCGCTCTCCGTCCCGATAATACGTCACTTCATCCGAATACACTTCCACCGCTATCGGTTTCGTTCTCACGTATCCTTCCGGTGCAGATAATTCACACAACACATAGGCTCCTGCTCCCAGCGGCTGCGGCGTGATCAGATATCCTGTATTCTGGTTGGACGGCAGAGTTTCCCCCAAACCACCAAAATCCTGCAGCGTCGAATAAACCCGGAATGTGCCCGTCCGCGTCCCAAAGGCATCCTGCATCACCACCTGATCGGTTTCACTGCAAATCGGAGTTCCTGCCGGGATTATGCCTGTATATTTTCCTGTATAAGGTGCTTTCCAGGGGTATTTTGACGGAATTAGCGTTTTCAAATCAACCGGCGCGATTTTCTTTGCCCCCATTGCCTCCAAAAATTCCCGGCTGGCTGTCACCTGTGTATCTTTTTCATAAAACTGCACCTCCCCCTCGCTGTATTTCGACGTATCCCGGCTGGCGGCATAAATAGCGAACACTGCATCATCATGCAGAATATTCTCTCCCGTCTCCGAATCTAGTTTTTCAATCCGAAGCTTTGCAGCATAAAACGTATTCCGATATTTTCCATCCGCGTAGCCGGTAAATCCCAACGCATCATAGGCGGACTCCGCCGCCGGTTCTGTCACACTGTAAGGCACCAATCCCTGAAAATACCGCCCGTCAAACCCGGTCAGCGCCCCGGTGATTGTCCTGACATGATCTTTCAGATAAAATCCCGCCGGATTGTTATCATCCGTCTTCTCTCCATACGGATATTCCACTGAATCTGCCCACCCTGCCTGCTCTGAGATCGAACCATAACGGTAATAGCTTTCTACCTTCTCGTTGCTCCGGTACCGGCTGTTTGCATTTTCAGACCGATAAATGTCCTTGTACGGCGCCATTTCCCTCTGAGCGGGCGAAAATCCGCTGTAGTCATAGCTTCCGCCTGGATAGGAGATCGTTCCCTGCCGTTTATCCGCATCCAGACCATACTTATAAATCTCATAAGTTCCATCTTGTCCATGTGCGCGGATCACATATTTCCTCAAATCCGCCTGATTTGTATCTCCCCACTCTTCATTCATCCGGATCTGATAGTTCGCCGCCAGCGTTTCCGGCGATGCCGAGGCGTCATATTGATAATCCGCTGACTTTTTTTCCGGAGATACGAGGTTTCCACCTGCCTCATAAACCGACGGGACTTCTATTTCTTTCGGCTGGTCGATCCGATAATGCTGGTTTTTGAAATCTTCCAGTGCTCCCGAATACGGCTGCTGCTCGACTGCCACATAGGTTCCGTAAGGAAGGTATTTCGAAATGCCATAATAATAACCTTCCTCGGATTTTTTTAATTTTTCTGCTGACAACGTTGTTTTGTCCCGATCGGAACCTCCATTTTCCGCGCTGTCCCACTCAATCGCGTATAAATCGTCCAAATCATAGGAGAAAAACGGCTTCAAATATTCCTCTGCTTTTAAAATTGCCTGATGTAATGCTTCATCATAGATATAATCCGGGTAGCCTTCCTGTCCGCCCGATGCTTGAATGTTCTGCTTCTTTACCTCATCCTTCAAATACCAGTCCATCGCAAACTGACGGACAGCATCCGACCGTTTTGCATTTTCTATGGCTGCTTCCGACGTACGGCTCTGATTCTGTATCGCCGCATTGTTATGATGCGCCGGATCTTTTATTTCTCCGCCACCGGTTCCAAAAATGCCCATACGGATCCACGCAAACGGCTTAAAGGATGTATCTGCTGCATCTGCCCGCTGCCATTTATCCCGGTTCGCCACCGCCATCGCATCGAAAAATTTCTCATACTGATAGCCGGAAACTTCCCGTACCGCTCCCGCTTCATCTTCCTTGGTCCGCATGACCGTCTCAAGAAGTCTTGTATATCCCTGACTGACCTCTTTCGAATCCGCGATCTGCCCGTCTTTTCCATATTCGTACAGACGTTCCTTTGCCGTCACTGCGCTGCCCCAGACATTGTTATTGACGGAACCAGCCGTCTGGGAATCTTTTTTATGAATTACCTGCGTGAAAATTTTCTGAACCGGAGCAAAGGATTCTCTAAGCAGTGGAAAATTCTTTTTTACCTCCGGCAACGAGACGACTTCCCCATCCCGGTTCATCCACACGATTTCGCCATCCGTATTCCGGTACAGACGTTCCAGATTGGATTTCAAATAGAGCTTAAAGCGGAAATTTGGCAGTGCTGAAGCGACATTTTCGTTTCCTCCCTCTTTTTCCGTAAACGGATCGGTGTGCCCACTTTCCGCATAAGTGTTATGTGCATAGGTGCCCACCGGTGTCGTCGCTATATTTTTGACGATTTTTATCTTCTGGCGGATCACTCGCTCCAGTACACCCAGCGGTTCTTTCCTTGTCCCGGCATCCTGATAGGTGGTCTCCTGCCCCGGGTACGCCAGTGCCACCGGGACCACATAGGAATCATCCCCTGTCAAGCCGGAACGTCCAGAATCGACATATGCCTTTGCCCGCGCCTGTTTTATCCACGTGTAATAGCTGGAACTGTTCATCTGGTGGCCGGCAAAGAAACCATTTCCCAGCATTGCGGCTTCTTCCTCGTTCAGTGTAACCTTCTTCTCTTTCAATACCGCCTTAAATCCTAGCTCTTCCAGCACGCCTGCATTTGTTTTTTTCACGCCAAAACTGTCGGTAAAATTCGCGTTGACCCGCAGTATGTATCTCCCATCTGCATTCCGGTCTGCTGCCTGATGAACCCATTTTGTCTCCGTTACCTCCCGCTGCTGTGTTTCTGTCTTTTCCCGGTAAACAACCACCTGGATCGGCTGCCCATCCGCATCATACGGAATTTCCCCGGTTTTGTAATAGACATTTACCTCATTTTCCTTCGGAACAATCGTACCATCTCCCTCAATCACAGCATCTGTCTGCAAAAGTGCCGATGCCATCACCTGATTTCCAACGGTAGTTCCCTATAATCAGTATACGTTCCAAATGCGTCCCGCCCTCGATTATTTGAATATGGTATATACACATAACGCGGACACATTTCCATATTCTCCGGCAGCCACTCTGCCCGGTGAAAAATCAGGCTGTCTTTCTCCGGATCACTTCCCAGTACCATGAAATTCTCCGGTATTCCTAAAATTCCTGCATATACCGTAAATTCAAACGAATCCGAAAACTCTTGCACCGCGTCCAGACCGCCATAGCTGATATATGGATGGGTATGATAAAAATCCAGAACGGAAGTGATCACGTCTCCCACTGTCATTGAGATTCCATCTTTTGTTTTCGGCACCGCAATCGTCTGGACCGGCGAACCATACACCGTTTTTTCTGCCTTTTCTCCCGGTGTCACACCGCTGACGCCGTACACGTCCCGCTCTCCTTCCCGGACGCCCCGGTCAAATACGCCGGTATAGATACTGGAATATGCATTTTCTCCTGCTCCCGGTGTCCTCGGTGTTATTTTCGCATGTCTGCGGAGTACCCGCTCGGCTTTCCCTTTCAAATAACAAAAGTCATCCACATCAAATATCTTTGCCAGCTTGTCCGCATTTTCTTCCTCGGTCATTCCCGTTTCTGCCTGCAAAAGAACTGCTTCCACTGTCTCCGGCACAAGTTCCTGCACCCGGACCTGGCGCATCCACCCCGCCGCATACTCAATCGGAACCTTTTTATTCATCGGCGTGCCATCCGCATTGTACTTTGGATACTGATAGTTGTTCTCTGCCACTGCCAGTTCCCCGGTATAAACTTTTTCATACTCACCTGTCCCAGCTTCCACCGAAACCGTTCCTTTTCCCTCGTCTTTTCGATAAAAGCTCACGCCCTCCGGCAGCCCTGACACCACAATCTCATAAACTCCCTCTTTCGTGTCCTTTGACTCTGCCGAAAAGAAAATTTCATTCGTATCAGCTCCGCCATCGCCTGCCTGCTCTTCCCCATACATCTGCATGGAAATATGGGCATATCCTTCTCCCGGTTCCAGGACCGCCGCCTCCAGATCCTGTCCCAGGTTTGTAACTGCGTGAAGTTTATTTCCAATCGAAAGTTCAAAGCCCTCGGATCGGCTTAATTCCTTAACATAATATTCCCCCATCAGAAGTGGGCGTCCAATCCAGGCATTCCCATTCTTTGACGTATTGTTATAATAAATCCGCTCCCAGGCTTTATCTGCCGTATAATCATCGATCGCCGCATCTTGTGTATACAGATTTCCCGGCGCTTTCTTTCGCCATCCATCTGCTGCATCCACAATCGACCCTTTCGAATAATCATAGGTTCGCCCCGGCGCCTCTGTACATGCCAGAAACGAGGCATCTCCATTTTTGTCTGTCGTCGCCACCGCCACCAGATGATTGGCCCGGTAAACTACCCCTGTTTTCCCATCCGGATGCAGCAGATCTTCTGCTGCAAACAAGCCATACACTGCACCTTCCAGCGTTGCATCCCCCTGTGAGTCCCCAAGCGCATTGTAAGACTCATTTTCGCCCTTTTTCAGATCCAGATCCTTTTTATTGATATGTACCTCGCCCTCTGTCCGGTGATCATAGATCCTCCAGGCATCTTTCTCGCCGTCTGCCCCATTGCAATGGCTGAAATTGCCAGCACTTCCCGGCTCTATCACTGAACCCACACTCGCGGAAACAAGCGCCGATTCATAGGCAGGGAAAAATAGTGACTCTGCTGCCGCACCCGCCAGTGTTTCCGTTCTTTGTGACAACTGCGGATTTTGATACAACAAAGAAGGTGAATGCCAGCTTGTATAAAAACCTGCCTCGGTTGTCAATAAATCTGAGCCGGTTGCCATATATCGCCGAATACTTTCACGTTCCGCTTTTTCTGCTTCTTCTAAATCATCATCCGCTTCATCAATAAACACAAACCCTTTCTGGACACGATTTACCAGATGGTCCGAAATAGATACTTTCATCTCCGAGGCAGTTGCTTCCTTCTTCTCCTGTGTCAATTTTCTGTCTTTTTCATTTATGTCCTGTTCGTTTTCACTTGTCTTATTCCTCTTTCTCCCCGCTTTGTTTCCTGTATCTTGCGATTTTTCTCCTATCTCCGCCTCCGACGGTGTCGCTTTCCCCAGAAGCGCTGCATCCAATGCCGTAAACAGAACCACCCTCTGCGGCAAAACACGCATTTTTAGCGGCCCTGGAAATACAGGACTCTCCCCCAGAAAAGCCGCTAAATTTTCCCGGATCGTCCAGCCAGACGCACTTCGACGCTCCCAGCCATTTTTTCCAGAAATTCCTGCCTTCGCCTCACTTTCTCCATTCTGATTTCCGGAAGCCTCTCCGATGCCCTGACTCCTTCTCACACTCTTCGTTCCCAGCACCACATCACGCGAATATCCGCCTCCAAAGGCTGCATTTGCCCCATGCTCAGATGCATCGGTTGTGATAATCTCAATTGGCAGGTCATCTGCATGTTCATCATGCAGAATATATCCATCCCGCGCTTTAAATTCTTTCCAGGTATAACTGTACTTCATGGAAATGAACTTCTCATACGTCTGCCCACAGTCCTCTTGGCAGCCAGACTTTGCATACGAAGTTTCCCCGTCTGCCCCTGTCGTCGGTCCCGCATCGGGTGTTTCTCCCTCGGAGCCGCCGTCTGACGCGATACCTTCTATCTCCCCTGCATCGACCTCCTCCATCATCCAGTGAAAATGGACGCCCTCAAAGTCTCCGCCCGCCTTTCCTTCACATTCCTCTTCGCACAAAAGCCAGCTATTTGCCAGGCGGATATTTTCTGCCTGCGCCGCCTCAATCTCATCCTCATTGATGACTTCTCCCTCTTCGTCCTCCTCGTCCTCTGGAACTGGTACAAAGGTCGGTGCCGGATGACCGTCACAGAACGTCTTGTCATAGTGATAACCATGCTCCACCGTCTGGGAGGCGTAGCCATCGCCATCCGTTACCGCCGAACCCACTTGTCTGAAACCATCCCAGAGAACCGGCTCATCCTGATAATGACTGGCATATGGTTCTCCGCCCTCATACAATTCGGCAGCTCCATCCCGCTCAGTATTTACCCTGTTCTTATCGTCAAAGCGCTCAAAGAAGCCAAACCGCGCCCCTTCCAGCGCTTTCCCTGTCTCATGATCGTATTTATACATCTGCAGATTATAGGTGGAAGTAAAATCCTCTTCATGCCTAAATACCTCAAACTGAATGCCTCCCTGCTCCGGTACCGGGGTTGGATCGCCCGCCAATTCAGCAAAATAATTGACCGGAACCATTCCGAGCTCCATCCATGCCATCCGCTGATGAATCCACGGATCACTTTTGGCAGGCGTTCCGCCTCCGTGTGTCCCCGAACAGGTCACACACTCCCAGATTTGAAGCGACTGGTCAATCGCCTCCTCCGCCGAAGCATATCCCCCGCCGCCCAAAGCGTATGGGGTTCCTTCCACCCGGAAACGAATCAGGGCTTTCGACGGTTTTGGATTTGGATTTTTAAATATGATCTGCGAGTCGGTTTTTGTATACGTCCATCCATCGGTCGGAACCGGGCTGAATGAAACACCGTCATTGTTTGAAAATTCAAGCGGTACAGAACGGATAAAATCCCAATCCGAGCCATCCGGCGCAAACGACAGCGTCAGAGTCGCCGCATCTACCTGTTTTGCCGTTCCCAGCGAGGTGCTGGAAGCTATCACATTAGGAATCTTTCCGCCGCCGACACCGGTATTTTCCTTTCCGCTGCCTCCGCCAGACAGCATTCCTCCCATTTGCATGTACGCCTCACTATTTGACGCAGCTGCCTCCAGCCACGGATATTTTGCCCGCACAGCTGGAACATAGAGGATTGTTTTCAGATCTTCCTCGGACACCATCTTGATAATTTCCGGTTTTCCCTGTGCTTTTGCTGCCACATTGATCGCCCGGATAAATGTATTTGCCTTTTCATCCCCCAGCGCTGCTCTGAGCGAGAGCATCGCCCAAAATACATATTTCTGTTCCTGACTGCTCAGCGGAACAGATGCCTGGGAGGGACGGTGTGCTTCATAGAGATCCCCTTTTTCTGCAATTCCCCAGATCGCATAACCGCCCTTATCGATACAATAAAGCTTGTGTCCCAGCAGCGTATCGCCATGGGCTGTCGTCAGTGTTGTCTGCTGACCGCTCGCAGGTGCTGCTTTCACCGGAAAAACCGGGAATCCTGGCAAAAAAGCCATTCCTCCCAATATAATTGCCAGTACAAACGCCATCCCCCGTTTCGCATTCTCTCTGTACCGATACTCCCCCATAAACTTCCTCCTCGTTTTTACTGCCCCGCGCCCCTTAACACCGGCAGTCCCTCGTTTTCTTTATTTTTCAGTTCCCCAAACTGATTTCAGCAGCGAGATAATCCCCTTTTCATACTCCTGTCTTGATATTTCCTGTCGTCCCCACTGTTCTTCTATCTGCCCCATCGGTGCCTGTATTTTCTCCCAGGCAGCCTCGGAAATCGTCCCTTCTCCCCGCATACTCAAGGTCAGCGCCAGCACATTGGCAAGACTGTCCGGATCCGCTTCATACTCCTTTCTTCTCTGCTCCCGCTCCTTATTCTCATAGCGGTAAAACTCCGTCTCAAAGTCAACCGGATATGTTTTCGCATTTGAAAATAGCGGCAGGCTGGAGGTCGGATCCGTCGCATACCACTGCGTGCCGATCCGCACCAGGCACGCATCATGGAGATATTCCGGCGTGTAGGTCACACACTCCAGCCCTACGATCTGGCATAGGAACTGAAATTCTTCCGCGAAATCCCGGCAGACGCCAACGCCTCCTTCCAAAACCGGGAAATCCTTTGCCTCTTCCGGCGAACCGTAATGATTCTGGTTAAAACCTCCCTCTCCGTTTGCAATCCGGTTATGCACATACAGAAGACGCGTTTTTTCATCCAAATGAATCCAGTCAAAACTATTGACAAATTTCTGCAGTTCTTCGACCGAAGCCCAGCTATAATTTGCTTTCGGTTCTCCCTTCGTATTCCACCCTGGATTTGCTTCCCCCGGATAACGGACTGCCTCTTTCAGGTAATATTCCGGATCACTGATCTCTGGGTGCTGCTCTGAAAAAATACTTCCATTTCCATAAAAACTCATCTCTCCATTCTGCCACTCCCATCTCAGACTCTCTGTGTCCTTCCATTCACCGCCATGCGTCCCCTGATTGCCCGCATAAGCGCTGAAACCTCCGGCTGCGATCATGGCTGCTGCCAGTACGGCTGTACATCCCGATTTATTGGTTGTTTTCTTATCCTGTTTCATTTTTATACCCCCATTTTTTATTCTTTTCGTGTCATTCCACTTCATTTTCCTGTTTGCCTCTGTTTTTTTCTCTCCTCCTCTCTCAGCTTCTCGTCTGTACTATTCCGTCCAGCACCCAGGAACCATCCGCATTGACTAAATTCCCATCGGGGGTGTGCATATTTCGATACAAACGTCCCCTCATTCCATCAGATTTTTCCTGAAAATAGTAACAATGAAACACTCCATCGCTTCCCGGCAGCCAGTTCCAGCCAGTCAGCATACGCCCCTGTGTTCCATCCATTTCCTTCCAGAGATAATATGTGTTTCCATCCACATCCGTATACCAGCCGTTCACCATCCTGCCATCTGCATCAAATCGGAACCAGTCAAACGTACTCTGCCCCTTTGCCGGATCGGCATATGGATTGTGGACAGCCGCCCACTCAGAAGCATAGCTTCTACCGCCCGCTTCAAACTGCCAGCTTCCATCTGCATTCTTCCGCCAGTTTCCAGCTACTACATATTCCGGTATGGCTGCCGCATCCGCATTCTGCCCGGGGCATGCCTGTCCTTCTGTCAGATTTCCAATACCCGCTCCTGTCAAACCACTGAACCCCGATGCCGGTCCGGTTGCATTCGCTGCACTGCTTCCTGCCGCTGCCCCCTTTCCAGAAGAAGAGCCTCCACCCAAGCCGCCGCCCGAATGAGAACCTCCGCCCGAATGGGAACCTCCGCTGTATGTCTGATCGACCGCCTCATACTGAATTGTGACTGCCGCACGGTCCGTGAAGCCACCATCCTCGGTTTTCACGGTCACATATGCCGTATGGCTGCCTGATTTTAAGTATTGACGGTCAAGCTCCTGTATCCAGGAAGCCGTCGTATTGACCGTCACGGTTCCATCCGATGATACATACAGCGAATCATCACTTGCCTGATATGTCACTTTCTGGTTAAACGCCTGCGCCGGAAATACCGACACTGCCAGCTTTTTCGCACCGGTTCCCGTCCATGCCTCCACCGGACGATAACCTGCCCCCGTCCGGGTGCGTTTGATCTCGTATTGCAGCGTTTTCGGTATAAGGCTGATGCCTTCCACACAAATCTTCGATTCGTCCACTGTCCGGAAATCCACCTGTACTCTGCACGATGCCGTCTGCCGGTTTCCAAGCATATCATCGCCGATCACTGTCACCTTCGTCGTGCGGCTGCCGGAAGCTGTCTGTATTTCATACGGTGTATTCACATGTCTGCCCTGATCTGCCGCGATCAGATCCCGGATCCATTTTGCATCCTTTTTCGCCTGCACACCGGCAGACTTGTCCTCTCCGTCCACCGAAATCAGTGCTGCGTCACCGACAGTCCACGATATATCTTTCCGGTCAAAATAATCGGGTGTAAAAGACGCACTCAAGACCTGCGGTGCCGTAACCCGGATCGTTTCATCTGGATGTTTCCGATTTCCGTTTAATGTCCGCACCACCTCAAATTTCAACTGATCCTGATTTAGTGCCGCACCCTCATTGGCTACATAGGTCTGATCCTTGATCTGGAACGTAACCTCAATCCGCGCATTTCCCCGGCACGGCTTCCCATCAAAGCTCGCCGCCGGTTTCGTCTCTGCCGTCAGCACCGCTACGCCGCCGTTCTGATACCCTGCTCCGTATATGTCGCTTCCGATCGCATACTGGTATCCGCGGTCTGCCTGCTCTTTTTCCAGTTTCCGGACTATATCAGTGATAAACGAACTATTTAAATTTACCTGGACTGACGCGCTCTTTTTCGTATAACCATTTTCCTCATCGTCATTTGGAAGTAACGTAATCAAATCTGAATCATCGATACTCCAGCGCACCGATGCATCCGCCACATCATTATTCCGATCCACAATCGCCTGCACCGTCACCGGCTGCACCTGTGTTCCCGCCTGCAGATTTCCATGGATGTACGTCGCAATTAATTTTCCATTTCCATCCATCACGCGTGTGACTTTCGTCGGATGTTTCCGGTTTCCGGTCCGCTCCTGCACCACCTGGAATTTCGTCACGCCCGGCGTCAGCCCGACCGAAACTGCCACCTTTTTATAAACCGCCGACACCTGCGTATTTTCCTCCGGCATCGTAAAACAATACTCGCCACCATTTACATAAGTAGTATCTTTCCTGCTCTTCCCACGCGTATACGTCGGAACTCCCTCCATCTGAAAGCGCGCTTTTTCCGCCTGCTTTGCCGAGGTGCTGACCGTCACCGTCTTTCCCGGTGCCACCGCACCTCGGTGTTTTTTATCGAGTGTCCGGTAATACGCGCCATTTCCCCGTGCTTCCAGCACTGCCACATCGTAATAATTCGTTCCATTGGAGACGGTATCGATCTGCGGAATCGTAATCAGATAACCACGGACCGGGCGTCCCGCATCATTTGGTGCAAAATGGTCAAGATCATATCCCACCGACTCCGCATCCATCTCCCCGCCTAGCTCTTCATCCACAATCGAGAGAATCCCCTGTTCCAGTTCTTCATAAAAATATCGCTCGTCCACATCCCGCGTGACACCGCCGGATACCAGCGTGAAGAAATTGTCCTTCGCGTGGGAATATCCGATGTGCGCCGCATATGTATACTGATTATCATCTGAAATGCCGCTTCCACAGACATTGTTTGCGATTTTCGCCTCCGTATCCGCAAACAGGTACGCGATGTCATCCCCATATTTAAAATAATTAGCTGGTGCGCGGTATCCGATGAAGGTTCCTCTGTGTCCGGCAGCCCCGGTTCCCGACTGACCGATCATTCCCTCAAACCGCCCCACTTTCAAGTCTCCGCTGATTCGTTCTCCAACGAGTCCTCCGACATTCTGGCTGCCAGAACCGCCGATCGTGCCATTTACATAGGTATTGTAGAGAGCCGCCCCATTCTGAAGCCCCACGATTCCGCCGACAGTCGCATCCGTTCCCTGAATCCGCGAGGTACTGTTATCCCCGGTGCGGACCTGGCAGTCAATGATACGAGAATCATCCGCCGCTTCCCCGGCGATTCCGCCCGCAAGTGCCTGCGCTCCGGCTGCACGTCCCGTCGTTCGGACGGTTACCTGTGCCATTCCGTTTTCCACCGTGCTGCCTTCCATGTGCCCGATCATTCCACCGACCGCTCCGGTTCCTCCCACATCGCCTTTTACCTGACAATTAAAAATCTTGGAATCCTTCGCATTTCCTGCCAAAATTCCCACCTGACGCACTCCTTTGACCGGCTTTCCTGGTTCCAGCGTTAGATTTCGGATCTCCGCCCCTTCCAGCGCTCCAAAGAATCCAACATTCGGCGAACTGCCTCCTGCAAACCGGAAATTTGAAATCTTATAACCGTTTCCATCCAGATTTGCCGTAAACGGGTGCGTCACCTCCCCTGAAAATTCCGAATCATCCCGGTAATAACCGATCGGATTCCAGTCCATTCCTCCCAGATCGATGTTCGCCGTCAGCTCAAACCATGCGCCCCGGTAATCCCCCACGATCTCTTCTTCCACCTCGCCGTAATCCGGCTGCATGCCAAACGCCGCCAGGAAGCTAAGTCCCATCAGCTGATGTTTCGTGCGTATCTGATACGGTTTTTGTTTCGTTCCAAGTCCATGTGTTCCATCCAGAAAGCTCAAATCCGCCACATCCCAGTTTTCCCAGAGATTTCCGAGGCTGGCGCTGACGCTAACGCGCGGCATGATTAATTGTGAAGGAGTTGCCTCTATGACTTTGGAAGAACGTAATTCAGAAGGAGTTGCCCTCACATCCGCATTCATAAGCTCACTGGACGATGCAGCCCGTTTCTGCCATTCTTTCCGCCTTTTTATGGCATCGTCTGTATCATCCAACTTTTCCTTCCTTTCCGAAACAATCCCCAAATCCCAATCCTCAAACACAAACCCGCTCGCCGCAAACGCCGGCAGCGTCGCCGACAAAAGCATCGTCGTCATCACCGCAAATGGAATCACTTTTTTCATCTTCTTTTTCCCCATACACGTTCCCCTCTTTCCCCAAACATTAGATTGATTTCCCCTTGTCCAATCTTTTCTCCTAATCAAACTGCCAAACAGCTTCACTCCCGCTTTCCAAGCTCAACAAGTATTCTTTTTTACATCTGTGACAGTGCAAATGCCGGACGTACTCCATATGTCTCACTGTCCGTCCTCACCGGACGCAGACAGCCATTTACCAGATCAACGCCATAAATCTGCTGATTATAAATGAATTTCCCGTTTTCATCCTGCAAATAAAAAGGCGTCCGCAGATAATATCCCTGTGAATAGGCACTGACCTGACTTTGTGGGTTATCATCCCCGGAATCAAACCGCCATAGATATTCCCGGTACGCAAGTGCCTCTTCCAATGACAGGCAGAAAAGCTGGTCGTTCATAAACTGAAAACCAATATCATGACGCGCCAGTTCCCGCCCGGACGTCTGCGAAAATGCACCAGCCGCCGTGCTTCCCGTGTACGCGGTCTGGATTCCCGTATGGATCGGTTCCAGACAGAAACTGCTGTTCTGACTGTTTTTCTGCAGCCATGCGCGCACCTGCGAAGTTTTATAATTATTGTCTTTGCCAAACGAGAAAATCTTCATCTTTTTTCCCGGTGCCGTGTCCACATCCGCCCGGATCACGCGGTCACAGAGAAACAGCGCTGCTTTCCGGTGTTCATTCTGCCAGTCATGGTAATCGTCGTCGATACAGGTAAATGACAAAATCTCTCCGCCCACCTCGCGCATCTGGACATCGCCCTCCTTCCAGATCACTTTTTCGGGCATTTCACTTTCACTCCAATCCACGCTTCCACAGCGGTCACAGATTTGATCCCCGTTTTCATCCAGGTGCCCCAGCGCCGGAAGGCGCTCTATCTTTTCTTTCTGACATCGTCCGCAGACATACACTGCCCGCCCATTCTTTAAGCAATCATTTTCCTCCCACTCCCATTGGCTCCACTGATGCGTACAAGTACGGTCATCCCAGTTTCTCCGCACCCGGATGCGCGTGATGATATATTCCTTTCCATCCACCGAAAAGGAATCCTCTTCTACCTCAGAATAAACTGCGTCGTATTCCACCCCGATTGTTTTTGCCGACGGTGTAAAATCCTGACCAATCAGATAAAATTCATGCCACGCTGCATCCCCGATCGCAGATACCAGATTCCGGATCCTGGCATCATTTTCCGACTGATTTTGAACGGTCAGACCGGAACCGCTGCCCGATACCGCCGCATCCTCGCGCCCAAATATGGCGCACTCCGCCTCCCATGCACTCTGTTTCCATCGTTCCAGGCGTTTCCGAAGCGCCAGCATGGCGGCATCCTCCTCTGCTCCCATTTCTGGAACCTTGCCGCCTCTTTCATATTTGATATAAATTTTTTCAGTTCCTGTTCCATACAGTTCAAATATTTGCGGTGACTGTACCGCTGATTTCCAGATATGCCCGTCGCTCCCTATGATTTGCTCTGGGAAAGATACGTTCAGGGAAGTTCCTTCCAAAACTTTGCCCGTCTGCGTATGAAATATAAGATGATTTGCATTCTCAGCATCTATAAATGAAACGCTGTAGCCGACTATGACAGCTTTTTCTGCCTGTTTCACTGCATTTTCAGCTGCCAGCGCCATTCTACCGGATGAAAATATCAATATCAGTGATATTCCCAAAATGGTACCATTCCGGCAGCGACACCCTTTATGAGCCCCCATGTTTATTTTTAACAACTCAAACCTCCCCCCTCAAATCTTTTTCACATCCCTTTTCTTATCCTCTTTCGCAAGTTATATAAGGTTACTGTTCACGCATACGTGCCCAGTAACGGAATTTGCCGTGGCTTCGCATTTAAATACGGCAAATTCCTGCTGCCACCACGTTTTCTTACGGCACTTTCGGTTCCAAAAGTGCCTACCTGTGAACAGTAACTATATAAGTTCTAATTTGATTCAAAACACACTCTCACTCTGAGTCAGACAGCGGTTCTTTCCGTCTATAAAAAGCTTTCATTTTGCATTGCATATATCATATAATATATTGCACATTTTTTATAACGATACAGTTATCCGATTCTCCCAAATTTTCCTAAATCATCGAATTCTGTGCGAAACGCACCTCACAAATTACCAGAATAAAAAGATAAATTAGAACGAAACCACCTGCGACCGCAGTTCATTTCGATAAGATATATTGAGTTTAACACATCTATTCTCTAAATGCAAGAACTCTTTTGGAATTTTCACAACGAAAAACGCCCGCCCCAGAAAATAAAATTCATATCCCAAATTTCATTTTCCAGAGCAGACACTTTCCCACTAACTCATATATAAATTCCTATTTATTTTATCTCAGCCACATTCTCCCAAGGGTATCCCACATCAATGCCGATGCATCGAGAACGACGACATATCATACGCCTTCAGGTTCTCATGTACTTCTCTTGCATCTGCCTCGGCGATGAGTTTGTCTCTCGACTTCTTCGCCTCCAGCTCGGCTTTGTGCTTGCTCGGTCCGCCGACACAGCCGCCGACGCACGCCATACCCTCGATGAAGTCCTCCGGCAGACGTCCCACTTTCAGAAGAAGAAGGGCCTTCTTACACTCAGCCGCACCGTTGCAGCGTGCTACCTTGATATCGGTATTCTCACCAGACTCCTTCAGACATTCTAATACCGCCGCTGTTACGCCGCCGCCGTTGCCGAAGCGTTTTCCAAATACACTGGCTTCCTGAATACTGTTCTCTTCCGGCTCCAGATTTACGTCTTTCGCCCGCATCATCGCACGGATCTCTCCGTAGGTCATCGCATAGTCCGCATTGCCCTGGATATTCAGATCCAGCGTCTCGCTCTTCTTCGCGATACACGGTCCGATAAAGACGGTGACAACCTCCGGATCCTGCGCCTTCAGCATACGTGAGATCGCACACATCGGGGAAACCGTCGTAGACATATTGTCAAGCAGCTGTGGGAAATGCTGTTTGATCATGTTGACAAATGCCGGACAGCAGGAGGTCGTCATCTTCTTGCCCTCTTTGTAAGCTTCCGCCCACTCTTCTGCCTCGGCTGCCGCGGTCATATCGCCGCCCAGACCAACCTCGATCATATCTGCAAATCCAATCTTCTTTAAAGCTGTTTTCCAGCTTGCAAACGTGATGTCTGGTCCAAACTGGCCTTCGGTCGCCGGTGCCAGCATCGCTACGACCTTTTTGCCTGCGTTGATCAGGCGGATCACATCGACCATGAAGGTCTTGGAACCGATCGCACCGAACGGGCAGGAATGGATGCAGGCGCCACACTGGATACATTTTTTCTCATCGATCACACATATACCATACTCATCGTAGGTAATCGCATCCACTGGGCAGACCTTCTTACACGGGCGCTCCAGATGGGCAATCGCATTGTATGGGCATGCCTGGGAACACTTTCCGCACTCGCGGCATTTATCTGGGTCGATGTGCGCCTTGGTATTTCCCATGCTGATCGCTCCAAACGGACAGGAGTTCTGGCAGGCTTTACCCATACATTTACGGCAGTTATCGGTGACTGTGTAGGACGCAATCGGGCACTCCTCACAGGCTGCATTGATAACCTGTACGACGTTGTTTGTATTGCGGTCAGACGGACATTTACCTTCTGCCAGACGGATTCTCTGGCGGACAATCTCTCTCTCCTTGTATACACAGCAGCGGTACTGTGCCTGCGGACCAGGGCTGATTTTGTACGGAATATCGTCTCTTCCGTCCTCTAACTGATCATTCCAGGCAAGCTTTGCTACCTCATAAAGTATCTCATGTTTGATGCGCAGAATTGTCGCGTCATTCGTTACCATGGTTTATCCTCCTTATTAATAATACGTTACCGTAACTTTCTTTCCCATACCTTCGACTGCTTCTTTTAGCTGTTTGACCAGGTTCTGGCGGATTCCCAGATCAAACGCCATCCCTGGATTCTGGTAGGCGCTGTTCGCCGCCGTTCCCACAAACATATGTAATTCCGTGCAGTCTTCTATCAAAATCTTCGCGATCATGGACGCACCATTTTTCTTGTCCAACTCGCTGAAAAACTCAGAACTTAAATCGCATTCGATCAGATAGCGTTTCAGAAGTTCGATCGCTTTCCGCAGCGTCAGGACTCCCTCCGTCACCAGATCGATGCCTTCCATAAAAGCGATCGGCGGAATATCCGGGTCGCTGTAATCCATTGATACCCGCAGCGGTCGTCCCAGCTCCCGCGACAGGATCGTCGCGCTGGTTCCGCCCGATACAATGTGCTTTGCCGACTCATCTTTCATAAAATCCGCCGTGATCGTCTCATCGTCATTGCGGTCGAGCGGCGGTCCCGTCATCAGGTTGACCGGTTTCCGGTCAATGATCCGAGCTACCACAACCGTCGTATCATCGCCCGGTTTTCCCTCGTAAATCTGGCTGCATTCCGCACAGAGTGCCGCCGCCATACGTGCCGACGAAAGAGAGGTCAGACATTGTTCCGAAACAAACTCTGCCACCGACTCCCACGGCCAGCCAAATTTATATTTGCCGCTCTTTCCGACTCCCGCGTGCGTCACGCCGTCGCTGACAAGTACCAGCGCATCACCCTTCTGAACCTGGAACCGGCACTCGCTGATCTCCTTGTCCTTGACGAGACGCTTGTATTTCTGCAGCTCCACCACATGACCACAGCGCAAAAAAATGCATCGCGGGTTATCATATTCAACTAAATATACCTCGCCGTTGTTGAAAATCTGGAGAATCGAGAACGTCGCATACGCCACCTGTCTCGTCTGACAGATCGGAAGCGTCTGCACAATCGTCTCCACACATTCCTCCAGCGTGGCTCCATTTAAAAACATCGTACCCAGAATCTTTGCCGTCAGCGTCGAAAGAATATTCGCCTTGACGCCGCTTCCCATGCCGTCCGCCAGAATGATAACGTCCGAATCTTCCGTTTTCAGGCACTCTACCGTATCGCCGCACAGGATCTCTGAATACTTATTCAGACTTTTAAACGTGACATCTACGGTTACTCCCATTTATCGGACCTCACTTTCGCTCTCATCGTCAATCAGGGAACAAAGCTTCATCAGGGTTGTCTTCGTCTCCGCCGTCGTCTCACCCAGGAGTCCGGCAATATTCTGTGCAACCATCATCTGTTTGTAAATGACATTCTGTGCCAGATCAATGGTCGCCTTTTTCTTGGCATATTCCTGTTTTGCCTGTTTTTCCTCGCGCGTCACATCAATGATCGTGGCAATGACAAAATTGCCGTCATCGATATACGCAATGTTTTGAAGCGTCACAAGATTCCGATCCGGATAGATCACTTTCCGGCTGTGGACGCTTGTGTGCGTCCGGAATACCTCGCGTACATCCTCGGCGTTGATAAAGTCCTCCAGCGGTTTTCCCTTGATCGCCTCCGGTTTGACGCCGAAATACATTTCTGCCGCCACCGAACACTCCTGGATCCGCATATCATCGTCGATGATCATGATCAGGTTCGGGGACGTATCCATCACCAGATGAGACAGTGACTGCGCCCGGTCATGCAGGTACGGAATACACATATCGACCTCCGCCTTTTTCTGGAAAACAGCGATTGCCTTCTCCCGGCAGGTCGGATAACCGCACGCACCACAGTTTAATTCCTGCTCCGGCGTCATCTTGCCCGTCTTTTTCAAGATCTCCCGGATCTCTTCCTCGGTCGGAATCCGCTCCTTCTGGGAACGATCCACAAACGTCCGGTGAATCTCCACCTGGCGCGCCGCCTCATGCATCAGGGATAGATCTGCCGGTTCCTTCGGAAGCATCGCTTCCAGATCCAGCTTAACTTTAAAACTCGACACTGAGGTCGCCGTGGACGGTCCATTGACACAGCCTCCATGACAAGCGTTCATCTCGATGAAACAGCCAGCCACCTCGCCGGTTTTCATCGCCTCACAGACATCCAGGCAGTCCTTAACGCCGCTGACGTAGAACTTGCGGTACTTGTCCGGTTTCTTCTGGGTCGCCGTCACCGCCGTAAGCAGTCCGCCGCTGACCGGATAACGCAGGTTCGCGCCCGGTTCACGATCTTCGAACGGTTCTTCCTCACATGCTTCGATCTCGATCTGTTCCTCTGACAGCCACTGTTTTAAATCCTCAAATGTGAGGACTGCATCGGGCTTCACAACCCTGTTTTTCTCTTTTTCCGCGATACACGGTCCGATCACGACTACCTTCGCCGCCTCGCCGAACTCCGCGTGCAGCATGCGCGTATGGATCCCCGACGGAATCAGCACCGGTGCCAGATATTTGATCAGTTCCGGATAATGAATCTCAATCAGGTTCACGATACTCGGACAGGCAGTTGTGATGATATTTTTCATCTCGCCCTGCTCTAATAAACGGACATACTCTTCCGTCGCCAGCGCGGCGCCCTCCGCCGCATCACAAACATTCGTAAATCCCAGCTTTTTTAATGCTGACTTGACCTGCCCCCGCTTTTTATACGGCAGAACCCCCATATAGGAAGACGACAGCGATGCAATAACCGGTGCGCCGCTCTCAATCAGCTTTTTGACCTTGGAAAGTTCGCTCGGAACACGTTTTGCCGACTGCGGGCAGTTCAAAAGGCACTGCCCACAGAGAATACAGCGATTTGGCATGATATATGCATGACCATCCCGGATCATGATTGATTTCACTTCGCAGCCCCGCACACATTTATAACAATGCTTACACATCGTCGCCTTAAAATCAATAATCGGCATAGACTCTCCCTCTCT
This sequence comes from Clostridium sp. AF22-10, assembly GCF_003478725.1. Taxonomy (NCBI): domain Bacteria; kingdom Bacillati; phylum Bacillota; class Clostridia; order Eubacteriales; family Clostridiaceae; genus Clostridium; species Clostridium sp. AF22-10. The sequence goes on from NZ_QUFZ01000001.1 coordinate 37,191, forward strand.
TTTTGCCGTTATATGTAAACGATTACGCGTTCAGGCGTCCCAGAATCTCCTTCTGGAAAAATTCTTCAGTTGTCTCCGGTTTTACGGAATACAGTTCTCCATCTACCGTCACACAGACACCTTTACGGCAGTTGCCGCTGCAGAAATCTCCATTTAAATCCACCTCACTGTCCAGATGATTCTCTGAAACCAGCTTCTGCAGCTTCTGGATTACCTCGCGGGATCCTTTCAGATGACAGGCACTTCCGATACAAATCGATACTCTCATATAATGACCTCCTCACTATCCGTTATAAAACAGACGCAGCCTTTCACCGGAGATTCCCGGTCAAAAAACTGCCTGTTCACATGCATCTTCCAGGGGAATTTACTAAAAATGCATCTTTCCCCATTCTTCTTCATTATCTCATATTGTGATATTATTATCAATCAAATTTCTTTCTGATTTTGTATTTTTTTTAGACCATAAGTACCTGATTCCAAAACCTTTTCACTTTCTTTTCATCAGCTTATGACTCTCCCGGTGTTTTTTAGGAAAATAATCTTTTTATCGGGCACCTTGCACTGCTTTTCTATAATATTTCCATCTTCCCCATGTACGCCCGTAGCCTCTCCACATTCCCGTCCGCAAAACAGTAACCATCCATGCCGCAGCCCTTCGCGCTGTCGATGTTATCCTGACGGTCATCGATGAAAAAGCATTCTTCCGCTTTGAGATGAAATTTTTCAAACAATCTCTCATAGATCGCCGGATTCGGCTTCGCCAGCTTCTCCTCCGCTGAGACAAGCGTGCCATCAAAATATTCAATGCCCGGAATCTCCTGCTCGAACACACGCAGGCGCACGGAACAATTCGAGCAGAGGTAGATGCCGCAGCCCTTTTCTTTCAGTTCCTTCACCAGCTCTCCCATCCCCGGCTTTGCCAGATGTTGTACTCATGCCAGTGTTCCAGACTTTCCTTCGCCAGCCAGCGCAAATGTTCATTTGGCAGGCGTTTCTGAACCCGCTCCAGCGCCTGTGCATCCGTCAGCGTTCCCTCGTCTAAAAGCGACCACTCCTTCGAATCAAACAATTCGCGGCGCATCCACTCCACATCCTCCGGATTATCTGTGTACTCCCAGCACACCTTGACCGGATCATACTCCAGTAAAACCATTCCCATATCAAATACTATATTTCGAATCATACTTCTGCCTTTCTCTATTCCCGCAAATCTGCCGCCATTCCTGCGTCAGATGGAATTTTCAGTCCAAAAAATTCTCACCTGCAAGCAATCATAATCATTTATATTTTAACATAAATTTCTCATTTTTTTATTTCCATTTTCATAAATTAATGGTACAATAATAGAAAATTTTTCAGGAGGTACCGCTTATGAAAATGATTATCGCAATCATTGGCAGTGAGGACGCCGATGATTTAGTATATGAATTAAACCAGCACTCCTTCTTTGTCACCAAGCTTTCCACGATGGGCGGCTTTCTGAAAAAGAAAAGTACAACCCTGATGCTCGGTGTCGAAGATGAACGCGTCGAGGACGCCATTTCCATCATCAAAAAAATGTCCGGTGCCCGCGAGCAGCTTGTATACACGCCGCCGACCATGGCCGGAAACTGCTGCCCGACCGTCAATATGACCGTTCCGATGAACATGAAAGTCGGCGGAGCAACCGTTTTTGTAATAAATGTAGAAGAATTTCAGAAATTCTAATTTTTTGATTTATATTACAAATCCGAATCACAAAAGGGGCTTTCGCTTGCGCGTCTGCCCCTTTTTGATTCCTTTTATAGAAAAAGAAAAACTCCCGGAGAAATCATCTCTGGGAGTTCCACGCTGCACTCAGGTTCTACAGCTAATCATGCAGAAGAAGGGACTTGAACCCTCATGATGTTGCCATCACACGGACCTGAACCGTGCGCGTCTGCCAATTCCGCCACTTCTGCGTAATTTCTAGTGCGGGCAACAGGACTTGAACCTGCACACTCTCGTACCAGAACCTAAATCTGGCGCGTCTGCCAATTCCGCCATGCCCGCTTGCTTGTCTTTCTGACTCACAAGTGAGTTTATTATAACATAGGGTAGTTCAAAATGGAAGAGTTTTTTTTATTTTTTTGAATTTTTTCGAAAGTTCTTTTAGAAAAAATGTGCGGCAAATTCATCGATACTGAAAGTCCGTGTAATCTTTCGTGTAATCCTTGCACCGAAACGTGTGTACCTATAACGGAATATTTTGTTCCGCTTGAAATCTTAAAAACACAAAAAAGCCTTGAAAACAAAGGAAAAACCAGTGTTTTCAAGGCTTTCTCTATCATGGAGACAACGGGATTCGAACCCGCGACCTTTGCGTTGCGAACGCAACGCTCTCCCAGCTGAGCTATGTCCCCGTCCAAACTGTTATCATTATAGCACAACTGGAATGAATTGCAAGTAGAGAATAAAAAAAACGGAAACCCTTGTAAATCAAAGGCTTCCGTTCTTTTCTAGCAGAGCTGCTGACGGGAATCGGACCCGTGACCTCCGCACTACCAATGCGACGCACTACCGACTGTGCTACAGCAGCATCTTTTTGTTTTCGGCTCATCTCTAAGCTCGATTAGTTTATCATGATACAATCGTTTTGTCAACGGTTTTTTTGAATTTTTTTTATTTTTTTAAATTTCCCGTTTTTTTCATCGGATGCCTCCGTTTTCATTCGCAGACATCCGATTCTCATTTCCTATCTTTTCATATTTCTATATGATTCCAACGGGGAGGGGAGCAGCGGAATCGGTTGCCCGATACCTTTCACTTACCCTACATCATTCTCTGACGCACAATCTCATATGCCAGCACGCCAGCTGCCACCGATGCGTTCAGGGAGTCGATATCTCCCTTCATCGGGATCGATGCGATGAAATCACATTTTTCCCGCACCAGACGGCTGACACCTTCGCCCTCATTGCCAATCACCAGACCGATCGGTCCTTTTAAGTCGAGGCGGTACATGCTCTCTCCTCCCATATCGGCACAGACAAACCAGAGTCCTCTCTCTTTCAGCTCCTCGATCGTGGCTGAAATATTGGTTACCTTCGCCACCGGCGTATAATTCAGCGCTCCCGCCGAGGTCTTCGCAACCGTCGATGTCAGTCCCACTGCGCGGCGTTTCGGGATGATCACGCCATGTGCGCCTGCCAGATTGGCAGTACGGATGATCGCACCCAGATTGTGCGGATCCTCAATGCCATCCAGAATAAAGAGAAACGGCGGCTCACCTTTCTCTTCTGCCAGCTTTAGCATATCTTCCACCTCTGCATAGCGGTATGCCGCTGCCTGTGCAATCACGCCCTGATGCTTGCCGGTCTCAGAAAGCTGGTCGAGTCTCTCCTTCGCCACATAGTGGATGATCGTATTCTGCTTTTTTGCCTCTCTCGTGATCGTCTTGACCGGTCCATCCTGGCAGCCATCCAGCACAAACAGCTTATCCACCGTCTTGCCCGAACGGAATGCCTCTAAAACGGCGTTTCTGCCTTCGATCATCGTCTCTTCAAATCTATTTTCCTGCTTATTTTCCTGTTCCATCTATTTTCCTCATCATGATTTATAACGATATTAATTCTCCCATCTGTTCCAGCCCTTTTCCCAGAAGTTCTGCCATCCTGTCAAACTGCTCGGTCAGATAGAGATAGCCCATCAGCGCCTCAAATCCGGTCGCCATCCGGTAATCCTTCATCGTCGCGTGCTTCGGCATCGTAAAAGATTTCGCATTGCGTCCGCGTCGGTATGCCGCCTTCTCCGCATCCGTCAGCTCTTCCTCCAAAAGCAGATAAAAATGTGCCTGTGCGTCCGCCTTGACCAGGTTCGCCGTCTTCTTGTGCATCTTGTTGACCTGCATATTGCCGCGGTTCATGACAAGGGTGCGGATCGCCAGCTCATAGACCGCATCGCCGATATACGCCAGCGCCAGCGGGGAATACTCCCCCGCCTCAACATGTTTTAAATGCAGCGCTTCCTTAAACGCATTTAAGCCCGTTTCCATTTGACGCCCTCTCTCGTATCTTCCAGAATAATTCCCATATCGAGAAGCTGTCCACGGATCTCATCCGCCAGTGCGAAATTCTTGTCTTTTCTCGCCTGCTGGCGTTTTGCGATCAAGTCTTCTACTTCGCTGTCCAGAATCTCTTCCTTCTTCTCCGTGATAATACCGAGCACATCGCAGAGTTTGTCCATCGTCTCTTTGACATAAGAAACATATGCCTTCGTCGATGCTTCCGAAATCGTGGAGTTGCTCAGGCGTACAATCTCAAAAATAGCTGAAATCGCATCTGCGGTGTTGAAATCATCGTCCATCGCCGTCTCGAACTTCTGAACCAACTCCTCGACTGCTGCCTGATTCTGCTTCTCCTCTGCCGTCATCTCGCCCTCTTTCGCTGCTTTCAGGCAGTCTGCCTGATGCTCTGCCGCAGTGCGGATGCGCTCTAAGCTGTTTTTCGAAGCTTCCATCAAATCCGCGCTGAAATTGAGCGGGCTGCGGTACTGGGCGCTCAGCATGAAGAGACGCAGAACCTGCAAATCGTATTTCTCACTGATCTCACGCACGGTAAAGAAGTTTCCAAGAGATTTGGACATCTTGCGGTTATCAATATTTAAGAATGCGTTGTGCATCCAGTAGTTGGCAAAGGTCTTGCCGTTCGCGCACTCGCTCTGCGCGATCTCATTTTCATGGTGCGGGAAGATCAGATCCTCTCCGCCTGCATGGATATCGATGGACTCGCCAAGGTATTTCTTGGACATCTCGGAGCACTCGATATGCCAGCCTGGACGGCCCTGGCACCACGGAGACTCCCAGAACGGCTCTCCTTCTTTTTTCGGTTTCCAGAGAACGAAATCGGTCGGATCTTCCTTGCCTTCCTCGCCGGTTACCTTGATCTCACGGAAGCCGGACTGCAGATCGTCCAGATTTTTATGGGACAGTTTTCCGTACTCTTTAAAGGATTTGGTGCGGAAATAAACCGTGCCGTCAGCTGCCACATACGCATGTCCTTTTTCGATCAACGTATTGATCATCTCGATCATACCGCCGATCTCCTGAGTCGCCTGCGGATTCTTCGTCGCCGGTTTGACGTTCATCATCTCCATATCTTTTTTGCACTCTGCGATATAGCGCTTGGAGATCGTCTCCGCATCCACGCCCTCCTCGATGGCTTTCCTGATGATCTTGTCATCCACATCAGTAAAGTTAGATACATAGTTTACTTCGTATCCTTTGTACTCAAAATACCGGCGGACCGTATCAAATACGATCATCGGTCTTGCATTTCCAATATGAATAAAATTGTAAACGGTCGGTCCGCACACATACATCTTAACCTTGCCCGGTTCGATCGGCACAAACTCCTCTTTTCTGCGGGACAATGTGTTGAAAATTTTCATAACCTCATTACTCCTCTTCTATTTTAAATCTGCTTCCGGTGCTGCCTGACAGCCGCCACAGCCGCCGCATCCACCGCAAGCCGCTGCCTGCGTCATCATTTCACTATCATAACAGTAATTCTCCACTTCCGTCAACAGGGTAATCGCCTGTGAGGAAATGCCCTCGCCGCTGCCTGTAAAACCAAGCCCTTCCTCGGTCGTCGCCTTGACACTCACGCGGCTGACCGGAAGCCCCAGCGCATCTGCAATATTTTCTGCCATCTGTGGGCGGTATGCAGCCAGCTTCGGGCGCTGCGCAATGATCGTGGCATCGATATTTTCAATCACATAGCCGCGTTCCTGCAGAAGTTTCCCTACCTTTTTCAGAAGCTCGATGCTCGACGCACCCTCATATTCCGGATCCGTGTCCGGAAAATGCTGTCCGATGTCGCCCAGTGCCGCCGCCCCTAAGAGCGCATCCATCACCGCATGCACCAGCACATCCGCATCCGAATGTCCTAACAGCCCCTTCTCATACGGGATCGTCACGCCGCCTAAAATCAGTTCCCGATCCGGAACAAGTTTATGCACATCATATCCCTGTCCTATTCTCATCGTATTCCAGTTCCTTTCTTGATCATTTTGTAACTGTCCGGACTGCCCGCAGTTACTTTATTTGATGAATTATTTTATACTTTTGAAAAATATACACTTATCCAACAATTTTTAATTTACGCTCAATACAGCGGACTTCCAGATTGCTCTGGTACTGACAGCCCTCGCCGTCCACGTGAACTGCCATCGGGCGTTCCGTGTAGATCTGGACCTCCCGGCAGCTGAAGCACCGAAGCCCCCGGTTGTGGGAGCGCCGGAACAACGCCCGGAGCAGGGTTCCAAGCACCTGCCGCTTCGAGGCATGGCTGACAATGCAGACCTCCAGGTTGCCGTCGCTGCTGTCCGCCTTCGGCGCAAACCAGAATCCGCCGCCCTCGCAGGGTTGAATCTGTGCACTGATAAAATAAATATAATTAAATTCCACCCGGCGCGTTCCATCGAGCAAAATATACCCCCGGATCGGTTTCGCCTTCAAATACTGTATAAATCCCAGTATCCGGTACGACAATCGCCGCAGATGAATCCGGTTGCAGATATTTTTGATCGCCGAACGCTGCATATGCTGGCACACTTCCGCATCCAGCCCGATCCCCGCGCTGACGATAAAACGCCGATGTCGGAGCACATCATCGCCGTATGCAATCACACCATAATCGATCTGCCGGATCCGCCGCGCCTTAAAAATCCGGCGCAGTCCGCGCATCGGTCTTCTCGAAAGCCGGAGCCCGCGCGCCAGATCACTGCCTGTCCCCACCGGAATATAGCCCAGCGTCACCATGTCGCAGGAAACGATTCCGTCCACGACCTCATTCATCGTCCCGTCACCGCCCACGACCACAATCACCCGTGCCTCCTTGCAGTGGGACGTCAGCTTCTTTGCATACTCTGTCGCCTGCCCCGCATATTCTGTCAAATATGCTGATACTCAACCCCGTCCCGCACAAGCCGCTGCTCTATTTTCTTCCATATCTTATAGCCGCGGCCACTCTGTGAAGCGGGATTAATAATGAAATAATACATTACTCCATCCTCATATTTTGCCATAACGTCCCCTGCTTTCCGAAAATACAGAAACTCCCCTGCCGGGGCGTTATATTTTATCTTTTACCCTGCCAGAATACCTGTCACAGGATACAGCGCCATTACAATTTTGCATGAGATAAGTATACCATACTTCCTTTTAAATGATAAGAAAATTTCTATAAATTATTTTCTCAAAAGTGTTGACAATCTTGAAAATTTATATTATACTTGCAAAGCAGTCGTGATTTGTGCGAGTGTCAGCGGGATCTTAGCTCAGCTGGGAGAGCATCTGCCTTACAAGCAGAGGGTCACAGGTTCGAGCCCTGTAGGTCCCACTTTTCTAAATTTAATATGGCGAGATAGCTCAGTTGGCTAGAGCACGCGGTTCATACCCGCGGTGTCGAGGGTTCGAATCCCCCTCTCGCTATTTTATCTGGGATCTTAGCTCAGCTGGGAGAGCATCTGCCTTACAAGCAGAGGGTCACAGGTTCGAGCCCTGTAGGTCCCACTTTTTAAAATTTAATATGGCGAGATAGCTCAGTTGGCTAGAGCACGCGGTTCATACCCGCGGTGTCGAGGGTTCGAATCCCCCTCTCGCTATTGATGAAGCAGCTTGCAGTTGAGCAAGCTGTTTTTATTTTGCCTAAATTCACTCTAAAACTAACTTCCTATGTGAAAGGCGATAGCGCATATACCCTCACGGTTGACACATATATACAGCCGCATAAAATATATAAATCCAAAGTCCCTGTCCATCCATAAAATTTTTGTTTAACAAATTTCACATTCCATAACCTTTTTCTTAATATTTATAACAATCCCTATTTAGCCTTGAAGTTGGCGGGTGAGTGTGCTATAATCAGACGAACTTGGAGAGATGTTAAAATAATGTTAATTTATTTATGATAAAAAGAAAATCGAGGTTGATTGATATGAAACATTTTCTGAAGGAACTCCTGAAGAAATACGGGCATATATGGATTCTGGGATACGGATTTATCTATCTTCCGTGGTTTATGCATCTGGAAAAAACCGTGACCTCCAATTACCATATCATGCACTCATCGCTGGATGATATGATTCCGTTTAATGAATACTTCGTCATCCCATATTTACTGTGGTTCGCCTATGTGACCGCTGCGATTGCATACCTGTTCTTCAAGAACAAGGAAGAATATTACCGGTTATGTGCATTTTTATTTACCGGTATGACGCTGTCACTCTTAATCTGCACCCTGTTCCCGAATGGAACTGACCTGCGGACCGCCGTAAACCCGGACAAGAACCTCTGTTCCCGTCTGGTCTATATGCTCCACCAGGCTGACACGAACACGAATGTATTTCCAAGCATCCACGTGTACAATTCCATCGGAACCCACATCGCGGTCATGAAGAGTGAGTCTCTGAAAAAGCACAAAGTAATCCGGATTCTTTCCGGTATCCTGATGGTCGCTATCTGCATGGCAACTGTCTCGCTGAAACAGCACTCGGTTCTGGACGTCGCAGGCGCGATTCTTTTAAGCGCAGCTATCTATCCGTTAGTATATGCGGGAAGCACGCAGGAAGAGACAGAGAACGAACCAGAATATATTCGCTAAAGGATTTCTCAAGACAAGTAAACATAAGCTGGCGCCAAAGTATGACAGGTGCCAGCTTTTTATCTGCGATAAATCCCCCCTGCCGCAGCCATTACGAAAACTAGGTCTCTAACATTCATCACGTGGTAATCCCTTATCGAATCATATCTAATGATTGACATAGAATCAGAAAATCCGACCATCTGGAAACACTCGACTTTCCAGACGATCGGATCTTTTAATTTCACTTTTATGATAGATTTGATTTCGTTTTCTAATCCATATTATTTCAATTTTTATAATGAATTTCTAGTTAAACCCATAAAACTTCTGCGAAATCTTATAGCAGGCGATCGACACCTTCCGTCCGCCTTTTCCCGGCAGGTTTACGCCCTGTCCGAGGAAGCCCCAGCGCAGGCGCATATACAGCGTGAAATTCTGCTGTTTCAGATACTGCCACAGTTCTTTTTTCTTCTTCAGATTCTCCTCTGTCTCCGAGCGAATCGCCAGAATTGAAGTAACTGTCATCATGATCTCCAGATAGCGGACCATGTAGTGGCGCAGCTTTGGATTCTTGATCTTGGTCACATCGTAATATCCCAGCATCAGCTTCGTGACGAGTATCTGCTGATCAATACGGCTGATCATGACTTTTTCATTGACCGACTGATCGTCGCGTCCGATGAAATAGCGGTAGAAATTCACATCCAGGTAGTACATGGATTTTACGTGTGGAAGCGGCTGATATACAAAAATATTATCCACGTAGAACGTATGCTTTGGCAGTTCCAAGCCGCAGTTCCGAAGCATTTCCACACGGTAAATGACCGAATGCATCAGGATATACTGTCCCAGACGGAAGCCTCTTGCACCGTTCCAGTCGATGAGCTGGCGTTTTGGGAGCGCCATGTTGTAGTTCATAACTTTTTTGTGCTTCGCGCCCTGTTTTTCATAGACAAAATTCGTGATCAGCATATCCAGCGTCACATTATCATGGACGAATTTGCGCAGCGTGTCCAGGACCTCCATGTACGCTTCTTCGTTGACCCAGTCGTCGCTGTCCACGACCTTATAATAGACGCCCGTCGCATTGCGCAGTCCCGCATTGACGGCCTCGCCGTGACCACCGTTTTCCTGATGAATCGCCCGGCAAATCCCCGGATAGTTTCTCTCATACTCATCGGCAATCTCCGCCGTATTATCTTTTGTGGAACCGTCATCCACGATCAGGATCTCCACCTCATCGCCGCCCGGCAGCAGGGATTCGATGCAGTTACGCATATATGCCGCCGAATTGTAGCACGGAATCGCTACCGACAACAGTTTCATTGGTTTATTTTCTCTCAAAACTCCAGTTCCTCCATCTCTTTTTTGACCCGATCCTCACAGGAGCGCATGGCGAGAATCGTCTGTTCCATCAGTTTGTCTAATTCCCAGCCAAGCTGATCAGCCCCGCGGCGGATCACATCTCTGGAACATCCAGCCGCAAATTTCTTGTCCTTAAATTTCTTCTTAAGACTTGAAAGCTCCATGTCCTTGGTGCTCTTGGACGGGCGCATCTTCGCCGCCGCCCAGATAAGCCCTGTCAGCTCATCGGCTGCAAACAACACCTTTTCCATCTCATGTTCCGGAGCCACATCCACCCGTATGCCGTAGCCGTGGCTGACAACCGCATGGACTAAATCTTCCTCTGCGCCTCCGTCGCGCAGAAGCTCCGGTGCCCGCTCGCAGTGTTCTTCCGGATAAAGTTCAAAATCAATGTCATGCAGCAGTCCTGCCATGCCCCAGAATGCTTTTTCGTCCCCGTATCCCAGCTGCTCGGCATACCACTCCATGACGCCTTCCACGGTCAATCCATGTAAAATATGAAATGGTTCTTTATTATACTTGCGAAGGAGCGCAAGCCCCTGTTCTCTGCTCAGTGATGTCTGTTTCATCCTCCGTGCCTCTCTTTCTCTTTCCACGTTTCCGTGTCCAGATCCTTGTTTGAGTCCTGATTGGAAATATTTTTCTGTGCAAAAAATACATTCTTTTCAAGATTCTCAGTAATTCACACTATCTATAGTTATAACAAAATTAACCAGCAAAATAAAGCAGATTTTTGTAAACGTATTGTGAACAAGTCGTTGCTGTTCACGCATACGTGCCCAGTAATAACAACTCAAACTCCCCACGTCTTCCACATTGACTGAAATTCTCTTTCAAAATAAGTTACGCATCGTCTTAAACACCACCCATAATCAATCTTCTCCACTGTTTCTGCCGCATAGATCGGATAAGCAGCCACCTGCTCGTCATTAATATAATAGGATGCCTGCCCGACCTCCTGTCCTTCATGAACCGGTGCTTCCAGCTCGGTCGGGTACTCATAACGGATGTCTGGCTTCTCGTCCGCGCGCAGAAGCATCAGAAACGTCTGTTTTTCCGATGGCAGATTCAGTGTGAGCGCCGTCGTTCCTTTCACGCCCCGCCTCACCTCCACCTCCGGAAATGTTTTCTCCCGGTCAAATATATCATACCAGTTATATGTATCAAATGCATACTGATCGAGTTTCCGCATATCCGCCCATTTGTACGTCTTGTGCGGCGGCCACCCGCAGCCGAGAAGCGCCACCGTAAATGCTTTTCCTTCTTTTTTTAACGCCGCTACATAACAGTACCCGGCTTTCCCGGTAAATCCTGTCTTGCCCGACAGCACCTCCGCGCACTGGCTTAAAAGCGCGTTGTGGTTTGCCAGGTAAAATGAACGGTTTCCCGACTCATCCTGAATCGTCCGTGATGCCGTACGGGTAATTTCCAGAAATGTTTCGCGGCACGGCGACTGGAACGCGCAGTAGCGCATGATCCGCGCCATATCCGCCGCCGAAGCGCTGTGTTCGTTTCCATCCGCATCCGCAACGTCCAGACCGTTCGGTGTCACGAAACAAACATTCTTACATCCTATCTCCCGCGCTTTCCGGTTCATTTTCTCCGCAAATTCTTCCACGCTTCCCCCGATGTGCTCCGCCACCGCCACGGCGCTGTCGTTGTGGGATTCCAGCATCAGGGAATAGAGTAGATCCGATAGGCGGTACCGCTCCCCCGCCCGCATATTGAGCTGGACATCCGGCATGGAGGCCGCTTTCTCTGATACCCCGACCCAGTCATCGGGATTTCCCTGTTCCAGTGCGAGAATGCAGGTCAGAATCTTCGTCGTGCTTGCCATCGGATAAGCGGTATCCGCATCTTTCTCCGCCAGAATACGCCCACTGTCCGCATCCATGAGAACCCAGGCGCGGGCGTGAAGGGTCTGTTGTAGAGAAGTCTCTTTCTCTCCCAGAATCTCTTTATTTTCTATGTTTTCACGAACAAAAACCGCCCCGCCGGCCGGAACCAACTGAATCATCGCCAGTATACTTCCTGCCAGCAGAACGGCTATCCATTTTCTGATTCTATCTCCCATCCGGCTGCTCCGGAATCCCTTTTCAGGAGATTATATGAGAATAAACCTGTTTTCTATGACTTTTTCTTTTTATTTTTCCAGCGGCTCATTCAGCTTCTCCGTCCCCGGCAGCGCAAACCGTCCGCCCGCGATGATCTTTACACTCGTTCCATCTGGATGAATCGCCTCGATCGTATCCAGCTCGGAGTACGGGATTGTAATGTCTGTATGGCAGCCAAAATATGCCTCCTGCGGGTTTTCTTTGCGTTTTGCTGAAATCTCATTCTCACGCGCCACCATCTCGCGTCCATCCGGGTTGAAGACCGGGCAGTCCTCCATCCAGCTGTAGCAGGTATCGCCTACCGCAAAGTGCGGTCCCATCTTCTCGGCAATCAGAATCGGGAATTTGTCGAGAATGCCGTAGCGCAGCGCTACCTCATACGCAGTTGTGTTGGTGCCAATCGCAAACTCGCCCATCGGCAGCGTCTCATGGTTTTTGAGGATCATCTGTTTCACTAACGCCTTATTTTCCTCTTCCGTCTCAAAGTTTTTGCAGGTATAGGAGACAGCGATACCATTTTCAAACCGGATTTCCAGATCTTTGAACTGAAATTCCCCAATATAGACGCTGCCGACATGCAGAAGCCCGTTTGTCCCAGCAAGCTGCGGGGAGGTAAAGACTTCTCCAACCGGAATATTTACATCCGCCACACAGTTTTCGAAATTCGACTGTTTCGTCGGCTCAGCAAGCGTGTGAAGCTGTACGGTCAGATCGGTACGGTTGCCGCCGCGTCCGCTGATGTGGACTTGCGATGCCTGATCCAGTTCGTTGATCATGATCTGCTGGATGTCGCGGTACAGCTCATAGTCCAGCGTATTGATGCGGATCGTCTCCTTAAAAATCGCCTCAAACTCCGCTCCGATCTCCGGAAGCGGGAATGCAATGATTGTGAAGCTCGTCTCCGTTCCCGGAATATACGCGTCCACAATCTGCATCGCCTCATTGCTGTAGGATAACAGCAGTTTCTCCTGTTTTTCACTTAAAGAAAAGGCTGCTGCTGCATTGACCGGCTCAAATCCGGCCTCGCCGAAGGTTTCCACCACTGCCGGACCGGCATATACCGACGCCAGATCCTTGTATGTCTCATATGCCACCTTCAAAATAGACAGTTTCCGCTCACGAAAGGCCTTGTCCAGGTAAACCGCATTGTCGTAGCGGTGATCATACTCGTACTGGCGGTTTGCCGGTGTGCCATAGTAACCGTTCGTGCGCGCCGCCATCCGGTTCACCGTGCCGATGGAGGCGCGGGCAATGATCGGCTCCAGACCGAGTTCGCGGAAATTTTCCACTGCCATCCGGATCATGCGCTCAAATCCGATGTGGTAACGGATCTGCACCGTTTTCTTGCCCTCATAGCTGCGTCCGGTCGCCGCAAATCCCTTGCGGTAGCCTTCTGTGTAGGTATCTGCCATCCGGCGTACCGTCTCCTCCGGCAGCTCATTCATAAAACGTGCCGTCGCAAGCTCTGTCTCCGAGATATATTCGCCAAACCGGTACAGATAACGCAGATCGTTTAAATCACTGTCCATGATGATCGATTTTCCAAAATCCAGCGACGGATCCAGCGTCTCACGCACCCGCCACGGAAGCATCCGGTCACAGTAATCGCTGACAAAATAATAAAGCGGCTCGCGAAGCTCCGCCAGCTCCGGCGTCCCGCCCTCAAACAGATTGTAAACCTCAATAAACAGTTCCTCCAACACCGTCACATCCACCAGACGGCTTTCATAGGCGTAAACGATCGCGCTGCGGATCTCCGTATAGAGAAATGACAGCCACGGACCATAGTTCTCTCCCAGCTCTTTTGCCGCATAGTCCGGGTTCGCAAAGCTCTTCCCATACGCCCCTGGAAGTATATCCGCATAAAGTGTCCGGTTAAATTCTGCCGCCTCTTCCTGGCTCATCGCCGCCAGCGTCCCATCCATCTGTTTCTGGAAGGTTTCTTCTATCAGCTCGATAAACTGGACGGTGCGCTCAAAAAATGCCCGGTATGGCTCGCCAACCGTCGCTTCTTCTTTCATATGGCCGATGCGCTCCATCGCGAGCTCATGGCGCTCCGCAACCGCCTCATTTTCTTCTTTCAAAAGTTCCCAATATTTCATGTTCAGATATTTCCCTCCTTCTGCCATCGCCAAATTTCACTTTCAAACCACGCCCGCCGCAAAGGCTCTTACCGGCGTTCCATTGGTCCGGCATTCCAGGCAAGCCACGCATAAAAACCATTCATTCTTAGCCCCGGATGCCAATCAAAATCGTCACAATCCACCAGATGACCAGAAGCCCCGACAAAATCGTACCAATTTTCGCGAATATATAATTTTTTTCTTCTTCTTTAAAAGATTTCCATCCGTACATCAGCGACGCCACGGAAAATAATATGCTCGAAAAGCACATCGACAGCGCGCCGACCGGCGTATTGCCCTGGCTGCGGACACTGAATGCCATCCCTGCCACGCACAGCAGCAGACCGACTCCCGCCAGTCCCAGACAGAGATAGCCGTGTTCTGCCATCGGCTTGCGGATATAAGAAATCCGGTTATCTGTTTGACGTCCCATGCAGACACCTCCCAATTGCACGTGTAATCCACTGGCAGAGGTAGCCAGCAATTCCACCTAACGTATTTAAAAACATATCATCCACATCAAAACTTCCCACCTTGAATACGAGCTGAATCGTCTCGATGCTCAAAGTCAGAAGGAAGCTCAGAATCAACATCAGGTACCATTTTCCAAATCTCGAACTGATGATCGGCAGGAAAAATCCAAACGGCATGAAGCACACCACGTTGCCAGCCGTATTTAACAGGAACGCTTCCGTCCCCACTATATCACGATAAATATAAAACCGTTTGATTTCCTTAAATAAAACGAGATTATAGGCATACTCCACATGCGGCGCGCGCCCGAATCCGTCCGAAAAAAACATAAAATATATAAGAAGCACCAGGTATGCGACAAAGAATATCCAGCACACCTTCTGATGCGTTTTTGTCCGTTTCCACATAATTCCCCACATAAACTGCCAGAAATGAGAAAAACCGTACACCGTCCCCGGTCATACGGTTTTTCTCTTTCGACTGGGCATATCTGCCCTGTTTCAAATCCAATTTTTAGAATGTAATATCTGATTTGCGTTTCAGTAAAAACGCACCGCTGACGATCGCCATCACACCGGCTGCCAGCCCTACCGTGATGATCACACTTCCAATCACGATATTAATCACACCGGTTCCCTGCATCGTTTTGTAGATCTTTTCCATATCGATCCGCTCCTTCTTACACTCCGTCGCATGGCATTTCCCATTTCAAGCATGCCGCTCCGTGAACCAAATCTCTATTTTGCACCGTACTGCTCATAGTATGCGTCGATCGCTGCTTTCAGTGTATCGTCGATCACGACCTTGCCCTGGCACTCCTTGTTGTACAGGCACTCTACGACATCTGACATCGATACGATCGCTGCGGTCGGGAAGCCGTACAGTTCCTTGATCTCATCCAGCGCACACTTTTCTCCCTTGCCGCGCTCCATACGGTTTAAAGATACCATCAGGCCTTTGATCTCCACATCTGCCTGGGATTTGAGGATCGGGAAGGTCTCCTCGATGGATTTACCGGAAGTGGTTACATCCTCGATGATAACGACGCGGTCGCCGTCCTTTAACTTGCTTCCCAGAAGGATGCCGGTATCGCCGTGATCCTTGACCTCTTTCCGGTTGGAGCAGTAACGTACTTCTTTGCCGTACAGCTCACTGATCGCCATCGAGGTGGCAACTGCCAGCGGGATTCCCTTGTAAGCCGGTCCAAACAGGACATCGAAATCCAGACCATAGTTGTCATGAATCGCCTTTGCGTAATACTCGCCCAGACGGCGCAGCTGCGTACCGGTTACATATGCACCCGCGTTCATGAAGAACGGAGATTTACGTCCGCTCTTTAGGGTAAATTCGCCAAACTTGAGCACTTCGCTCTCTACCATGAAATTGATAAATTCCTGCTTATACTGTTCCATCATACTCTCCTATCTTACCGAACCGCACCAATCAGTTCATGTATATCTTCAATGCCATATTTTTCCATGTAGGCGTCGATGCCCTTCACGATCTCCTCCGTCGCATACGGATTATGGAAATTCGCCGTACCGACTGCCACCGCGCTTGCGCCTGCCAGAATAAATTCGATCGCATCGTCCGCATTCATGATACCGCCCATGCCGATGATCGGAAGCTTGACCGCCTGCGCCACCTGGTAAACCATGCGGACTGCCACTGGTTTCACTGCCGGACCGGACAGACCGCCGGTACGGTTGGCTACCGCAAAGGTTCTCCGGTTAATATCGATCTTCATGCCAGTCAGTGTGTTGATCAGGGACAGCACATCCGCACCGCCTGCCTCGGCTGCCTTCGCCATCTCCGTGATGTCGGTAACATTCGGGCTGAGCTTCATGATAATCGGCTGTTTCGCATGGCGTTTTACCTCGCGGGTGATCGCCTCCACTGCTTTCGGATCCTGTCCAAATGCGATGCCGCCCTCCTTGACGTTCGGGCAGGAAATGTTGATCTCCAGCATATCGACCGGCTGGCTCGCCAGTTTTTCCACTACATCGACGTAATCTTCCGTCGTTTTTCCACATACATTGACGATAATCTTCGTATCATACTGACGTAAAAACGGGATATCCTCGATGCAAATAAATCATACCCCGGATTCTGTAAGCCGATCGCGTTGATCATGCCGCCGTACACCTCCGCAATACGCGGGGTCGGATTGCCTGGCCACGGCACATTTGCCACACCCTTGGTCACAACCGCGCCGAGCTTGTTCAGATCGACCATCTCGCCGTACTCTGCCCCTGAACCAAAGGTTCCGGATGCCGTCATGACCGGGTTTTTAAGCTCTACACCCGCAAGATTGACTGCCATCTGTCTCATAATTCTACCTCCTCGGCTAAAAATACGGGACCATCCTTGCAGATCCGCTTGTTGTGTACATTGCTGTGGTGGTCTACATCCTTCGACTGGCAGACACATGCCAGACAGGCGCCGATTCCACATGCCATCTTCTCCTCCAGGGAAATATAGCACTTGATTCCCTTTTCTGCCGCATACTCCTTGATGGCGCGCAGCATCGGGGTCGGTCCGCAGGCGTAGATCACATCCGCCGTCAGGTTCTGCTCCCGGATCGCGTCCAGGACATTGCCCTTCGTGCCGACGCTTCCGTCCTCGGTCGCCACAAAGACTTCTCCATATGCCTCAAATTCATCCCGGAGGAAGAGATTTTCATCCCGGTATCCTAAAATGATCTGTTTTTCGCAGTTTAACTGTTTCGCCATCTCAAGCATCGGCGGAACACCGATACCGCCGCCGATCAGAAATACATTTTCGCCCTCCTGCGGGAAACCATTTCCCAGAGGTCCCATGATGTCGATCGAGTCTCCGGAAACATATTTGGAAAATTCATCCGTTCCTTTACCGGCAATCCGGTATACGATCCGCAGGCGTCCTTCATCCGGATCTGCCTCGCAGATACTGATCGGGCGCGGAAGAAGTCTGGAACCGTCCTGGCTGTAGACCGAGATAAACTGTCCCGGTCTTGCCTCGTCCGCTATGTCCGTCACGATCCACATACTGAAAATGCCAGGTGCCAGTTCTTCCTGACTATATACAACTGCTGTCTCTTTCTTCTGTGCCATGAGCTCCTCCTTACAGTACGCGTCCGATGTCCGCAATCATATCAATGACAGCCTGTCTCGATGCGTCCGCAAAATGCTCCGGACCGAATTTGGCGTATGCGTCTTTCTTGTATGCTGCGATGATACCGCGGGAAGAATTGACGATCGCGCCCAGTCCATCCTCGTTGAAGCAGTATTTTAAGTCTTCTGCCGTACCGCCCTGTGCGCCATAACCCGGAACCAGAAAGTAAGTCTTCGGCATCAGCTTACGCAGAATCTTGCTCATCTCCGGGTAAGTTGCGCCCACAACTGCGCCTACATTACTGTAGTCGCCATCCATGGAAGCCTCCCCCCACTCAACGACCTTCTCCGCTACCAGCTCATAAAGCGGGCGGCCGTCCACCAGACGATCCTGGAACTCGCCACTGGATGGGTTAGAAGTCTTTACCAGTACAAAGATACCGCGGTCGGATGCGTTGCACTCGTCCACAAATGGTTTCACGCCGTCGGTTCCCAGATACGGATTGACCGTCACATACTCGGTATTGAACGCGGAACAGGTCGTATTTCCAACCTTCACGCTGCCGAGATGACCGGTTGCGTAGGCAGCCGATGTGGAACCGATGTCGCCGCGCTTGATGTCTCCGATGACAATTAAACCCTTCTGCTGGCAGTATTTGACAGTCCGGTCATACGCTTTCAGGCCTTCGATGCCAAACTGCTCATACATCGCAATCTGCGGTTTGACCGCCGGAATCAGATCAGCCGTCGCATCCACGATCGCACAGTTAAACTGCCAGATCGCCTCTGCCGCTCCTTCCAGGGTCTCTCCGAACTCCGCAAATGCTTTTTCCTTCACGTGCTCCGGAATATATCCAAGCATCGGATCCAGTCCTACACAGATCGGTGCCTTTGTCTTCTGAATCTTCTCAATCAATTTACTAACCATCACGTTCTCCTCCAGAGTATCTCTCATAAATAATCAACTTATTTTATCATAAGTGGAGGGCGCTTTCAAGGGCACGGAGCAAGGAAAAAAGGGTTTTTGCTTATGCCCTTTTGATTGCCCCGAAAGAAGCGCGCCAGCTGTCACGGCATCGGACGGCTGGCGCGCTTCTTTCTTGAGTGTATCGTTTCTTTGAATAATTGGTTTTAAAATTGCAAAATTAGTTTTTCTTGCTCAAATATAAACTATTTCAACATTTAATACAATGAATCAATGCATCTAATGCAGCGTCAACGTCGCCACATAATCTCCATTTTTGTAACTTTTAGCCGCAAAATGTTCCTCCGTCTCCGTCTGAAGTTCCATCCAGAGTTCTTCGGCGGCGAGCATAATGTGGGAGAGCATGATGCCGATGCTGAATTCGCGCATCGCATGGAAGCTCTTGCCCGGAAAGCGGGTTTTTAGGGCGAACACATAGATTCGGTCGGAATAGACGATGAAGCGCCACGGCTGGGTGTTCATCGCGGACGGTGCGAGACGCGCCGCACGGAGAATCGTCTTCATCTGCTCTCCGGCTTCTTCCTTGAAAATACAGAGTTCATTGAGCGGGAGGCGCTTTGCCAGCGGGCTTTCACGGTAGAGCTTGCCCTCCGGGTAGCCGAATGCGACCATCATCAGGCAGCGTTTGCCGCCGCGCACCTTCTGCGCCGGCTGCACGCTGCCCAAATAGCAGGTTCCAAGCCCTTTTGCCGTCATATAGAGCACCATCTGCTCCATCAGATAACCGGCATTGCGCTCGCAGCCTTCCTCCTGGTCCGAATAGATCGCCAGATAGTAGGGAGCATCCACCTTCCAGAGTCCGTGGACATCGGCTTTTTTCTTTGTATTGTCGAATATCACTGCCTCAACCCGGATCCGGTCATTTAACCGGGAGGTCTTATCAAAATAGGACAGGATCTGCCCACGCAGCTTCTCCGTGACCTCCCGATCGGTGTATTTTCGAACTGAATGGCGACATCCTATCGCCTCATACAAATTCATCATACCTGCTCCCCTCCTATCTTTTTGCTGCCGTTATCATGCGCATGACCCGCAGTATCTTTTTCTCTGCCTCTCTATGTGCATTCCAATTTCTATACAAATTCTGACCGTTTCAGCACCACCTTTAAATCAGTCCCGACATCAGTGGTACTACCACTACGGTCAAAAGACCGGCGACCGCAATTGACAAGCTGCTCATCGCACCCTCGATCTCGCCTAATTCCAGCGCCTTTGCCGTTCCAATCGCATGAGCTGCCGTTCCAAGTGCCAGACCCTTCGCGATTGGCTCTTCAATTTTAAATATCTGAAACAGCCAGTCGGCTATAATATTTCCCAAAATTCCTGTAATTATAATGCTGATAACCGTCAGCGTCACGATACCGCCCGCTTCTTCGCTGACGCCCATGCCAATCGCCGTCGTAATGGACTTTGGAAGCAATGTCACATAGTGCGTATGCTCCAGCTGAAAGAAACGGCACATCACATAGATACTGCCGACACTTCCCGCTACCCCTGCCACGATTGCAGAAGCAACCGCAATCAGGTGCTGGCGCAAAAGCTCCAGCTGCTTATACAGCGGAATCGCCAGACAGACCGTCGCCGGTGTCAGGAAATAGCCCAGATACACCGCACCGCGGTTATACTCCTTATATTCTATATGAAAAACAGATAAAAATGCAATCACAACTATAATTGCAACCAGCAGCGGATTTAAAATCGCCCAGCCGGTCTTCTTTTTCAGCCAGACGCCCAACATATACGCGCCGACGCTGACCAGCATTCCAAAATAAAGAGAAGAATGAATCAGTCCATTCATGCTTTCGCACCTCCTTTATTCTTTCTGCGGATAATGCTCTGCGCCACGCACCCGGTCGCAACCATAACAAATACCGTCGAAATCACGGTAATCACGGTCAGCGGCACCAGGATGGACTCCGCCTCCTGCACGCTGTCAAGCAGACCTACACCTGCCGGTATAAACATAATCGGCATCGTATCCAGGAAGAAATCTCCCACTTCCGCCACATCTTCTGTATGTAATGCACCTGTGCAAAGCAGAAGCAGAAGAATGAACAATCCGTATACGCCAGACGGAACCGGAAACGGAAGCAGATAGTTCAAAAACTCTCCCAACATTGTGATGCCAAAAATAATTGTCACTTCTTTCAAGTACTTCATGATGTCTTCACCTTTCGTATTTAATGCCTCTATTCTATCACTCTCAAATTTATAGGACAATATGAAAATTAGCATAAATTCTGTCAATTTCCTTGAATTTTTTGCGTCTTTTTTATACGATACAGGTAAGCTTTTCCGATTCGTAAAATCCAGACATTTTCGTTCCAAAAAGCGTGAAGTTTTTATCCGCAAATACGTTTATCTTTATGAAAGACTTATCTTCCCAGCTGCTTTTCGTGGCTGGTACACTTTGTATCGCAAGAAAGAAAGGATTAGAAGTTATGAATTTAATTCAGACAAACTCACTCTCTGCCAGACAGGCAGAACAGATCCTGGCACTGTTGAATGAATGCCAGAAGACGCAGCCAATCCACATTTCTTTCCCATTTGAAGACGGAAATTGTTTCCTGCTTCTTCTGGATGAATCAGAGACACTTGCAGCCATCATGGGAATGCTCCTTCCACCGGATGGCTCTTCGGACGAGGAACCCGTCGAATGCATCGCCTTCACCCGCCCTTCCCTGCGCCGACGCGGATATTTTGCCGCACTCTTAGAAAAAGCCTGCGACATCTCCGGTGAGCACGATATTCTATTTCCGGTTGACCCGGAATCTGCTGATACGGCTGCCACGATGAAAGCCATTCACGCTGACCGCGTTGATCAGGAATATCAGATGAAATGGGACTTTGACCCGGCGGCCGAACGCTTTGACTCTCCCATGGTTGAAAAACGCCCGCTTACCTTTACCTGCACTTCTGCACCGGAAGGTGACGTCAACGAAAGTGTTGATCCCGACAGTTGCTGGGACTGCTTCCACAGCGCCGATGATCCAGATCCGGCCGTTACAATTCTGACCTATGAATTTTTAGAGACTCCGCCGGATCCGATGTGCTCTCCGGCTGCCGTGTGCATGGCGCGTATGCAGCCCGTCCCGGACGTTCCCGGCACATTTCATGCCTGTTTCTACGGTTTCCGGGTCCATGACCTCTGCCGCGGACTGGGAATCGGTGAAGCTGCTTTCTGTCTGGTCTTAAACGATCTGATCACGCGCGGCTGCACCCGGATTGTTCTTCACGTCAGCAGTGACAATTATCCGGCACTCTCGATCTATAAAAAAGCAGGGTTCCGAATTACCGAAACCCTGTCCTATTTTATGTATTAAAGATATGGCAGGCGCTTCAGCCGCCAAAAGCACCCCGATACATGAGCTATTCGTTTACATCACGATATTCTTCCTGCATCGGATGTTTTTCCTCAATCTTCTGACGGATGCTTAACATCTTGCAATCCGTCTCCGCGATGACATCCGCGCACTTTTTCAGCTCCGCACCGATCTCTGCGGCTTCCTGGGCATCCAGCTGCTTTTTATACTTGAGCTGGTGATCCAGACTCGCCCAGAAATCCATGGCGATCGTGCGGATCTGGACTTCCACACGGATATTTTTCTTACTGTTTGAAAAGAATACCGGTACTTCCACGATCATGTGGTAGCTGCGGTAGCCGTTTTCCTTCGGCGCCTTGATATAATCCTTGATCGCAATGATGGTCACATCATCCTGGCGTTCCAGCATCCGGCTGATCTCGTAAATATCGTCCACAAACGAACATATCACACGGACACCCGCTATATCATCCAGGTTGGACTCCATCGATTCGATCGAAAGCGGAAGTCCGCGCCGCTGCAGTTTTTCTACAATACTCTTCGGCTTCTTCACTCTCGCCTTGATCATCTCGATCGGGTTTCTTGCATTCCGCATGGAAAGCTCATCGTTGAGCACTTCCAGCTTCGTCTTAAACTCTCGAATCGCGCAGCTGTACTGCATCATCGCTTCCTGAAACTGCCTTGCCGTCTCCCGGAATGTCTCAGGAATCTCAAACACCTGAGGCGTATTGACCGCGAAATGGCTCAGCTCGCTGTTGGGATTCTGAGCAATATTCATTTGTATTCTTCCACCTCTTCTATATATCTATATTCTTTTATGCCTTCTCAACTGCGTCAGCCGCCGCATCCAGCCATGGGGATTCCACATACTCAACCAGCCCCTCGTCCACCTTGGACGCAATCGACGGATCGATCGGAATCTTCGCAAGCACCGGAATCCCATACTCGTCTGCCGTCTCCTCGATATGGCTTTCACCGAACACAGAAATCTTCTTTCCGCAGTCCGGACATTCCAGATAACTCATGTTTTCAACCAGTCCCAGAATCGGAATATCCATCTTCTTCGCCATGTTGACCGCTTTTGCCACGATCATCGAAACCAGCTCCTGCGGGGAAGTCACAATAATAATACCTGCCAGCGGCAGGGACTGAAATACAGTCAGCGGCACATCGCCGGTTCCCGGAGGCATATCGACAAACATATAATCAATGTCCTTCCAGAGTGCCTCGCTCCAGAACTGCTTAATCACGCCGCCCACAACCGGTCCACGCCAAATTACCGGATCCGTCTCATGCTCCAGAATCAGGTTCGAAGAAAGAATCTCTATCCCCGTCGAGGTCGTGCGCGGCAGCATCAGCTGATCCGCTGTCACACCTACCATGCCGTGAATGCCAAATGCCTTCGGGATCGACGGTCCTGTAATATCTGCATCAAGAATGCCAACGCGGTTGTTTCTCGCACGCATCTTACATGCCATCAGGGATGTCACCAGGGATTTTCCGACGCCGCCCTTGCCGCTGACTACACCAATTACTTTTTTAACTGAACTCTGTGGATTTAACGGCACCCGGAAACTCTCCATCGTCCGGCTGGCACACGTTTCGCCGCAGCTTGAACAATTATGACTGCAATTCTCACTCATACATACTTCTCCTTTTTATCAGGTTGGATTCTGATCGTTCGCTGGTTTTCGTTTTTGCATCCTCTTCAGACGTTTTCCAAGACCAAAAACCTGTAACGCCCAAATCCTCCCCTGTCGTAATCTCCGTACATTTTACCATATTTTCTGCAAAAATGATAGGGGGCAAACACAACTGGCAGCGTTACAAAAGAATGTGCCGTTACTGTACATGTATGCGTGAACAGTAACGTTTTCTATGAGACAAAAACAGACAGCCCGTTTGCTGCACTGCATTCAGACTGTCTGTCTTTTTTATATCCTATTCATTTTTCTCTACAGATACGCCTGTACCATCGGGCGCAGCCGTCTTGCCATGATCGCCGCCAGAATGCAGAGAATATAATCCGCCGGCATCTCCGGCAGGCAGTAAACCAGCACAATCGCTTTCCAGCCGATCGGCTGCAGGGTTACGAGATGGGTAATCAGATAGAAATAAACCATTCCCATTCCATAATATACCACATATCCAGCCGTCGCCGCCGTCATCAGCGCTCCCATTTTCCAGGAATTCAAACATTCACAGACCTTTCCCATGACCCACGCCGCAAGGAGAAATCCCAGCAGAAAACCAAAGGTCGGGCGCAGCAGATACGCCGGACCGCCGCCGCGTGCAAAGATCGGGACGCCCGCAAGTCCAATCAGCAAATAGACACCCACACTGGTAAATGCCCGTCTGGAGCCCAGCAGAAATGCTGCCAGCATCACGAAAAACCACTGCAAGGTGAAGTTCATGGTATCTGCGCCGGTCGGAATGACAACCTTGATAAATGCCCCCACGGCGACCAGCGCCGCAAACAGACCGCAAAGCGCCACATCCTTCGAATGTTCCCGGCTCCGCGAAACTGCTTTTTCTCTCATCTGTTTTCCTCCATCATGCATGATGCATTTTTCATAAACGGTTCCTTTCATGGCATGCAGCCACCGTGCCTGCAGACTTTCGCTGTCCATGTATGTTTCCTTTTGCTCAAAACGAATCCTCCAGCATCACTCCGCCTGGAATTTACGGATCATCCGCACAAGTCCAAGACTCTCCATCCGTTTTGCAATCAGATAAAAGAGTGCTGCATCCACCGGCCACTTGATGAGATTCTTAAGCACACGCATCGGCAGAAGCACCATCATTGCTTTTCCAGACATCATGCTAAGCCAGAGTGTGTTCAAAAATATGTTGCAGATCAGCGCCACCACCAGATCCGCCCAGAGCGCCCGGCGGAAGGTAAGCGGTTTCCGATACAGAATTGTGCCATATAGCACGCCGCCCAGCATCGCATTCAGCGTAAATCCCGGAAAAAATGCCCCTGTCGGCTTTACGACATATTTGACCAGGTCCAAGACTCCGCCATAGACCGCTCCAGCCACCGGACCGAAGAGGTAGTAGACAAACTGGTTGACCACACCGCCGAATCCGATTTTCAAATACGGACCAGCCTCAATCGTGAAGTATCCCAGAACAACGGAGACAGCCATCAGCATGGCGGCAGTCGTGAGTGTTTTCACGTGTTTCAGTTCCTGAAAGGATGCCTGATAACATACTGCAAATTTTTTCATAAAAAAATACCTCCTTTTCTGCAGATCTCTCGAACCACATCAGGAGATAGATTGTATCAACGATGCAGCGGGATGCGGAATACTGACCGCGAAACCCCGGAGGGTCTCTTCGTCCGGCTGACAACTCCCTGTTCAACCGGCACTTAACGCCTGTATTCCTACTCTGCGTTTCTTTTTTTATCTTTTACATCATACCACAATTTTCCCGCTTTTCAAGCACTTTATAAGCGCATCTGTCATTTTCGAACCAGTCAGCATTTACTCTTCTTTTTGGCTCTGTTCGCTGTATTCCCTAAACGCACGATCCATCTCGATATAGTTGCGTTTCAGGGAAACCGGCTTTCCGTCGCGGGTCAGGAAACAATGGCGGCTCTCACCCACGCAGCGGATTGCGCCCGTTTCCTTGTCAAAAACCGTGTATTCCAGCGTCATGCGGATGCCGTTGTATTCCTTCATCTGAACCAGCACCTGCACCGTCTCGCCAAACCGCGCCATGCTCTTATAATCGCAGTGAACCGACAGCACCGGCTTATGATCCCCTGTTTTTCCATGATGTCATATCCCATTCCCATCTGCTCCATCATGTCGATCCGCGCTTCCTCAAACCAGTGTAGGTAATTTGCATGGTGAATGATTCCCATCTGGTCGGTTTCATAATACTGCGCTTTGTGTTCGTAAATTTTCAGTTCCATAAAAACCCCTCTTTTCCATCTAAAAAGGGATACCTGCACAACTGCAATTTCTGCCGTTCTGCAATATCCCCCTCTGGTTCTGATATGTGTGTCACCGTCCGCACACTGTGCAGGCAATGGCTGATACCTTACTGTTCCAGTTCTTCTCCGAGTCCGCTCTCGATCGCCTCGGTAATCGTCTTCAGCGCTTCTTCCTCATCCGGTCCGTCGCAGGCAACCGTGATCTCGGTGCCGCACTTGATACCCGCTGCCATCACGTTCAGCACGCTCTTTGCCACAATATGTTTCTCCCCGCACTCAATCAGAGTCCGGCTCTTAAATTTCATCGCGGTCTGCGAAAGCACGCCAGCCGGCCGCAGGTGAAGTCCCGATGGATTAACCACTTTCACTTTCTTCGATACCATAGCTGTCCCTCCCTCGTCAATTCTTAGTTTTAATTACCCTAATTTTAGTCTAAGTAAGGCAGACTGTCAAGCGTTAGACCAGCACCTGCTGCGCATAATTAACAGACGCCATCGCATCGCGGCAATACGCATCTGCTCCGATCATATCCGCGTATTCCTGGGTCAGAACCGCGCCGCCGACCATGACTTTCGCCCACGGTGCTTCCTTGCGGAGCTGCTTGATCGTCTCCTCCATGCTCGGCACGGTGGTCGTCATCAGGGCGGACAGACCGACCAGTCTTACATGGTTCTTGATCGTCTCTTCCACGATCGCCTCCGGAGCTACGTCCTTACCTAAATCCAGCACATCATAGCTGTAATTCTCCAATAATACTTTTACGATATTTTTTCCAATGTCATGAATATCACCCTTGACGGTCGCCAGCACGATCTTGTCCTTCTTCTCTCCTGCTTCCCCGGAGGACTCCATCTGGTTTTTGATGACCTCAAACGCCGATTTTGCTGCCTCCGCACTCATCAGAAGCTGCGGCAGAAAGACGGTGCCTGCCTCAAAACCCTTTCCGACCTTATCGAGTGCCGGGATCATGCAGGAATTGATGACGGTCAGGGAATCCATGGTCTTTAAGAGTTCCCCGGCTGCCGATGCCGCCTGCTCTTTTAAACCTCTCTCCACACTGACCGTAAGCTGATGCTCCGGACCGGATGCCTGGCTGCCAGTGTCCGCACTGCCGGAAGCTCCAGCTGCACCTGCCGCCGGGGCACCCGAACCTGCGCTGCCTGCTGCACCTGCGCCGGAAGCTCCGCCCGCACCTGCCTTTGGAATCGCCAGCCGCGCTGCCTGCTCAATATAATCGCCGCAGTGTTCATCCAGTGCTGCCAGAGCCCGGTAACTATAATAAGAACGCATCATTGCCGCCGAATTTGGATTGATGATCGCTGCGGTCAGACCGCTCTGCATCGCCATCGTAAAGAAATTGGAGTTGACAATCTCACGCTGCGGTAATCCGAAGGAAATGTTTGAAACGCCGAGAATCGTATTGCAGCCAAGTTCCTGACGGACACGGCGCACCGTCTCCAGCGTCACCAGCGCGCCGGTCGGCTCGGAGCTGATCGTCATACAGAGCGCATCGATCACGATGTCTTTTTTCTGGATGCCATACTTTTCCGCCTCCGCACAGATTTTCCGCGCGATCGCCATACGTCCGTCCGCCGTCGCCGGAATGCCTTCCTCGTCGATCGTCAGCGCAACCACCGTGCCGCCGTAATGTTTTACCAGCGGAAATACAGCGTCCATGACCTCCTGTTTGCCATTGACAGAGTTAATCAGTGCCTTTCCATTATAAATACGCAGCGCCTGTTCCATCGCCTCTGTATCAGTCGTATCAATCTGCAGCGGAAGCTCGGTCACCGCCTGCAATTCCTGTACGACCTCGCGCATCATCGCCACTTCATCGATCTCCGGCAGTCCCACGTTGACGTCAAGCACCGCAGCGCCATTTTCCTGCTGGGTGATCGCCTCGCGCAGGATATATTCCAGGTTGTGATCGCGCAGCGCCTGTTTGAATTTTGATTTTCCGGTCGGATTGATGCGCTCGCCAATAATGACCGGATCGGTTCCCATCTCAACTACCGACGCGTAGGAAGTGATGAGAGTGTCATTTTTCGGCTCGATCGGCTTTCTCGTTCTGCCCTTACACATCTCTGCCAGCAGACGGATGTGCTCCGGGGTCGTACCACAGCAGCCCCCGACTGCCGAAACGCCCATCTCCAGCATTCCTTTCATTTCCTCGACAAATTCTGGCGGATCAATATCATATACGGTCTTTCCTCCCTCGCTTCGCGGAAGTCCCGCATTTGGATTGACAACCACCGGGATCGACGCATACCGAAGCAGTTCTTCCACAATCGGCTTCATCTGAACCGGACCTAATCCACAATTGATTCCGAGCGCATCCACGCCCAAACCTTCCAAAAGTGCCACAACGGACTTCGGTGTTCCGCCAGTTAAAAGTTTGCCTTTTCCATCGAAAATTGTGGTTGCAAAGATTGGAAGATCGGAATTTTCCTTTGCCGCCAGAACCGCTGCCTTGAGTTCATACGTGTCGCTCATCGTCTCGATCAGAATCAGATCCGCGCCGCCTCGCACGCCTGCCTTTACCACCTCGGTATAGATGGAGACCGCCTCCTCAAAGTCCAGATCACCCATTGGCTTTAAAAGGCGTCCGGTCGGTCCCAGATCCAGCGCTACATAACCACGGCCGCAGTGTTCTACCGCTGTCCGGGCATTTTTCATCGCCGCATCCACGATCTCATCCAGATTAAACTCGGCTGCCTCATTGTATTTCAGGCGGTTCGCGCCGAATGTATTCGATAAAATAATATTCGCGCCCGCGTTCAGATAATCCTCATGGATCTTTACCAGAACCTCCGGATGCTTGATATTCCAGGTTTCCGGCAGTTCGCCCGGTTTCAGCCCGGCTCCCTGCAGAAGACTTCCCATTCCTCCGTCAAATACCAGTATTTTATCGTTCCAATCTTCCCGTATACCCATGTCAGCTTCCTCTCTGTTTTTTGTTTCTTACTTATTTATCTCTCCGGTACAGGCAGTTTTTGTTTGAACAGACCTCACAGCCCTCTTTCACACAGCCCGCCGCTATCTTCGATACTCCGATGACCGCCGTCACCGACTTGGACGGCATCATCAAAAAACTTTCCGTCAATGTAATCCCCACCGTCTTTTCCGCTTCCAGTACCCGGCAGAAATCCGGCTGGCACGAAAGCGGCAGATCTCCATAACCTGGCGAAAAGCGGGGACGCAGATAGAGTCCTTCTTCTGCTGCCTCCGCTTTTAATTTGTCATTGATTTCATTGCAGTAACTCTCAATCCGTGCCGCCGCGCACGCCTGCAGGACAACCGCCCGGCTCATCGAAAGACGGCTGTATCGGCGCAGAAGCAGATCCACACCAGCCCCCAGCGTCGCCGCAAAAAGGATGACCTCCTGGCAGTCCTTTAAATTGCGGCTGAGCGCCCGGCTTTTTACTTTAAAACACGTAAAATCAAGTTCTGAATCTGGCAACAGCGTCAGCGGATAGCGTCTGAAAAAGCTCCGGCAGTTGACGGACCGCTCTAATTCTCCCAGACAGTCCTCCACCAGATCTTTCGTCTGCGGATCCGGCTCCTGCTGCCCTTTAATTCCTAAATACCGATATATTTCTCTCCGATTGACTTCCGCCATTACAGAATCTCCGACAGGTTGTTCTTAATCTGCGCCGCTACATCCGGTTTATTCATTGAATATACATGGATTCCATTTACATGGTTCGCAATCAGATCGATGATCTGCTCAGTTGCATAGGCGATACCTGCCTGCTTCATCGCTGCCGGGTTATCACCAAAACGATCTACGATCGCCTTGAAGCGTGCCGGAAGGTAGGTGCCGGACATGCTGCAGATGCGCTTAATCTGACTTATGTTTGTCACCGGCATGATGCCTGCGACAACCGGAACCGTGATTCCTTTTTCTCGGATACGGTACAGGTAATTATAAAGGATATTATTATCAAAGAACATCTGGGTCGTCACAAAATCACAGCCCGCTTCCACTTTTTCTTTCAGATGATCGATATCCACTGTCTTGTTGACAGATTCCACATGTCCCTCCGGATAGCAGGCTGCGCCGATGCACAGAGCCGGGCAGGTCTCACGGATCTCGCGGATCAGCTGGGATGCATACTGATAATCTTTTTCTACCTTGCCGTCTTTCGGAATATCGCCGCGAAGTGCCAGGACATTCTCAATTCCGTGTGCCTGAATCTCGCGCAGGACACTGTGCACCTTCTCACGAGTCGAGGAGACGCAGGTCAGATGTGACAGCGTCGGCACCTGGCAGGTGCTCTGGATATCCGATGCGATCTGGACCGTATACTGGCTTGTGCCGCCGCCTGCTCCGTAGGTCACGCTCATAAATGACGGATTTAACTTTGCAATCTCAAGCGCCGCTTTCTCAACGGAAGCGAAGTTGCTCTCCTCCTTCGGCGGGAACACTTCAAACGAAAGCGTCGGCTGTCCTTTGGCTAAAATATCCTTAATCTTCATCGTATTTATCTCCTGTTCTCATCATTTCGTCCGGTTCTGCCCCGGACCTCTATTGCCTATGTATTCTATATGATTTTTGCTCAGTATACCATATTTCCCCAATGAACGCCAGACTTCCGACAGCTATCTTCTGGATTGATTTTCTATGTCTTGCCATAGGCAAAATCTATAGGAACCAAATAAAATACATAAACATACGATACAGATAATTAATTCCAGACAAAGCAAACAAAATCAGCAAAATCACCAGCACAAGGCTCATTTTCCCCTTCTTTTTCTGATTTTTTCCTTGCTGCACCGCACTTCGTCTCTGCGTTGTCTGATACGACATACTGTTCTGGTTCTGTGTCCGGACGGATGCCTGTCTGCCTGCGCCTGCTGCTTTCTGCGTCTGGGAATATGCCTTCGCCCGGTCCGCAAGCGTGCGGATGGCATCTGTTCCTGCCCTTGCACTCGTTTCCCACGAGGCAGATCCCGCATTGTGATACTCACAGTCCGTCTCATGCGCCGGGTGACGCTCATTCAGATAATAAGTTGCATTGACATAGTTAGGATTCCGGATCCACTGTTTACAAAAAGAACAATAATGACCATACTTGATCGGATGGTCGCAAATCGGACAAATTCGTCTCTGCATGAAATACCTCCCCTCGAATCGAACATACTTTTTCGAAAACACCTCGTCAATTATTTTTTATTGTATCATAACTTTTTTACTTTTTTCTATATTTTCTCTTGTATTTTCTCCATTTCGTGTTAAAATACAAACGTCCATTACACCTGTCAAGACAGGTGTAAGCCATTTATTTGACCGGAATGGCCGAAACGATTCATTCCGTTCACAATTATTTTACTCTGGGAGGTTCTATCAATATGGAACGTGTGAAAGCTTTTCTGAAACGGAAGCAGGTTATCATCTCCGTTCAGACGTATCTCATCGATGCGCTGGGCGCGATGGCATTTGGTCTGTTTGCTTCTCTTCTGATCGGTACCATCTTCGGCACACTGGGGGAGAAGACAGGCGTTGTAATTTTTACCACGATCGCAGGCTACGCCAAGAGCGCGACCGGTGCAGCGCTCGGCGTCTCGATTGCCTACGCCTTAAAGGCACCGACGCTCGTCCTTTTCTCCGCCGCTACCGTCGGCATCGCGGGCAATGAACTCGGCGGTCCGGTCGGCGCGCTCGTTGCCACCATCATCGCAGCCGAGCTTGGAAAAATCGTCTCCAAAGAGACACCGGTTGATATTCTCGTCACCCCGGGTGTCACCATCATCTCCGGCATCCTGGCCGCACAGTTTGTCGGTCCGGGCGTCTCCGCATTCATGACCGCTTTCGGAAATCTGGTGAAGACAGCGACCGTCATGCAGCCGCTTTTCATGGGTATTCTGGTTTCTGCCCTGATCGGCATCGCCCTGACGCTTCCGATCAGCAGTGCGGCAATCTGCATCATGTTAAGCCTCGACGGTCTGGCAGGCGGTGCCGCCACCGCAGGCTGCTGCGCGCAGATGGTCGGATTTGCCGTTTTAAGCTTCTGTGAAAATAAATGGGGTGGTCTTCTGGCACAGGGACTCGGAACCTCGATGCTCCAGATGGGAAATATCGTCCGGAACCCGAAAATCTGGATTCCACCGACACTCGCCTCGATGGTCACCGGTCCGCTCTCCACGATGGTCTTCCATCTGGAAAATATTCCAGCCGGTTCCGGCATGGGAACCTGCGGTCTCGTCGGACCGATCGGCATCTACACCGCCATGCAGGGAAGTGGAAATTCGATGATGTGGCCGGGCATCCTGCTCATCTGCTTCGTGCTTCCGGCTGTTTTGACCCTGTTCTTCGGCGCACTTTGCCGGAAAGCCGGATGGATCAAGGAAGGCGATTTGAAGCTGGATCTATAATTATAGCTCCATAAAACAGGCATTGAAATGCTATTCATCCACACTGTGTGGATAGCAAGCATTCCAATGCCCGTTTTTTTGATCCAGTTATCTTTTCCCTACTCCTTATCGTTCTTCTTTCCCCAGCAGCTCCCGCATACTTGCGAGTAGCTTCGCCTCTTTGTCTTCCTTATATTCTCCGAGCAGGACCTCTTCAAACTCCTTCTCCACCTTCATCCGGCGGAAATACGAGCTCATTTCATCCGCCATGCCGGAGAGCCGGTTTAACAGGCGTGAGAAATCGCGCAGCATCACGTCGTCCTTGTGGTACGGATAAACAATGTCGTGGTCAACCTCACTCCATCCCTCCTCGAACAGCGTTCTCGCCTGAATCTCGACGTAGTAACCGCGGTATTTGATGATGTAGTGAAGGGAACGGTAGATACCGCCTGACTTGATTTCGATCACATTTTCATCGTAGATCCGGCTGTCCCCGTTTCGGCGGTATACCTTCGGACGCTCTGCAATATAGCAGTGTGTCTCATCATTGTCAAAATCGCGCTCACGGTCTTTTACATACTGCTCCGGGGCATTTTCAAACGCCGATGTGATGTATTCATGGAAATGACGCCAATCCTCACGGTACAGGAAGAATACACGGATACCGATAAGGTCCGTCACGTATTTCCAGTAATTATCAACTCCCAGCTGGCAAATTTCTCCGGCTGCTCTTTTTTCTTGCGGATAATCTTCTCCAGCAGATGCCCCGGTGCCTTGGTACGGTAACGGTAGGAATGGATCCCCGCTTTTTCAATATCATACAGATACTTATCTACAAAATCCTTGCCAATCTCCCGCAGCTTTCCCTCGATCGTCGCATAATGATCCGCGATCGCAGTCAATTCCTCCCAGGAAACGCCCGCCGCGTCAAAGTCTTCCTGTTCGATCCGATATTTTCTTAAAAATAAATCTCTCTCCATTATCTCCTCTTTATCGGAAGCCCACTGAGCGCAGGAACCGGGCAAATGCCTCCCTGCCTTCCGGCGTACACTTATATACGCCCGCGTCTTCCAGTACCTGCTCAAAGACAAGACCTACCTCTTTTTGCAGGATTTCGTTTATATTTTCACTTGTTATATGCTCATACTTCGGCAGGAACTCATCCACCCAGTCCGCATGCTTTTCAAGCTCTGGATTGGAACGGATATCGCCTCCGGAAAGGATCGCCTCCGCCAGATCGGCAAGCTCCTGTTTCAATCTGGACGGGAGCACCGCCAGACCCATGACCTCAATCAGACCGATATTTTCTTTCTTGATGTGATGCAGCTTCGCGTGCGGATGGTAAACACCAAGCGGATACTCATCCGTCGTGATGTTATTGCGGAGCACCAGATCCAGCTCATAGAAATCGCCATTTTTTCTGGCAATCGGCGTGATCGTGTTGTGCGGTTCTCCGTCCGTCTCAGCATAAATAAAAGCATCCTCATCCGTATAGCTGCGCCATGCACGCAGCACTTTTTCACCCAGATCAATCAGGCGGTCTGGATTCTTGGAACGGGTCCGCAGAACTGACATCGGCCATTTAACGATTCCGGCTTCCACATCCTCGAAGCCTTCCATCTCAAATTTCTGTTCAATCGGCGCTTTTGCCATCGCAAACGTGTAATGTCCGCCCTGAAAATGGTCGTGACTTAAAATCGAACCGCCGACGATCGGCAGATCCGCATTGGACCCCAGGAAATAGTGCGGGAACAATTTCACAAAATCAAACAATTTGACAAACGTTGCCCGTTCGATCTTCATCGGCGTGTGCACACCGTTGAACACGATGCAGTGCTCATTGTAATACACATACGGCGAATACTGAAAGCCCCACTGGCTGTCATTGACCGTGATCGGGATAATACGGTGGTTATTGCGCGCCGGATGGTTGACACGTCCGGCATAGCCTTCATTTTCCTTGCATAAGAGACATTTCGGATAACCGCTCTGCTTTGCCAGTTTGGCTGCCGCGATTGCCTTCGGATCTTTCTCCGGCTTGGATAAATTAACCGTGATGTCCAGCTCCCCGTATTTTGTATCCGTTTTCCATTTCATATCCTTGGAAACACGGTAACGGCGGATGTAATTGGAATCCTGGCTCAATTTGTAATAATAATTGGTTGCCGCCTCCGGCGATTCCTCATACAATTTCCAGAAATGTCCAATCACCTCGCTCGGGCGCGGCATCAGGCAGTTCATCAGCTTCGTGTCGAACAGATCGCGGTACACCACGCCGTCCTCCTTCAAAACGCCCGTCTCATGTGCATAATCAAGCAGGGCATCCAACGTCTCTTCCAGTGAAATCTCCCTGCATGCGCCCTGCGGTTCTTCATATTCATCCAGTCCCAGGACCTCGAGAATCTGGTTCGTCGCGTAAATGCGATCCGACTCCTGAAGAAGCCCCGTATTGACTCCGTACTGTACTAAATTTCTGATTTCTTCATATACTGCCATACCCTATCCTCCTGACTGAAAAACAACCTTGCTGTTTCATTCTTATCCTTTTATCATTATAACTTTATCGTTACTGTTCACGCATACGTGCCCAGTAACGGAATTTGCCGTGGCTTCGCATTTAAATACGGCAAATTCCTGCTGCCACCACGTTTTCTTACGGCACTTTCGGTTCCAAAAGTGCCTACCTGTGAACAGTAACACTTTATCTGCCCATCTACCACTGCGCCACCTTATCTCATGGCATTTTCGGTTCCAAAAATGCCTGCATATGAACAGTCACTGTACATCCTCTTACTCTTGTGGCTTCCATTTACATAAATTTTGTCAAATCCAGACATTTTAAGCGATTTACCAGGATTCCTCCGAGAAGCCCAATCAGCGCCCCCGCTGCCGTTCCGGCTGCCAGAAGCACCGGAAGATAGTAGAACAGACTCGCATTTTCCACCACCAGCGCCGCCACGATAAGCTGCCCGATGTTGTGTCCCGCACCACCCAGGATGCTGACACCGGTCACGCCGAACCAGTCCAACCGGCGGAACACCACCATCAGAAGAAGGCTGACCGCAGCACCTGCCAGACTATACAGCATCATCGACAGGTTTCCAAACGTAAATCCTACCAGCACGATACGCACCAATGCAATCGCCGCTGCCGCACCGGATCCCAGCAGATACAGACTCACGATCGACGCCAGATTCGCCAGTCCCAGCTTGACCCCCGGAACGCCCAGGTTGATCGGTATCAGGGTCTCGACATAGCTCAGCAGAAATGCCAGTGCTGTCATCATTCCATATAAAGCGATTTTTCCGGCTCTGGATGTGCCCACTCGTCCTTTTTTCTGCATTTCTTCCTCCTCTGTATGCCTCTCTATATATTAGTAAAAATTTTTAGTTTTGTAAAGCGCGTAACTCCGATTTGTTACTGTTCACGCATACGTGCCCAGTAACGGATGGCACTTTCGGTTCCAAAAGTGCCTACCCGTGCCCAGTAACGATTTTGCCGCTGCGTTTGGTTTCTGGGCAGTAATCTTGACTTTCCTATCAACCTTTGTTAGAGTAGTTGCAGACATTTTTGCAACCATAGTTTCAAACCGAATTTTCGATATTTTTAAGAATGGAGCTCTTTATGAAAAAAAAAGATTTATCCGCGCTTCTGACACTTTTTGCCGTTGTATTTTTAGGTTGCGGCGCGGCGCTTCTTTTCAGCAAATCCCGCCGGGAGCCGATCAGCCGTTCCGCGTTTCTGCTGAATACATTTGTCAACATCACACTCTATGATTCGCAGGATGAAGCGATCCTTGACCACTGTGTGGACATGTGCCAGGAGTACGAAAACCGTTTCAGCAAGACGATCGAGGGCAGCGAGCTTTACAAGTTAAACCACCGCAGCGCCGACGAAACGACTTTTACCGTCTCCGATGATATGGCGGCGATGATTTCTGAAGGACTGCATTACAGTGAGGTTTCCGATGGTGCCTACGACCTGACGATCGAGCCGCTCAGCTCTCTCTGGAATTTTACCAGCGACGAGCACGTGATCCCGGCGGAGGATGACATAACAGCGGCGGCAGAACGCGTCAACTGGAAAAATGTGAAACTTGACGGAAATACTTTAACCTTCCTCTCCCCGGACACGACGATTGACCTCGGCTCCATCGCCAAGGGCTACATTGCCGACCGCATGAAAGACTATCTGACCGAATCCGGCGTCGAAAGCGCCATCATCAACCTGGGCGGCAACGTACTCTGTGTCGGTGAGCGCACAAACCACCAGCCGTTCCGCATCGGGCTGCAGAAACCGTTTGCCGACTATGCAACGGTTTTTGCCGATCTGAATATTGATGACATGTCCGTTGTCTCCTCCGGCGTCTATGAGCGCCATTTTGAGAAAAACGGTGTCAATTACCATCACCTGTTAAACCCGAAAACAGGCTATCCGTACCAGAACGGACTGGTTTCCGTGACGATCGTCTCCCCGCGTTCGGTGGATGGCGATGTACTCAGCACGACCTGTTTCTCAATGGGACTGGATAAGGGCCTGGAACTCATCAATTCAATGGATGGCATTTATGCTTATTTTATCACGGATGATTATAAACTGATTTACTCGGATGGAGCGGAGGCATTTATTGATGAAATCAAAGAAAAATAGAAATGATTTTGTTTTGATTCTGGTTCTTCTTGCCGTCATACTCATCGGTTTTCTGGTTGTGCGCTTGCAGCGCCAGAAGGATGCTTTTACCGTCGATGTCAGTGTCAATGGAACAACCGTCGCCACCTACCGGCTGGATGAGGAGATAGACACCTGGATCGACGGGTATCAGGGGGGACAAAATCATCTGGTGATTCAAGATGGATGTGCCCGGATCGAAGAGGCAGACTGCCCGGACAAGCTCTGTGTGAAGCAGGGAACCGTTTCAGAGAGTGGGGAATCGCTGGTTTGCCTGCCGAATAGGGTGGTTGTGGCGGTTAAATAGATATGGTTTGCCAACACGGACGGAAACGCCCAGCGGGTACGCATAATTGCGCCGCTGGGCGTTTTCTGTTTATTTTATTCCACAAATTTGATCGATTTTAAGCAGCTCTTCCTCGCTCAACGGTGCCCCATCCAACATTTTCAGATTATCTAATATCTGCTCCGGTTTGGACGCACCGATGAGAACGCTGGTTACCACAGGATCCTTCATGACCCATTTGAGCGCCATCTGGGAGAGTTTTTCGCCTCTCTGTCCGGCCATCTCGTTGAGGGCGCGGATCTGGCTGATTTTTTCTTCGGTGAGCTGGTCTTTTTTGAGAAATCTGCCGTCGGTCATGACGCGGCTGTCGGCTGGGATGCCGTACAGATAACGGTCGGTTAAGGTTCCCTGTGCAAGCGGGCTGAATGCAATCAGACCTTTCTTTTCTTTGACAGCAGCTTCTTTTAAGCCGTTGTTTTCGATCGTGCGGTCAAAGATGCTGTAGCGGTTCTGATTGATGACGAACGGGCATTTCAGATCACGCAGGATCGCAGCGGCTTCCTGCATTTTTTGTCCATTGTAGTTGGAAAGTCCTGCATAGAGAGCTTTCCCGCTCTTAACTGCCTGATCGAGTGCTCCCATCGTCTCCTCAAGCGGCGTCTCCGGGTCCATCCGGTGATGATAGAAAATGTCTACATACGGAAGTCCCAGGCGTGTAAGGCTCTGATCGAGGCTTGCGAGCAGGTATTTGCGGCTGCCCCAGTTTCCATAAGGGCCGTTCCACATCTCGTATCCGGCTTTCGTGCTGATGATCAGCTCGTCTCGATATGGCATGAAATTTTCCTTTACAATCCGTCCCAGATTTTCCTCAGCACTTCCCGGCTCCGGTCCATAATTGTTGGCAAGGTCAAAGTGCGTGACGCCATTGTCAAAAGCGGTAAAACACAGCTTCCGCATTGTCTCATAGACGCCGGTGCTGCCAAAATTATGCCAGAATCCCAGCGAAACTGCCGGAAGCCTGAGTCCGCTGCTGCCGCAGCGGTTGTAGGTCATTCCATCATATCTTGCGTCTGCTGCCTGATACATATACTCTTTCCTTTCCTACTCCCGTCCAGCCTCTGCCTGAACCTCGCGGATAGCTGCGTCGATCTGTGCCTCTACGGATACCGGCTTCTGGACCGGTGCTTCCGGCTGCTTCTTTACTTTCTGTACGGTCAGCGGCATATTAACGCCCAGCGGATTGAGAACGATGCCCTTTGCCTCCTCCGGGAGTACCTGAGCCAGCTTGAGCGCATCTACGACAACCGGGCGGAATTTCTTCTCACGGTTGAAGCGCTGGAACTCGATCACATCCGTAAAGATCGGCTGGAAAATATCTCCGCTCTTTAATTTAACCAGCGGAATGCCATTTCCTTCCTCTGGAAGCGGCACGATATAGCGGCCCTTCGTGAAGTGCGCGCCGATCTCCTCCTGTAAATCGTTTAATTCCGGCGTAATCTCCTGATTTGGCTGACGGCGCAGATCCTGCATATAGTAAAGCATCGTCAGGTGCAGCTCCGGGTTCTCCACCCAGACTTTTCCATTCTTGCTCTCCTCCGGGTCTTTGCGTCTTACAAACTCGGTCAGCTGAATCATCTTCTGCTCCTCGCCCACGTGTACCTGGATAGCATTGACACCCATCGTGTAAAGGCTGGTATAGAAAAGCAGAAGGCTCTTTCTGTCCACCTTCGCGATTCCTACCGGAATCTGCTGCTCTGCCAGCTTCTGTGCGCCTGCCTTTGCGCCCTCTTCGTCCGTAAACAGCAGGATGGCATCATCCATTGTTTCCGGATCACAGTATACATACGGCTCTTTCGTACATCCGGAAAGAATGGCATATAAGGAATCTGCCTCTCTTAACTTCTGTGCGAAGATATCCGGCTCCTGTTCATTCGTATTTGTCTGCTTTGTCTCGTTTTCCATCCGTCTAATCTCCTTTTTATTGAATCGTCATCAATGCCTCAAAATCAGCCCGTGCAAATCGGTGGTAAATCGTGTGCCCCATCTCCTCACGGATACAGTAATCATATGCATCAATGCTGCTGTCTGTAAAATAAATGACATAATCAAAATCCATGCCATCCGGCATCTGCCGGCACTCATACGCGCCGAATTTTTCAAACACAGCGGTAATCTCTTCCTTTGTGCAGGCGTGCTTTTCCCGAAACAACTGGATCAGCTCTTTTAAAAACGGCGGTTCCGGAACCTGCTCATGGACATACTCCACAAAATCCGGCGGGATCGTAAAGACGATCCGATCGGCGTGGATCCGAATCTGGGTATCTCCCATTTTCTCCTTCTTCGCCTCCAGCTCATGCCGTATCTTCTTCGCCAGCTCCCGGATATCCGTCTCCTGTATCTCCAGCATCGCATTCAGGGAAGAAAGCGGATAATAAAGGCGCATCGTCTCCCTGGCATAACCAAGTTTTAGCTGCGCCTCTTTGATCTGATCCGTCATATTTTGAATTAAAGCTTCCAGTCTCATGTCATACTCCTGCCTCGGAAACGAAACCTCCGTCCCCGGCATCTTTATTGGGTCGATTGAATCATTGATAAGTACCTTTTTCACAATCTCTCTCATTATAACAATTTACCGAAAATGCGTCAATATGCGGATATTTGCTTTTTCGGTTTCATAGTTATTGGGCACGTATACGTGAACAGTGACACGCATATGTGCCCAGTAACAGACCTCTACAAATAGCAGGTCGTAAAATGCGCCTCGCCCTCGTCATCCAGATCCATGAGCATGTAGCTCGGGCGTCTGCCCTCCTGGCGCGGAAACGAAAGACTGCCCGGATTCAACACAGTCAGATCCCCGCGCCGCTCCAGATACGGCTTGTGGGTATGTCCAAACATCGCAATCTGCACGCCGCGATCCTGTGCCTCATCGATCAGGCGCTCCGTCCCAACCGATACGCTATAAAAATGACCGTGGGTCAGAAATGCGCGGTATTTTCCAATCGAAATCTCCTTCTCGCGGTCCAGATGGGAGAAAAAATCATTATTTCCCAGCACCATATAGACCTCGCAGTCCGGGTTCTGCTCCTTACACCACGACGTAATCATGTCCTCACTTCCCTCGGCGTCACCCAGATGAATGAACATGTCAAACGGTGCTTCATTCTGGATGACTTCCAGCAGATTACCATCCGACGGTGGGTGTCGCTTGTAATTAATATTTTTTTCATCACTCGCCAAGCGCCTCCTTCAGCGCATCCTTCATCCGCTCCAGCGCCTTGCCCCGGTGGCTGATACGGTTTTTCTCCTCCATCGTGAGCTCTGCTGACGTTTTGCCGTACTCCGGCAGCCAGAGAATCGGATCATATCCAAATCCGCCATTTCCAGCCGCTTCCTTTGCAATCTCGCCCTCCATCGCCGCTTCTGTGTGAAGCACTCTGCCATCCGGCAGCACTGCCGCGATATTGCACATAAAACGGGCGCTCCGCTCTTTTCCTTTTGCATCCTTCACGCGCTCAATCAAAATCTGGTTCTTTTCCTCATACGGTGTGTCCCCTAAATACCGCGCTGAATAAACGCCCGGCTCGCCGTTTAAATAATCTATCACCAGTCCAGAATCATCTGCCAGCACAATGCCGCCCGTCTTCTCCCAGACTGCCTTCGCCTTGATCTCTGCATTCTCGCGGAAGGTGGTTCCATTTTCCTCGATCTCGCCTTCAAATCCAGCCTCGCGCATCGTAACAATCTCACGGTTTAAATCCTTTAAAATCTCACGGATCTCTTTCAGCTTTCCCGCATTTCCCGTCGCAAATATAATTTTCTCGCTCACTTTTCCTCGCTCCTTTATCCTCAAACAGCATGGCTTTTCATATCCCGACATTCCGAATCACCGTTCTTCAAAAACAGCTTCCGCCATACCTTCACATCCGTACCAGCAATCAATTCTAGGAATCCACATTCCTCGTATACGCTTTCAAACACACATTGCAGTTTTGCTCCGTCTCCACGCGCTCCCAGGAGGAACCGCGGTAACTGATATAGCCTTCACCGTCGCTTAAATCGACCGTCAGTCCCTTATCCGGCGAACTGTACTCGATCGCCACCGGATGAATCGCTCCCGGCGTCGTGATCTCGACAATCACGGCAAACCGTTCGCCTGCCTCCAGCGTCACCGTCTTATCCAGCAAAACCGTATAATATCCGGCGTTCGCAACCTCCCCGGAAGCCACCTTTCTGCGCCGCCCGAACTGGGAGCTGCCCTCGGCGTCCGTCACGGTATATACCTGATACGATGTATTTTCCCCGGTTGCATAGAAGCCGACTGCCTCCAGCTCTTCTTTCTCCTCTGCCGTATAAATATTGGCAAAAAATGCCGATTCTTTTCCGTAACCGAGCTGCCCGACCCAGCCGCACAGATCTGTCTGGTAAATGTGGTCGTAATTATCTGCCGACTCGATTCCGGAATAGAGAATGTTGTGGATCCCAATATTTGTATCATAGTAGGACACGTAAAAATACCCATCGTCCCCAAATTCGCCGCCCCAGCTGTTGGCGCAGATAAACGCGCCATCCCCCTCCGGCGGCTGGTTAAAATTGTCTCTCGAATAGTGGTCATCCCAGCCGATGATCACAACGTCATGATTGGGCTTCTCATCGCCATTATACCAGTACGCCCCTGTCTCTTTCCGGTAATAATGCGTATCGTCGCGGTCACTGACCATCGCCGTATACAGGGAGCTCTGAACGCCTCCGTACAGATAAACCGCCCGTTTAACCGCCTCATAATCCTTCTCCGGCAACACCTGTATCTCCTGCACATGACAAGCAGGGCTTAAACCGTCAGGCGAATAGCCGTCGCCGTATGGATCCTCTTCTTCCAGCACCGGTCCCTGCCACGCCAGCAGATACGCCATCGACATCGTATACTCGCCCCCGGCATTCTGTGAAAAATGGAAGCTGTTCCGGAGGGACATATGATCCTCCGAAAAGCTGACATTCCACTCCGGCCGGACACGACTTTCCAGCGCCATCACCGATGCAAACGCCCAGCACGTTCCGAGACTCCCCTGGTTTTTAACCGCCGGTGCCCGGCCAGCCTTCCGGTAATCATAGGATTCCGGCAAAAACGTGGCTGGATCCTCTGACCCAGTCAGTTCCATTTTCCGGTTCTCTGCATCCCAATTTTCTTCATAGGAAAATACCTCCGTCACCGCCTCAAGCGGCACATACAGGATTCCATTTTCCCACTCTGGGGCTGCTGCAATCGTCTGGCTCTCCTCCCCAAGCAAAAGTTCCGGGCTTCCGACCGTCATCTCCGCATGAGTATTGCCGCGCTCCATCACAAGCCGGTTTCCATCGTAGAGAAGCGCCGCACAGGAAAGCGCGTCCGGCAGCATCCCATACGGTATCATAAACTGCCCGTCCTGCGACATTCTCAAGCTTCCAAGCTGCGGATCGACCATTGTTCCATCGACTTCCAGCGTGATCGGGCTGTCATTAATCTCCTCGGCCATCTGCTCATACCACTCCGGCTGCCACTCGGCGCTCTCCTCCGTCTTTTCCACCTGCTTCGGAATATGAATCAGACGGTTCTCGCGTACCAGAAATCCCAGCAGAAGCACCAGAAGCGCCCCATAGAAAACATTACGCTTCAACCTGATCCCCCGTTTTTCTTCTCGGCGGCTTCGGACCCATAAACTGATAATAATACGTCTTCATCATACCATTGTAGATTTTCCGGTTCTTGTCCGCTTTCCTGCCAATATAGCGCTCTGCGTCCTCATACGCGGTAATCAGGTACATCGACCAGGAATCCAGCGCCTTAAACCGTTCACCGATCGTCTTATAGAGCGCTGGAAGGTTCTTTTTCTCCTCGATACGCTCGCCGTAAGGCGGGTTTGTGATAATAAAGCCATATTTCTTCGGATGGCTCAGCTGCGCCACCGGGCGCTCCTGGAAATGAATCATGTGATCCACTCCGGCTCTCTCCGCATTTTCCCGCGCCGCCTTGATTACCTCTCCGTCAATATCGTAGCCCTGAATGTCTACCTTTACGGTATCATCCACCATCTCGGTCGCTTCATCGATCGCGTCGTACCAGCATTTCTTCGGAATCAGGTTTGTCCAGCTCTCCGACAGGAGGAACGGTTCATGCCCGGTGCCATATTTGCCGCGATCATCGCCGCCTCGATTGGGAAAGTACCGCTTCCGCAGAACGGATCGACCAGAATCCGGTCCGCTTTCCACGGAGTCAGAAGAATCAGCGCCGCTGCCAGTGTTTCCGTGATCGGCGCCTTACTCGTCATCTGACGGTAACCGCGCTTGTGCAGCGACTCGCCGCTCGTATCGATACCGACTGTCACCTGATCCTTATAGAAAAAGACGCGCAGCGGATATTCATTGCCCGTCTCCGGCATCCGGTCCAGATCGTAATATTCCTGCATATGACGGGCAATCGCCTTTTTCATAATTCTCTGGATATCTGACGGGCTGAACAGCTTACTCGAAATAGACGACGCCTTTTTAACCCAGCATTTACCGTCCTTCGGAAGATATTTCTCCCACGGAATCGCACGGGTCGCCTCAAACAGCTCGTCAAAGGTCACTGCCTTGAAGCTTCCCACTTTTAAAAGGACGCGCTCCGCCGTCCGCAGAAAAATATTCGCACGGCAGATCGCCTCCGCATCGCCGATAAAGGTTACGCGACCATTTTCCACCTCGGTAACCTCATAGCCCAGATCCACTACCTCTTTTTTTAACACTGCTTCCAGTCCAAAATGACAGGGAGCAATCAGTTCATATCGTTCCAATCTTTTTTCCTCTTATCTCTCTGTGGATTCATTGCCAAATCATTTCATGCAAAGAATCCTTTTATTTTCATTACAGTCTTCACCATTTTTATTCTAGTTGACTGGTCTGCATCTGTCAATGAAAAGCCGCGGCAAAAGTGTCTATCTCAGGCTGCACTGATACTTCCCCTGATAAAAGCGGTAACCGCCGCCCAGATTATAAACCTCATATCCCATCCGGTCATACCAGCCGCACACCAGAAGGCTTTCACTCCCCCGCGCACAGTAAAACAGAAGCGGACGTTCACCTGTAAGTGTCTGCCGGTTAT
Organism: Clostridium sp. AF22-10; assembly: GCF_003478725.1. Classification (NCBI taxonomy): domain Bacteria; kingdom Bacillati; phylum Bacillota; class Clostridia; order Eubacteriales; family Clostridiaceae; genus Clostridium; species Clostridium sp. AF22-10. The sequence continues at coordinate 81,641 of NZ_QUFZ01000001.1, forward strand.
CCTGAAGCCATAAAAATGGAATATTTTCCGCCTCGCAGAGGTGAGACACATTATATTCTTCCGGCGTCCGAAGGTCAATCAGCGTCCCGTGTACCCTTGCTCCAGCCACGCGTCCAGATACCGCACCGGTATGGTCTGATACATCCGTCATCCCTCCTCATTTTATACAAAAACGGTTTCTGACAGAACCCGATTTCTTTTTTACCTCTATGTAATATTAATATATGCTTTGTCCGGCGGACAGGTGTCAGAGGAGATGCGGCAGCCTCTTCCATTGGCACGAAAGTACAAAAGACGAACAAATGCCGGGAAACGGTGGATATTCCGCATTCCCGGCATTCACTATTTTTTCTCTTATCTGCCTGTCTCATCAGTCACAATCGCTGTAATCATCCTCTGTCTTGTCCTGATACTGGTTTTTAGAGCTATTTCTGGAACGGTTCTGGCTCTGGTTCTGCATGCGGTTCTGGCTCTGGTTGGAACCATAATTAGAGCTGTTCTTGGATGCATTTTTGGTGCTGTTTTTCTCGGCACTGTTATCATAGTTGCTGTAACTGTTTTTGCTTGACATAAGTCATTCCTCCTAAATTCCTGCCCTGTCAGGTTTTCTACGTGTCGGTTCCGGCTTCCTGTGAACAGCCGCTTAACCGTCACTTTCTTGTTACAGGTCTTAGTATGGAATTTTACTGCGAAAGTATGCAGGGTAATTCTTACTTTTTATGCCAGTAATATTTTTTTGTTTCATCGGACGCAATTTCCTATGAAATCAAAAAACATCTGCATCCAACCCTTTTTTCATGAAAAGGTTCAATGCAGATGTTTCGTAAATTCATTCTTAACCCAGCACGTTCACAATCTTAACCGGTGTGCGGTAGTTCCATGGGGAAGTCTTGATGCCGGTTCTTTCAGTTGAAGCATGTACCACTTTGCCGTCGCCGATATACATCGCTACATGGTTGATACCTCTTCCGCTTCCGTAGAAAATCAGGTCGCCCGGCTGCATCTGGTCAGCGCTGATTGCTGTACCCTGCTTGGACTGGGAAGTTGAAGAACGGTTCAGGCTCACACCGGCACCGTGCTGCATCACATATTTCGTAAAACCAGAACAGTCAACCCCTGTGTGCGGGTCGCTGCCGCCAAATTTATAACGTCCACCTACAAACTGCAGTGCATAATTGACTAACTGCTCTCTGGTCGAGAGATTGCTCTGCTCTGCGACAAATGCATCTGCGACTGCAGCTGCTTCCTCTGCCTTGCTGAGCATAACGCTACTCTGAACCTTCAAATAGCCTTCCATCTCACCGGCCGCTACCTTGATCCAGCTGTCATCTGCCTTTCCAACTACGTCATAGGACTCGCCCTTTTCAGCCATCGCTACTACTTCTGAGTTTTCATCCTCATCCGCATAGATCGAAAGGTCTGCTGCCACGGTTGCCACCATGTCGCTCTCATAACCTGTAGACGGCCCCGCAAAAGCTGCCTGCGCGCTGCCAATGGTCAGCATTGAGCACACGCATACCATACTGAAAAGTTTCTTTGTTCTATTTAAATTCATGCTTCAAAACTCCTTAATTAGATTTTGTGATTCCCGCAGATATTGCTGAAACAAAAGAATCGAGTCCCAATCGCTGTGGTGCTATCTATCGGTCGAAATGTTACATAATTATTAAATCTTGTTACGTTATTATTATATTTTCTTTTCTTTTCGTTGTCAAGGAAATGACGGATCTTTTATATTTATTTAAGATTTTAATTTCGGACAAAAAAACGCAAAAATACAGGGAATTTCAACCATATTGGGACAAAATATTTTTGCCCCAGGCTGCCGAAATTCCCTGTATTTTCAAGTGTTTTTTATATCATCTCATATATAATGCAAATCACGATTCTGAAACATATTTCATAATTCTAAGATTCTGTCTCTGGCAAAATTTTATTTTCATTTTTCACCAGCCGTGTCCAGCGTAAACCAGAACTCCACACCGTTCTCATGGTTCTTCACACCGCACGCCTTATGGTGCATCTCCATGATCGCCTTGACGATCGAAAGCCCGATGCCGCTGCCGCCATATTCCCGCGTTCTCGCTTTATCTACCTTGTAAAACTTCGTCCAAAGGTTCGGAAGCGCTTCGTCCGGGATCGGATTTCCCGTGTTAAATACTTCCACGCAAACCTCTTTTCCATCGCGCCGGTGGTCAATCCGAATCTGAATCTTCTTCTCCCTGCCACCCACATGATGAATCGCGTTCGTCAGGTAATTGGTGATGACTTCCTCTATTTTAAATTCATCGCCCATGACGTAGACTGGTTCCTTCCCGTCAAAATCCACAGTCAGCTCATTCTGCTTAAGCAGCACACCGGAAGAAGAAATCACACTGGCAATCAGCTCCGTCAGGTCAAACCGCTCCACAGACAGCCGTTCTCCCCCAAATTCCAGCGCCGTCAAGGTCAGAAGCTGGCGCACCATCCGATTCATTTTCCCAGCCTCGTCCATGATAACGCCGCAGTAATAATCGCGGTTCTCCTTGTCCTCCGCCATGCCCTCGACGAGTCCTTCCGCATAGCCCTGAATCAGCGCGATCGGCGTCTTTAACTCATGCGACACATTCGCAATGAACTCCTTCCGCATCTCATCGATCTGCACTTTCTCGTCAATATCCTTTTTAAGCTGTGCATTCGCCTCTTTCAGTTCCCCGATCGTTGTCTTGAGGCGCTCCGAAAGCACATTCATGCTGTTTCCAAGCGTATCAATTTCCTCCGTCGAGCGGCGGCTTGTCTCATAGCGGGCATCAAAATCCAGGTTCGACATCTTTTCCGACAGCTCCGACAGCCGTTTGATCGGCATCGTAATGTGCCGGGTAATAAAATAAATCAGAATACTTCCCGCCAGAATTACCACGATTCCAACAAACATCAGAAACCGGTTTGAGATAGCCGCGCTCTCATGGATGCTCTCCATCGGCATCGTCATGATGAAAATGGTCGCATTATCCGAGAAAAATCCCCAGCTTTCCAGATAAAACGTCTTGCTGAGCGGGTCAAACGTCTTCTGAATCATGTAGTTGTCATATTCCCGCAATACATCCCGCTTCGCCCCCGCATGACCGACGATATAGCGCCGCACCCGGTCACGCATGACTTCCACATCCCGCGCCGAGGAGACGAGTGTCTGGTCACTCTCGCTGTCATATAAAAGCAGGGAAATATTCGACCGGTCACGCAGCTCGCGGATCACATTTGCCAGCCGGACACCGCCGCTCGAAGCTTCCTCCCCATCCAGTTCATCCGCCGATGCATCCTCCGAGTCATCCTCCAGCACCACCGTGTCACCTTCCGCATATTCACCCAACGCATCCTGTGTCTCATCGCCAGCCCTATCACCGGTTCCATTTTTACCAGACTGAGCCGAACCGCCATCCGCACTGTCCATATCAGAACTTCCATCTTTCGACTTCTGGTACTCTTTCCAACCCGAATTCAGCTCCGCCTGTGCGTCCTCCAGCGAACTCTCGCCATTCCGGACCTCATCCTGGATAATCGCGTCAATCGCCCGATATCCCTTTTCCAGCGTATGAATCTTATAATTCTGGTAATATCCGGACAGAAACCAGTTATTGATACACCAGATAAGCGCGATTGCAACCGTCATCAACCCGGCAAATATGATTGTAAATTTCCATCGGACCGAACGTTTCATTCGCTTACCTCAAATTTGTAGCCCATGCCCCAGATCGTCTTGATGTACTCGCCTTTCTCGCCCAGCTTACTCCGAAGCTTCTTCACATGCGTATCGATCGTCCGCGCATCGCCGAAATAATCATAATTCCATACATTATTCAGAATTTTTTCTCTCGAAAGCGCAATTCCCTGATTCTCTGCAAAATACGTCATCAGCTCAAATTCCTTGTAGCTTAAATCCACCGGTTTTCCATCCACGCTGACCTGATGTGCCGTCTTATCAATGTGGATGCCGCCCACATCGATCACATCCTGGCTGCCGCCGTTGCTGCGGCGCAGGATCGCCTCCACACGTGCGACCAGGATCTTCGGACTGAACGGTTTGGAAATATACTCATCCACGCCCAGATTAAAGCCCTGCAGCTCGTCGCTCTCCTCGCCTCTCGCCGTCAGCATGATGATCGCACCTGCGAATACTTGCGGATCGTCTTCACAACCTCCCAGCCGTCCATCTTCGGCATCATCACATCCAGAAGAATCAGCGCAATGTCCTTCTGCTGGAAAAACAGATCCACCGCCTCCTCGCCGTCCCCGGCTTCCAGCACCTGATACCCTTTAATCGAAAGGAAGTCCTTCACCAGCTTCCGCATCCTCGCCTCATCGTCCACGACCAGTATTTTAATCTTATCCATAAAATCTTCACCTCATTTATTTTACTCTGCCGTGTATGACAGAACCTTTTTCCACGCTGTCATATCCTGATTACATTCTCAATCTGTCTGTATTTTAGCAGATTCGGGTGGGAGATTCCATAGGTTCACAAAAGATTCATAGTTTCTGCCACATATAGAAAAGAGAGTCCTTTTCCATCCTCCTGAGTTCCCCAATGCAAGCAATTTATATATTCAGTTGCCAAGGACAAATGGAACTTTTTCATCTCACACGCAAAACAGGACTGTCCGACAAAATCCAGTATTTCCCTGCATTTCTCATCCAGCCCTGTTTGCTTTCTATTTCACAGTCTTCCCAGGCTGTTCCATATCTTATATTTTATTCTTCGGTCTTCTCCGCTTCATCGCTCTCGACCACACCAATGGAAAGATCTTCAAGCTGTTTCGGATCAACCTGAGACGGTGCTTCCATCATCAGGCAGGAAGCATCTTTTACCTTCGGGAATGCGATGACGTCGCGGATGCTGTCTGCGCCGACCATCAGCATAACCATACGGTCCATACCGTAAGCCAGACCAGCGTGCGGCGGTACTCCGTATTTGAATGCGTCTAACAGGAAGCCGAACTGCTCCTGTGCTTTCTCCTTCGTGAATCCAAGTACCTCAAACATCTTCTCCTGGATGTCTGCCTGATGGATACGGACAGAACCGCCGCCCATCTCGGTACCGTTCAGGACGATATCGTATGCTTTTGCACGTACCTTGCCCGGATCGGTATCGATCAGCGGAAGATCCTCTTCCATCGGCATGGTAAATGGATGGTGCATAGCTACGTAGCGATCCTCTTCCTCTGAATATTCAAGCAGCGGGAACTCGGTTACCCACAGGAACTTGAAATCATCCTTCTTTAAGAGGTCAAGCTGTCTAGCGATCTCCAGACGTAAGTTTCCAAGTACATCAAATACAACTTTATCCTTGTCAGCTGCGAACAGAAGCAGATCGCCCGGCTTACCGCCCATAGCAGCCACCAGTGCATCCAGCTCTTCCGGCTTCATGAACTTGGAGAAGGAGCACTTGTAGGTACCGTCCTCATGGATTGCCAGATATGCAAGACCTTTTGCACCAAAGCCTTTTGCGTACTCAACCAGCGCATCGATCTTCTTTCTCGGCATAGCGCCCTGTCCTTCTGCGTTGATACCGCGGACAGAGCCGCCATTTTCCAGTGCACTCTTAAATACAACGAACTCGCAGTCTTTTACTACATCCGATACGTTTTTCAGCTCCATGCCGAAACGCAGATCCGGCTTATCGGAACCGAAACGATCCATTGCCTCGCGCCAGGTCATACGCTGGATCGGAAGCTGCAGATCGTAATTGCAGATCTCCTTGAAGAGCTTCTTTAACAGACGCTCATTGACATCCAGAACGTCCTCAACGTCAACGAAAGAAAGCTCCATATCGATCTGGGTAAACTCAGGCTGACGATCGGCTCTTAAGTCCTCGTCACGATAGCAGCGTGCCAGCTGGAAGTAGCGGTCATATCCAGAACACATCAGAAGCTGTTTTAACAGCTGCGGAGACTGCGGCAGTGCATAGAAGCTGCCCGGATGTACACGGCTCGGTACCAGGTAGTCTCTCGCGCCCTCCGGAGTACTTTTAATCAGAGTCGGAGTCTCAATCTCAAGGAAGCCTTCCTCTGCTAAGAATGCACGGGTCAGGATAGCCACGCGGCTTCTTGTCATCAGGTTTCTCTGGATATCCGGACGTCTCAGATCCAGGTAACGGTATTTCAGGCGAAGATCCTCTTTGGTTTTGGAGTTCTCCTCGATCGGGAACGGCGGTGTCTCAGACTCTGCCAAAATGCGGAGGTAATCCGCGCGGATCTCAATCGCACCTGTCTTTAAGTTTTCATTTACTGCACCGGAACGTGCCTCTACGCGTCCGGTTACAGCGATAACGAACTCGCTTCTCAGCTTTTCTGCCTTTGCAAAGCTCTCAGCGCCGCAGTCAGCTTCCTCGAAGATCAGCTGCAGGATACCGGAACGATCCCGCAGATCCACGAAAATAATGCCGCCTTTATTTCTGCTCTTCTGAACCCAGCCCATAACGGTTACTTTCTCACCGATATTGGCAGTTCCCAGCTCGGTACAGCGATGGGAACGTTTCAGTCCTGCCATAGATTCTGCCATGATAGTATTTCCTCCGTTTATTATAGTTTTATCTGAAAAATTCAAAAACTGAATCACTTCAAACTGTCTTTGTAAAATTCCACGATCTCCTCGTAGCCGTCCTTCGCCAGCTGCTCCTTCTGGAATTTCTTGTTCTTGTTCATCTGTGCGACTGCCACGCGGGTGCCGTTAGCGCGCTCTTCCTGTGCTTTCTTTAAGACGGCACGGAACTGCTCGCCGCTTAAACCTTTCTCATACAGGAATGCTTTCTTGCCGGCTGCCTCCGGTACTTTGAAACCGGAATCCATCAGGATCGTGATGATACGCTCAAAACCGATGGAAAATCCGCACGCCGGTGTATCGACGCCGGTAAATTTGCCGATCAGCTTGTCGTAACGTCCGCCGCCTGCAACGGAGCCGCCGAAGCCTTCCATGGAACCTCAAAAATCGTTCCGGTATAGTAGCCCATGCCGCGCACCAGCGTCGGGTCAAATTCAAGACCGAATTCGATGTCTGCAACCGCTTTAACAGTCTCCATGATCGTTGCCAGATTCTCTGCCTTTGCCGGATCCATCACGCCGGAGAGCTTCTCGCCCAGCGCGCGGACGCCTGCCGCATCGTTCTGAATCTCTGCCAGAAGTCCGGTGTATTTCTCAACCGCCTCTGGCGCATAACCTTCTGCAAGCAGCTCTTCGCGGACACCGTCCAGACCGATCTTATCCATCTTATCGAGAATGATAAATACCTTATCGGTCTCATTTTCCGGGAATCCGCTGTAATCTGCCATGCCCTTTAAGATCGCACGGTCATTGACGCGGACAGTGTATGCCTTGTCCGGGCAGATGCGCTTCAGCGCCTTGGTAAGCGCCAGAATCTCCTCGATCTCAGCCAGGTTTGTCGCATCACCTAAAATATCGATATCACACTGTACAAACTGACGGAAACGCCCCTTCTGCGGACGATCGGCACGCCATACGCTTCCGACCTGCAGCGCCTTGAACGGCGCTGATAAATTAGCAGAATTGTTTGCATAATAACGGCTGAGCGGCAGAGTTAAGTCATAGCGGAGACCACCGTCTACGACATCTGCCTCTGTCTGTGCTGCCTCGACGTTCAGCTTCTCGCCTCTCTTTAAAATCTTGAAGATCAGCTTCTCATTGTCGCCGCCCTGCTTGCTGGTCAGGTTCTCAATGTGCTCCACGCACGGAGTCTCGATCGCTGAGAAGCCGTATCCGCGGTAGGTATCTTTGATGATATTCAGCACATAATCCCGGATCTCCATCTCGCCCGGAAGAATGTCCTTCATGCCTGTAACTGGTTTTTTCTTTAAAGCCATGTGTCAAACTCCTTCTATGTCTTTCTGCGACCATATTTCCCGCGCAAAGAAAACTTCACTTTTCCATGCTGGAAACTGGATTTTTATGTTTCTCTGTTACAAAGTGTTTTTCTGCATCTGACACCCTGTATCTGTGAATTTTTCGTTTTTACTCTCTTCGTCCAAGCAGCTTCTCTTTCCGCCCGATCATCTCATCGATCCGGTCGATATACTGCTCAACTTCCTTGACGTTCTCCGCCCTCTCAATCCGGTTTTCTGCCGGGAAATAAACCTTGGTAGTCGTTCCCGCACCGCAGGCGGCGATCGTCTGTTTTTCTTCCATAATCAATATATTATAGAGACATTCCTTGCCCGGAACCGCATAACCGACATTTTCAAAATTGCCCGCCATATTTTTCTGGCGGTAGAGATAGTACGGTTTCAGTCCCATCTCCTCGGCATACTGCGCGGTCAGGTCAATCATCTCCTGTGTATTGACAATCTTCAGATTTCCGTAGCGCTCCTTATAGATATTCAGGCGCGCCGCGCGCTTGATCGCCAGCGAATGCACCGTCACGCTGTCCGGTCTGAGTGCCTTGATCTCCTCCATTGTCTGGCGGACATCGTCGATCGTCTCCTCCGGCAGACCCACGATCAGGTCCATATTGATATTGTCAAATCCCAACTCCCGCGCCAGCAGGAATTTTTCCTTCACATCCTCCACCGTATGACGGCGTCCGATGAGGTCAAGCGTCGCCTGCTTCATCGTCTGCGGATTGATGGAAATACGGGAAATGCCGTGATTCCGGAGCACCTGCAGCTTTTCGCGCGTGATGCTGTCCGGACGTCCCGACTCAACGGTAAATTCAACTGCCTGTTCCACCGGGAATAATTCTTCCACCTTTGTCAGGATCTCATCCAGATCCTGCGGATTTAACGAGGTCGGTGTGCCGCCTCCAAAATAGATGGTCGAAAGCGGGCGATCCTTCATCTGCTCCGCCACATATTCCATTTCCTTAAAAAGCGCCTCTTTGTAGAGGTCCATCCGTTTTTCCCATTTCACAATCGGAAACGACGTAAACGAACAGTACAGGCAGGTCGTCGGACAGAACGGGATTCCCACATACAGGCTGTACCCATTCTCATAATCGATCGTGGACAGCAGGCGTCTCTCGCGCTCCGCCACGTCGATGCTCAGATCGATCTTTTCCTTGCTGGTGAAATACGTCTCGCGCATATAGGTCTCGATCTGCTCGTCCGTCCAGCCATCATACAGCTTCGTGAGCGCAATCTTCGTCGGACGGATGCCGGTAAGCGTCCCCCACGGAAGCTCTCTGCCGGTCTGGGCACTCAAAAGACGGTATAACGTCTGTTTGATCTCATTTTTCGTCTCAAAACGGTTGGAAAAATCCGGATAAATCAAAGCAAAGTGAACGGCATCTTTCTTCACCGGCGTCACATCCAGGGAAAACGAGTTTCCGTCCCGGACTCCCCGCACAATCAGATCCGCCTCCCCGGCTTCCTCTTCCTTGTGCGTAAATGTCTCGCCCGGATAAAATGCCATCAGGAGCTCACGGATATCCTGTTCAAAGGACGCGTCATTTAACAAAATCGCTATCATGCTTCGCGCCCCCTGTATCCCGCCAGCGGATTGTACTGTTTTTCGTCGGCGATCGTCGTATATCCCATGTGTCCCGGATATACATTCGTATCATCCGGCAGGTTCAGAAGGATATCTGCCACCGAATGAATCATCTGACGTCCGCTTCCAGTCGGGAAATCGATGCGTCCGTAAGAACCTTCAAATAAGGTATCTCCCGAAAACAGCACCTTCTCTGATTTTACATAATAACAACAGGAACCTTCTGTATGTCCCGGTGTATGAAGCATCTGGAACGTGTAGCCCGCTGCCTCGAACGTCTCTCCATCCTTCAAAAGCATATCCGCTTTCAGATGCAGACCGCCGCCCTGAAACTGGACGGACAGGTTCTTATCCGGATCCGCCAAGACCGCCTGCTCCTGCTCACAGGCATAGACCGGCACGCCCAGATCCCGTCTCAGCTCTTCCATCGCCGTCACATGGTCAAAATGTCCATGAGTCAGCAGAATCGCCTTTGCCTTCGCTCCGGTCTGCGCCAGTGCATCCTCGATCCGCGCCGCCTCATCGCCCGGATCGACAATCACAGCTTCTTTCGTCTCCGGATGCACCGCAATATAACAGTTCGTCTGGACCATTCCCACGATCAGCCGTTTTATCTCCATCTTTTCCTCCTAATAATATGTGAAACTTTCACAGGGTGTAAGTACCTGTGAAATATAGAGAGAACCGCTTATCCGGCAGTTCTCTCTATATCTAATACTCCTTCAATCTGTCTGAGTTTATCAGATAATTTATTTAATTCCTCAATTCCGTGAATATCGAACGTCATGACGATCGTCGCCTTGCCCTGCTTGCTTGTCCGCACATTCATCGAGGTAATATCGATCTGGCGCTCGGTAAATACCTTGGAAATATCCACAAACATGCCGATGCGGTTGTTCGCATAGATCTTGATTTCGGTGGAATATTTTTCCGTGCCCGTCTGTGCTTCCGGCTGCTGCCACTCGGCTTCAATCAGGCGCTCACGCTCTTCCTGCGGCAGATTCATCACATTGATGCAGTCCGTCCGGTGGATCGAGATACCGCGTCCCCTTGTGACAAATCCGACGATCTCATCGCCCGGAACCGGGCTGCAGCACTTCGAAAAACGAACCGCCAGATCGTGGATTCCCTTGACAACGATACCACTCTTCGACTTCCCGGCTGCGATCACCGGAACCTTGTTTCCATCCGACGCCATGTTATCGAGGATCGTCGTGTCGGTTACTTCCTTCTTTAACTTCTTGTTGCGCTCATCCAGCATCTTGTTGATGACCTGTCCCTCTTTGAGGGCGCCATGTCCGATCGATGCCAGAACGGAATCCCAGTCACGGTACGCATAGCGCTTCATGACCTTTTCCATATATTCCGGTTTATTTAACTCTGAATAATTGATGTCCTTCGCCTTACAATATTTATCCAGAAGCGCACGGCCGCGCAGGATATTGTCCTCTTTCAGCTCGCTCTTGAACCACTGGTTGATCTTATTCTTCGCCTGTGTGCTCTTAACCAGTTTCAGCCAGTCGCGGCTCGGTCCCTTGGAATTCTGGGAGGTAATAATCTCGACACGGTCACCATTTTTAATGACATAATCGATGTTGACCAGTTTTCCGTTGACACGGGCACCAACCATCTTGTTGCCGACCGCACTGTGGATCGAATACGCAAAATCGATCGGGGTGGAACCGCTCGGCAGGTTCTTGACATCGCCCGTCGGGGTAAAGCAGTATACATCATCCGTAAAGAGATCCAGATCACTCTTTAAGAGACTTAAGAACTCTTTATTATCGGACATATCCCGCTGCCATTCCAGGATCTCACGCAGCCAGGAAAGCTTTGCCTCGGCGCTGTCAATCGCCGCCTTGCTGCTGCCGCTCTCCTTATATTTCCAGTGTGCCGCGATACCATACTCAGCGGTACGGTGCATCTCATAGGTGCGGATCTGAATCTCAAACGGCTGTCCGCTGCTGCCAATCAGAGTCGTATGCAGCGACTGGTACATATTCGGTTTCGGCATGGCAATATAATCTTTAAAACGTCCCGGAATCGGTTTGTACATCTCATGGATGACACCGAGCGCCGCATAACAGTCCTTCACGCTCTCCACGATAATCCGGACCGCAAAAATATCATAGATCTGATCCAGCGTCTTGTCCTGGTTTACCATCTTTTTATAGATGCTGAAGAAATGTTTCACACGGCCGTCTACCTTGGCTTCGATGCCCGCATCGTCCATATGTTTCTTGACTTCATCCATAATCTTATGGATAAACGCCTCCCTGGTGTCCTTACGGAGCGCCAGTTTTTCGGACAATTCTTTGTAAACCTCCGGCTGGAGATATTTGAGAGACAAATCATCCAGCTCGGTCTTGATCTTGGAAATACCGAGACGATCAGCAATAGGCGCGTAGATATCCATCGTTTCACGCGCCTTTTCTTTCTGTTTTTCCGGCTTCATATATTGAAGTGTCCGCATATTGTGCAGACGGTCTGCCAGCTTAATCAGGATAACCCGGATGTCCTTCGCCATCGCTAAGAACATCTTACGTAGGTTTTCCGCCTGAATCTCTACTTTATCGATCGTCCACGAGATCTGGGTCAGCTTGGTAACGCCGTCTACTAAAAGTGCTACCTCCTCGCCAAAGATCGCCGTGATCTCCTCCTCTGTCATGACCGTATCTTCCACGACATCGTGCAGGATACCTGCCACCAGAGTCTCTTTATCCAGCTCCAGATCCGCCAGAATGATCGCCACACAGAGCGGATGGATGATATACGGTTCACCTGATTTACGCCTCTGGTCCTTGTGTGCGTCATACGCGATCTGGTACGCTTTCTCAATCATGCTGATGTCATCCGACGGATGGTACTTGCGAATGGCGGCAATCAACTCATTATACAGTACCTCCGGACTCGTAAAATCCGCCGGCGCTTCAATTTCCTGATCCAGCTTTTTTATTTTATCCAAATTTCCCATATATGCCTCCTGACCCTTCCGTAGATAACTGAAACGCCTGCCGTTCGGAATCCGGAAAGCGGTTCACGCAAATGAAATAAAATATTATATAGAATACCCCTATTATACGAATATTTGACAAAAAATGCAACGGCAAACTATTTTGTTACTATTCACGCATACGTGCCCAGTAACGGAATTTGCCGTGGCTTCGCAAATTCCTGCTGTCGCCACGTTTTCTTACGGCACTTTCGGTTTCAAAAGTGCCTACCCGTGAACCGTTACCTATTTCCCCTCATAGGTAATTAGGGCATCCACCGCATATCCGTTCAGTTTTTCGCGTCCCTTTAAGCCTGCCAGCTCCATCACGCAGCAGATTTTTACAACCTCGCCGCCCATCTTCTCGATGAGCTTGACAATCGCCTCGGTCGTTCCGCCGGTTGCGATCAGGTCGTCAACGATAACTACCTTCTGTCCCGGTTTAATGGCATCCTCATGCATCTCCAGAACCGCGCTGCCATACTCCAGATCGTAGCTTACAGATACCGTCTTGCACGGCAGTTTGCCTTTCTTGCGGATCGGCACGAATCCCTTGTGCATCGCATATGCAACCGGCACGCCGAAAATAAACCCGCGGGACTCCGGACCAACCACAATATCATAATCCACGCCCTCTAAGGATTTCTGGATTCCGTCGATCGCAAGCTGCAGTCCGTCTGCATCCTGTAAAATCGTAGTAATATCGCGGAAAATGATACCCGGCTCCGGGAAGTCCGGAATGCTTCTTACATATTCTTCCAGCTTTTTCATGATTTTAACCTCTTTTCTATAAATTTTGTATCTCAATTTCTCAGTTTTAAATCGCCATCCGGCTCTTTTTCCACCGTTCTTCTCATTTTTGCAGAAGTTTTCCCCTGCTTCTTCTTCCTTATATACATAGAAGCCACAATCACCGCCAACACAAACAGCGCACCTCCGCTGATCAGCAGTCCCTCATGCAGTCCCTGCGGATAATACCTGAGTTCCACCGTATGGGTTCCCGCCGTCAGTTCCACGCCGGTAAATGCCTTCCAGACCGGACGCGTGATAGCTTCTTTTCCATCCACCGTGACCGTCCAGCCCTCGTCATACGGGATCGTGAGGAACAGCGTTCCGCCCTCGCCCGCGTCGATCGTGCCCTTCATCGCCTCCTCGCCCAATGTTTCCAGTTCAAATGGATGCTGGTTGAGGCGCTCATAGAGCGCACGCAGCCCGGCTTCGTCAAAGCGGTACGCGCTCGCGTCCATGCTTCCGGCACTGTCATTGCTCTCCAGCAGAATCAATGTGCCTGCCTTCACATATCCGGTTTCCACCAGATACCCGCGTTTCAACGTATCAATGCTGCGGCTCTCCCCGCCGACATCCAGTTTAACCGAATCAATCTGACGGTTTGCGACACTTATATAATACTCCCCATCTTCCGGTGCTGTAAAGGAAAAACGATTCCCCTGCTCCTCCCCGTCCGTGAAAATCAGGCACTCCGGCACGCCCAGCACATCCGATAAATCATTCTGGACATCCGCCGGCGAAGAAAGATCGCGTTTCCAGCCCGTTTCCACTATGTCCGGCAGGATAAAGCCGAGCGGCAGCGTCCACGGATTCTCATAGAGGTACGTGTCACCTGAAAATGTATAGAGCGACAGGCGCGGATTGTCCTGCTTGCCCCCATAGAGTGCATATTTGATTGAAAATAACGAATCCACCAGCGGCGTACTTCCCACAATGCTGTATGCGTTCGTCGAACCTTCGCAGCCCATCTGTTTGAAGAAATCCGTCACCCCGGCATTTGCCACCGATGAAAACAGAGATACGGATGGAAAATGCATCCACGCGCCATCATTTTTCGTGCGCGCATTCGTTTTATCAATCCGGTAAAATTCCGTCTTTTTGAGCGGCTCTGTCACCGCTGCAACATCCTGATTGTCTGCCACATAATCAGTCCGGCTCGTCGTCGGAATACTCGTTGCCGCCATATTGGCAAGCGCCTCCACACTTACCAGCGCCATCGCCAGAAGCGCCGCCGTGAACGCGAAATGTTCTTTATTTTGATAGAAATAAAAGACGCCCAGATACAGCAGCAGAAGCACCACTGCCACATACCAGACAACTGGCTCAAACGCATCGTCCGTCACCAGCTTTTCTGCCAGAATCACGTAGCCAATCGCGGCGGATGTCACCCCGGCAAACTGCCGTTTGGATATTTCATCCAGATATAGATACGCCCGGAAACACATCGTCAGCACCAGCGCGATATAGATAAACGACTGGCGGCACGGCAGGCTGTTCGGGTAATGGAAGCCATGCCAGATAAAATTCAGCACATTGAACGAAAAGCTGGCATAGAAAAAGAGCAACAGCACACCGTACACAACCTTTTCCCGGATCGCAATCCGGCGGTTCAGAAAATACAACCCCATGAAAATGTAAACTGCCACGCCGCAGTAGAGGTTCGGCCAATGGTCGAGTCCCGTCTCCACCTGTACATTTCCGATGTGCCGCGCGATCATGTCAAAGATCGGGAAGTAGATTTCCAGTGTGGTCGGAAAATTAAAATCGCCAGACGCCGTACTCTGCAGCGCCGCAATCTCCGGAAGAAGCACCGCAGCCGCCAGCGCACCCGCCAGAAGCGAATACACACCAAACAGGAAAAAGCTGTGCAGACAATCTTTCCATCCCGGCCGTTTCTCCAGAAACAGGAGCGCCACATAGTAAATCACCATGAAGAGGCATATCATAATTGATATATAGTAGTTGGACAGGATTGAAAGTCCCAGCATCAGGCAGTAAAAAAGCCCTTTTTTTTCGCGCACCAGCCGCTCCAGGCCGTGCAGGATCAGCGGCAGCAGCACGATGCAGTCCAGCCACATGATGTTCCAGCTATACGCCGCCATATAGCCGGACAGCGCATAGAATACGCCGAAATAGCACGCTCCAAACTTCTGTGAACCCGTGTACTTTTTCAGATACCACGCCATCGAAAGACCCGCCAGACCGCTCTTGAACACGATCATGTAGGTCATAAATTCGATAATCAGGGACGACGGGCATAACAGCAGCAGCCAGTTAAACGGGCTCGCCAGATAGTACGCATAGAGCGCGGCAAAGTTTACGCCCATGCCGACATCCCAGCTGTAAAGCAGGCTCTCGCCACTTAAAAGCTTATGCCGGAATTCCGAGAAAAACGGCGCATACTGGTGGTACATATCCGTCCGCAGGAAGCTTTCCTGCCCAAAGGGGAAAATACCGCGGTATGCAAAAATCAGGATCAAAATCACCACCGGCAGGAAAAATGCCGCCAGGAGATCATCCGACGGACGGAAAACCGCAGCCAGGCGCCCCATTCCGCGGGGTGATTTCTCTGGTTCATCCCACTCATCTAATTCATCTAATTCTTCCTGCTCCCAGTCATCGTCATTCAACTCATTAACGACATCTGCTCTGGACTCTGAAAGTTTAGATTTTCTGGCATCTTCTTCCTGTCTCCAGGCAGGCATTCGTTCAGCACGTCTCATATCTGTACAAGCGATCTCCGAATCCACGTCCGCACCTTCCCGCTCGTTCTCATACTCCTCTATTTTCCCCGTTGTTTCCGCTCCCGTAAGCTCCCTGAGTGCTTCTTCCAGTTTACTGGAACTTTCGTCTCGTTCTCTTTGCTCCATCTTCCCTCCATCCAGAATCCTGTTCAGGCGGCGTTTTCTCTACTCTTTCCGGTCTGTCTTCAGCATCCATTTCCGCTGTCATTTCCCCACACAGCCCTATTTCGAGGATTCTTTCTTTTTGAAAATAAATAATTTACTGCAAATATAATTCAACACCAGCGAGATCGCTGATACCACAATCTTACAGATCATATCCTGTTTGATTCCCATGCCGTCTACCATCACGATCATCGCCACATACGTGAACACCGATGTGAGAATACGGCAGGAGAAAAACGAAGCCATTTCCTTAAGAAGATATACAGGGTGGAAATTGTAGCTTCGGAATACCCAGATCTTGTTTGTCACATATGCAAACAGGATCGCCGCCGCCTGACAGCAGATCGTCGCCATACGGTAGTTCATGCCGTTGTGGCGGAAAACCGCATAGGAAATCCAGTCCACCAGCGTCGTCAGAACGCCGAATATCAGATACGATATCGTCTCCCTGTTTACAAACTTTCCCCAGATCAGGGATAACTTTTCCTTTATCATCACTTTTTCTCCGAAAAAAGAATTGTATGGGCAGCGGTCCTTCGACATACCCATACAATTCCTGTACTTCTTGGTTTAATATTACATTTCCTCTAACAGCTTGTTGACACTGACCAGCTTGACGCAGAGTGCAAACAGCTCGGTTGCAGTGATCAGATCCTGCAGCGGCGGATAGGACGGAGCAATACGGATGTTGCGGTCTTCCGGATCCTTGCCATATGGATAAGTTGCACCGGCTCCGGTCATAACAACGCCTGCTTTCTTGCACTTCGCAACGATCTCCTTCGCACAGCCGTTCAGGGAATCAAAGGAAATGAAGTAGCCGCCGTGCGGTTTTGTCCAAGTACCGATCTCCAGTCCGCCCAGCTCACGGTCGAGAATGTTCTCAACAGCCTCGAATTTCGGACGCAGGATGTTGGCGTGCTTTCTCATGTGCTCTACCATGCCGTGGATATCCTTGAAGAAACGCACGTGGCGGAGCTGATTCACTTTATCATGACCGATAGTCTGAATCTTTAACTGTTTCTTGATATCATCCAGGTTATTGTGGGAGGTTGCGATTGCCGCAATGCCGGAACCCGGGAACGTAATCTTGGAGGTTGAAGAGAATTTGTAAACCATATCCGGGTTGCCGGCTTTCTTACATTCTGCCAGAATCTCCAGCACATGATCCTGCTCATCGTCATATAAATGATGGATACCGTATGCATTGTCCCAGTAGATACGGAAATCCGGAGCAGCCGGATGCATGCGTGCCAGACGGCGTACCGTCTGATCGGAGTAGGAATTGCCGGTCGGGTTAGAGTACTTCGGAACGCACCAGATTCCCTTTACGGTCGGGTCGGTTGTCACATACTGCTCTACCAGATCCATATCCGGACCATCTGCGGTCATCGGAATGTTGATCATCTCGATGCCAAAATATTCAGTAATGGAGAAATGTCTGTCATATCCCGGTACCGGACACAGGAATTTAACCTTGTCAAGCTTGCACCACGGGGTATTTCCCATAACGCCATGAGTCACAGAACGGGAGATGGTGTCGTACATTACGTTCAGGCTGGAGTTCCATAGATAATGATATTGTCAGCCGGAACCTCGATCATATCCGCTAACAGCTCCTTCGCCTCGCTGATACCGTCCAGACCGCCGTAATTGCGGCAGTCTGTCCCATCTTCGCAGGTCAGATCACTGTCGCTGCTCAGTACGTCCATCATTCCCATCGATAAATCAAGCTGCTCTGCACTTGGCTTACCGCGTGACATATCCAGCGTCAGATTCTTGCCCTGAAACTCCCGGTACTGATCGCTCAGATCACGCTTAAGTTCCAGAAGTTCTTCTTTCGTCATCTCGCTATAAGGCTTCATCCTTCAACATCCTCCTTGTTTCTCTTATTTATTTCATCATAATTTCATGGTCTGCTTTTCATCCAGCTCCCCTTGTTCAAGGGTTCGGATCATCTCATCTAAGCATCGTTATAATAATAACATAGGTACAAAGGGCATGACAAGCATTAATTTGTTATGTCAGCACATAAAATTTGTTATATGGTACCGCTTGGTTTTTCCGATTCGGTGCATTTCACGGACAGCAAATTATAATAAAAACATGATGTTCCCCCTTCTTTCATATACTAATGAAAATATATCTTTCAGGTCACATCATGTTCATTCATTTTCCCATGCATTCTGTTCCATCACGTTTCCGGCACATCATTTCCCCGCTGCTGGTTCCCGCCCTGTTTGCCATCTCTTTCTTCGCCGGGCAGACTGCCGCACATTTCCTGCGCCGTCCATCCGGGCACACGGTTTCAGCGCCTGTTATCGCCTGTGGCTCGCTCCCGCCTGCCTTTGATTCCGATTCGATTCCGGTTTCCGCAGATGGAAACTGGGGACTTGGATTTCCCAGTCCAGGGCAGACACCGGTCGGCAATGCCTCCGCCGACACTTTAAAAAATTTTGATGCTTTCTATGTAGGCGATACCTCCAAACCCGTCATCTATCTGACCTTCGACGCCGGATATGAAAACGGCTGCACACCTGCCATTCTGGAAGCACTGAAAAAACACCATGTCCCGGCAACCTTTTTCGTCGTCGGCAACTATCTCGAAACCAGTCCTGAACTGGTAAAACAGATGATCGCAGAGGGTCACACCGTCGCCAACCACACGTATCACCATCCCGATATGTCCCGCATTTCCGACAAAGCAGCATTTGAAAAGGAGCTGACTGCCCTGGAAACACTCTACCAGTCCGTCACCGGGCAGACAATGAAAAAATATTACCGTCCGCCGCAGGGCAAATACAGTGAATCGAACCTGCAGATGGCAAAGGAGCTCGGCTACAAGACCTTTTTCTGGAGTCTCGCCTATGTGGACTGGATGCAGGATCAGCAGCCATCCAAAGAAGAAGCATTTTCCAAGCTTCTGACGCGCATCCACCCCGGCGCGATCGTCCTTCTGCACAGCACTTCGCAAACCAACGCTCAGATTCTCGATGAACTTCTGGCAAAATGGGAGGAAATGGGGTATCAGTTCGGGCAATTAGATGAATTATAAAATTATACCAGCAACATTTTCCGGATAAACGAAAGGATCGCGCCTCCGATGCTGCAGAACAGCAGAAATCCGTGGTTCGCATTGATCGCCTCCAGCGCCGCATAGCCGCCGTCCACAATCGGCTGTAAGCTGCCCGCATTCTTCGGCATCAGGTACGCTGCCGGACCGGCTGCTAATACCAGAACAAGGATGATTATAAACGGGATAAATCCGCGCCCCGTATCGTATTTTTGCAGCCGTACTTTACCACCCGCGTGCTTGCCTGACAGAATCCACAGGCACCAGATCGCGCCCATCAGTACCAGAAATACGCCAATCCCTACATACAGCCCCAGACCATAATTTTCCTCGGTAATCATAGTTCCGATATAGCCCAGATCGTCGCCGCCATACCGGAATGCCTTCGCATTTGCCCAGGTGATTCCCGCCATCAGAAGGAAGCTGGCTGCCTGCATCACGCGCGCCATCAGCACAACCACACCGGTTACTCCGGCTGCCGTCACATCCAGCACGGACGGACCGTCGTTTGAGTCACTCTGCGTATGCGCCTCACTGAGCTCCGCCGCCCGTCTGGTGCGCTCTGCCTCCCGTGACTGGCGTTCCAGTTCCCGCTGGTGGCTGCGCTCCATCCGGTTTTTCTGACGCTCTGAGCGCTCCCGCTCCGACTCCAGAGCATGAAGGCGTTTTTCCATCTGCTTCTGCTGTTTTGCATCCCGCTTATCCTCTTTCGAGCTGGAAGAAGAACGTCTCGCGTCCTGTCGTCTGCGCGATGCCGCTTCACGGTCGCGGCGGGCATCCTCCTGTGCCTGGGATTGGCAGCGTTCATTGTCGCGGCGCTCTTCCTCACGCTTCTGTGCGTCCTGACTCTGGCTGCTCCGCTTTTCCTGACTGTTTCGTTTCGATCCAGAGCCGGATTCCGCCTTTTTCTCATCCGATTCCATCCGAGCTGGATTCCGCTGTTCTGAATCACCGTCGTCATAGCTATTTTCCGGCTTTCTTCCCACCGTTTCCTGTTCTCGGCGTACTGTATCATTTACAAGCGGAGTTCCGCAGTTACTGCAAAAATTTCCAACTGCTTCCTGTCCGCATTTTGGACACTTCATTCTATTTTCTCCTTCCTCCAAACGATTCTTTCCATCCATTTCCGCACTCATTTCTGGCATTTGAAACGCATTTAACCAATGTACATTTTTTTTACACAGCCAGAACTTTATTTCCTGTTTCCCATGCCCAGCTGCCAGAACGCCACTGCACTCGCTGCTGCCACGTTGAGCGAATCCACACCGTGTGACATCGGGATTTTCACGGTGTAATCGCACGCCGCGATCGTCGATGCCGCCAACCCGTCACCCTCGGTTCCGAGAATGATCGCTAATTTTTCTTCCTGCGAAAGCGCCGGATCCGCGATACTCACGGAACGGTCACTGAGCGCCATCGCCGCCGTGAGAAATCCCAGCTTCTTAAGCGTTTCCATACTGTTCTCCGCCCAGTCGCCCTTCGGAATGTACGTCCACGGCACCTGAAACACTGTTCCCATACTGACACGGCTTGCGCGGCGGTACAGCGGGTCACTGCATCCCGGTGTCAGAAGCACCGCATCCATAAAGAGCGCCGCCGCTGACCGGAAAATCGCCCCCACATTCGTAGGATTTTCTACATTCTCAAGAATCGCGATCCGTCTGGCACCTGCACAGATTTCCTCGATCCCCGGCATTTTCTTCCGTTTCACCGCACACAGCATCCCGCGCGTCAGCTTAAAGCCGGTCAGGCGCGTCAGCACATCAAATGGTGCCGTAAACACAGGCACTCCCGCACACACCGGGCGTTCCAGAATCTCCCGCCCTTCTGTCTCGATATGGCGTTCTTCCATCAGAAAAGAAACCGGCTCATATCCCGCGTCGAGCGCCCGCCCGATGACCTTAGGGCTTTCCGCAATGAAAAGACCTTCCTTTGGTTCATTATAATGAAATAACTGCCCCTCGCTCAGCCGGGCGTAGATATCCAGCTCCGGCGCTTCCAGGGTTGTAATTGAAATATGATTCATTCTGCTTTTCACCTTTTTTAATATGGTTTTCATGTTCTATCGAGTATACCACATTTCTTACAAAAAGGAAGTGCTGATTATGGACGCTGACATGAAATCATTTCTCTATTCTGCCGCATTCTATCATCCTCTTTCCGATTCCGTTCCTATTTCCATACAAATCTATCTTCGGCAAAAGATTTCGATTTGTCACGTTAAAAATGGCAGCAAATAAAACGGTTTCAACAATAAATTTTCCTCTTTCCCCACATCTTTCTGTGACAGCAAATATAGGTTATGCACATTCCTTGAATATTTTCTGTAAACTCTCAGATTGACTCATGTTTTCCCGTTCCGGAAGACTTTATTTCAAAAGCATTTATTTTGCAACACACTTTTTAATGGCATTTTTATGAAATTTCATAAAAAATGCACCTTGGCACATTCTTTATGAAATAATAAAAAAAGAGCAGCAAAAGCTGGATTTACACTCGTTTGCTACTCGTTTCGGTATTATTATATTTCCTGTTTTAAAAAAAGTCAAACCAAAAAATCACCTGTCGGAAACAGGAATTCTGGTTATTGGTTCACGGGTAGACACTTTGGGAACCGGCACTCCCACTCTCCGCTTCAACGCCTCAATATACAGTCCCGCAAACCGTCCCGGTGTCACGCGATTGTGGGTAATGTAACCGATCTCCATATAATCGTCCACATCAAGTGGAATCGCTACAATATTCGGTCCGTTCAGTTCCTCATTGATGACACCGCTGCAGATCGTATACCCATTCAGCCCAATCAGAAGATTAAACAGGGTCGCGCGGTCGGACACCAGGATGTCCTTGCGGCTGTCCAGCGTGCTGAGGATCTCCTCGGAGAAATAAAAGGAATTGTGCTCGCCCTGCTCATAAGACAGACGCGGATAAGGTTCCAAATCCGACAGGGTGATAGAACTGCGGCTTGCAAGCGGATTGGCCGCACCGATAAATACATGGGGCTTTGCTGTAAAAAGCCGGGTAAATCTGAGGTCGTGTTCCCGCAGCGTCTTGCGGATCACCGTCTCGTTAAAACGGTTCAGATACAGCACGCCAACCTCGCTCCTAAGCTTCGCCACATCCTCAATCAGCTCATACGTCTGCGTCTCGCGGATACGGAAATCGTACTCTTCTCCGCCGTACTCGCGGATCAGATCGACAAACGCCTCAACGGCAAAGGAATAGTGCTGGGTGGAGACACAGAACTGGCGTTTCTGCGGCACAGCGCCAAAATAGCGCTCCTCGATCAGGTTTGCCTGCTCGATCACCTGTCTCGCATACCCCAGAAATTCTTCCCCGTCCGGGGAAATCACCACGCCCTTGTTCGTGCGGGTAAACAGGGAAAAACCAATCTCATGCTCCAGTTCCTTGATCGCCGCCGTGAGGCTCGGCTGTGCAATATAAAGTTTTTTTGCCGCCCCGCTGATGGTTCCGGCTGCCGCCACCTCCACCACGTATTTTAACTGAAGTAATGTCATGCCCTGTTCTCCATTCTTACTGATTTTCTGTCATTTCTTTCTGAACCGCATCTGCCACAGAATCACACCAGGCTCAAATCCGCCTCTAACGCACCTAGTCCACAAATTTTTCCGTCTCTTTCAGACGAACCAGCGCTCTCGCCATCGCCGCGCGGGTGCTGTAATACTCGGAAATGCTCTGTTTCTGGCGCAGCCGCTCTTTCGCACGCTCTAATGCCTCCTGCGCCCGGATCCGGTCGATCTCCTCCGGTTTCTCGATCGTATCTGCCAGCAACATAACACGGTTGTTGGCGATCTCACAGAAGCCCTGCCCGACGACTGCCGCCTCCCACGGACCGTCCTCTGTCGCCTGGAAACGCATTTCTCCCGCTTTGACTGCCACGATCTCGCTCTCATGGTGCGCCATGACAGCCATCTCACCATCCACCGCCGGAAGGATCAGACAGTGGCAGACTCCCTCATAGAATGTCCGGTTGCTGGATATGATTTTTACATGAAAATCTGCCATCCGTTCCTACGCCTCCTGTTTCTCTAAAGCCTTCGCCTTTGCCACTACATCCTCGATCGTTCCGACATTGAAGAATGCTGCCTCCGGGTACGCATCCATCTCACCATCCAGAATTGCCTTAAAGCCCTTGACGGTATCCTTTAACGGCACATACTTGCCCGGTACACCGGTAAAGTTCTCCGCCACGTGGAACGGCTGGGATAAGAAACGCTGTATCTTTCTTGCGCGACCGACGGTCAGCTTATCTTCCTCAGACAACTCGTCCATACCCAGAATTGCAATGATATCCTGCAATTCCTTGTATTTCTGCAAAATCTCCTGCACCCGTCTGGCCGTCTCATAGTGTTCTTCTCCGACCACATCCGGTTCCAGAATACGGGACGAGGATTCCAGCGGATCGACCGCCGGGTAGATACCCTGTTCTACGATCTTTCTGGAAAGAACCGTAGTCGCATCCAGATGGGTAAAGGTAGTCGCCGGTGCCGGATCGGTTAAATCATCCGCCGGTACATAGACTGCCTGGATTGAAGTGACCGAACCATCTTTCGTCGAGGCAATCCGCTCCTGCAGCTCGCCCATCTCATTCGCTAACGTTGGCTGATAACCAACCGCCGACGGCATACGCCCAAGCAGCGCTGAAACCTCCGAACCTGCCTGTACATAACGGAAAATATTATCGATAAATAGTAACACATTCCGGTGCATTTTGTCACGGAAATATTCTGCCATCGTAAGCCCGGTCTCTGCAACTCTCATACGAGCTCCCGGCGGCTCGTTCATCTGTCCAAACACGAGCGCTGTCTTTTCCAGAACACCGGATGCCTTCATCTCACTCCAGAGGTCATTGCCCTCACGGGAACGCTCACCGACACCCGTAAAGATAGAATAACCGCCCTGCTCCATCGCAATATTCCGGATCAGCTCCTGAATCAGGACTGTTTTTCCGACGCCCGCGCCGCCAAACAGACCGACTTTTCCGCCCTTGGAATACGGCGCCAGAAGATCAATAACCTTGATGCCCGTCTCCAGAATCTCCGCGACCGGGCTCTGATCCTCAAATGGCGGCGGATCCCGGTGAATACACCAGTGCTCCTCACCATCCAGCTTTTCTCCTCCATCTACCGTCTCACCTAAAACATTAAACAAACGTCCAAGCGTCTTTTCGCCAACCGGAACGGAAATGCCTTCTCCCGTCGGTGTTACCTTCATGTCACGGCTCAAGCCCTCGCTTGCCGACAGCATGATGCAGCGGACGATATTATTTCCCATGTGCTTGGCAGCTTCCATCACACACGTCTTTCCCTGATTTTCTACTGTGAGCGCGTCCCGGATCTCCGGAAGGGGACCGCTCTCAAATTTCACATCGACAACCGGACCGGAAACCTGGACAATCTTGCCTTCCGGCAGGCTGGTTTCAGTCTTTTTTGTCTCTGCCGCCTGTTCTCCCATCACACTCTCATCTCCTCTTCTCGTTCTCGTCTCTGTGCAGCCGCGCCGCCGCATACTTCGGTGATCTCCTGTGTGATCGCCGCCTGCCGCGCCCGGTTGTACATCGTATTCAAATCTTTTAAAAGTGCATCCGCATTATCCGTCGCCGCATCCATCGCCATCATACGGGCATTCTGCTCGCTGCAGAACGACTCAACCAGCGCGCCATAGATAAATCCGGCTACATAGTTCGGAACGATCGCATTCATCGCTTCCTCCGGCGTTGGCCGGAGGGAAAACTCCTCCAGCCGCACATCGACCGGAATCGCCATTCCGTGCATATCCGGCTTGGTAATCGGAAGCACCCTTTTATCCTTCGCCACACTCTGCATCACATTTTCCATTCTTGTATACAGGACATGGATCTCATCCAAATCACCCGACAAATATCGTTCCAGAAGCATTCCAGCAATCCACCTTGCCCGGTTAAACGTCGGATCCTGCGCCGTATACTGGAAATTTTCTTCAATCGGGATGTGCTGGGAGGCAAAAAACTGCCGCCCCGTCTCACCGATGACAAACAGATGTACCTCGCGGGAAGGATCCTTTAAAAATGTATCCGCCATCTTCATGATATTATGGTTATAAGCACCCGCCAGCCCTTTATCACCGGAAATAACCAGCAGCCCCGTTTTTTTCGACTGGTGTCCTTCTTTTTCAAAATAGGGCTTTCCATGTTTGGCAGATGCCTCTGGATACGCCGGATGACATTTTGCAATGCATAGAAATACGGCTCCGTCTCTGCCAGTTCTTTTCTGGCTTTCTTTAATTTTGTCGAAGATATCAGGTACATCGCATTCGTGATCTTGCGCGTATCCTGAATACTCCGGATCCGGTTCTGGATCTCTCTGAGTCCTGCCATCTTCCATCACCGCCTTACTGCTTATCCGGTTTTGCATCCGCTGCTGCCTCCGGCGCATTTCCCTGTGCTTTCAGGAATTTTGCCTTGTACTCGCCCACCGCCTTCGCAATCTCTCGCTGGATATCATCGCTGAGTGTCTTCGTCGTGCGGAGTGCATCGCCCACCTGCGGGTAGAAACTTCTCATATATTCGTAGAGCCCGCCCTGGAATGCTTTCAGCTTTTCCTTCGGAATATCTACCAGCAGATGGCTCGTTGCCGCATACAGAATCACAACCTGTTCTTCCATCGAGAGCGGATGCTCAAGCGGCTGTTTTAACAGCTCCATCAGACCGCTGCCGTAGGTAAGCTGTGCCTTAGTTGCCGGATCCAGATCGGAGCTAAACTGTGTGAATACTTCCATCTCGCGGTACTGTGCCAGGTCGATACGTACGCTTCCGGCTGCCTTCTTCATCGCCTTGGTCTGCGCTGCGCCGCCGACACGCGATACCGAAAGCCCTACATTGACCGCCGGGCGCATGCCCTCGAAGAACAGCGAACTT
This sequence comes from Clostridium sp. AF22-10, assembly GCF_003478725.1. NCBI lineage: Bacteria > Bacillati > Bacillota > Clostridia > Eubacteriales > Clostridiaceae > Clostridium > Clostridium sp. AF22-10. The sequence goes on from NZ_QUFZ01000001.1 coordinate 107,790, forward strand.
TCCAGGAAAATCTGTCCATCTGTGATGGAAATAACGTTGGTCGGGATATACGCCGACACATCGCCCGCCTGTGTCTCGACAATCGGCAGCGCTGTGATTGAACCACCGCCCAGCTCATCCGAAAGCCGCGCCGAGCGCTCCAGCAGACGGGAATGCAGATAGAATACATCGCCCGGATATGCCTCACGTCCCGGAGAACGTTCCATCAGAAGAGACAGTGCACGGTACGCAACCGCGTGTTTCGATAAATCGTCATAGACAATCAGAACATCTTTTCCCTGATGCATAAAATATTCTGCCAGTGCCGTTCCTGCATACGGCGCGATATACTGTAAGGACGCCGGATCACTCGCCGTCGCTGCCAGCACGATGCTGTACTCCATCGCCCCGTGTTTTTCCAGTGTATGAACCAGTCTCGATACCGTTGAAGCCTTCTGACCGATCGCCACATAGATGCAGATCACGTCTTTTCCCTTTTGGTTCAGCATCGTATCTACCGCGATCGAGGTCTTACCGGTCTGGCGGTCACCAATGATCAGCTCACGCTGTCCGCGTCCGATCGGGAACATCGAATCGATCGAGAGGATACCGGTCTCCATCGGGGTATCAACTGACTGACGCTCGATAATACCCGGCGCCGGTGATTCCACCGGACGGTATCCGGCTGCCTCAATCTCCCCTTTATTGTCGATCGGATTGCCCAGCGCATCTACAACACGCCCTAAGAATCCCTCGCCAACCGGGATACCTGCCATCTTGCCGGTCCGCATCGCGCGGCTTCCTTCTCCGATGGTGTTCGCATGTCCAAAGAGGATGCAGCCGATCTCCTTCGACCGGATATCCTGTACCATGCCTCTCACATCGCCGTCAAACGCCACAATCTCACCGTACATCGCATGGTCGATTCCATCCACATAGGCGATGCCGTCGCCCACCCGGCTGACCGTACCGATCTCACGGGCTGAAATGTCGATTCCATCCAGATTTCCTTTCAGAATCCCGATGATTCCCTTCTGGGTAAGGAAATCACCCGAATCCGGCTCTTTTACCAGATTCTTTAATTTATCTGCCAGTGCCCGTTTTCTTCCCTCCGTGCTCCAGTCATATTCCTCACTTCCGACCCGGAGGATAAAACCACTTCCAAGCTCCGGCTTTTCTTCCTTCACAATCCGGAGTTCCCGTCCCGGATATTTCTCCGAGAGAAATTTCCGGATTCCGGCTGCCTGTTTTTCATCCGGCTCTTTGACATATTCCAGCACACAGCGCAGATATTTATCCGGCTTTTCAAACGTCTCCGCTTCCTTAATCAGATCCGGCATCATTTTCATTGTCTGATCCTGTGCCAGCACCTCGATGATTCCCCGGACTGCCAGCGGAAACAGGCTACGAACCAGATCTTCCCGCTTCTCACGGGTCAAATCCGGATTTTCAAGCTCTGCCGGAAGCTGCGGTGTCGCAGCCAGTATCTCAGCCGCATGCTGCAGATCATCGACAGAAATCTTCTGCCTCTTTATTTCTTGTAAATAGACATCAAGTTTCTTCATTCTCCGTCGTACCCGCTTTCTTCAAAAACTCATCATAAAGAGCGCTGTCATCCGACTTCTTGTTCATCGAACCAGCCGCCGCGTCCAGAACCAGCGACAAAATTTCATGCTTCGCCTGTTCGAGCATCTTGTCCTTCTCCCGGCGTGCATCCTCGCCCGCCTTACGGATGACTTTATCTGCCTCTTTCTGGGCGTTTTCAATCAGCTGGCGTCCTTCCTCACGTGCACTCGCACGCGCCGCATCCAGCACCTTGTTTTTCTCTGCTTCTATTTCATCCTGGCAGGCTGCGTATTTCTCTTTCTCCGCCTGCGCTTCTTCCTGCATCTTTTTTGCCTCATCATACTTTTCCTGAATGGCTGCATTCCGTTTATCGATCACTTTGTTGATCGGCTTAAAGAGGAAAATACGGATAATTGCATACCAGATTAAAAGGTTGATGATCGTAAAAACCAGGTTGATGTCCAACCGTAACATAGCCTTGCCCCACCTTTCGTTTTCTATCGTATCAGCTTAAAAGAATAATAATCAAAAGGGCAATAACGAAACCATAAATAGCAGTTGCCTCGGCAAGTGCCGCACCTAACAATAGAATCTTTGTGATTTTTCCCTCTGCCTCCGGCTGTCTTGCGACTGCCTCAGTCGCCTTAGATGTGGCGATTCCGATACCAATTCCGGCTCCTGCGCCTGCAAGAACTGCCAGACCTGCTCCGATTGCAATGATTGTACCCATAATAAAGTCTCCTTTTTGTAATTTTCTATTTCTCTTCTATTACTCGATTGATTCCTTGATAAAAAGCCCTGTCAGGAAGACAAATACATACGCCTGAATCAGACCGTCAAAGATATCAAAGTAAGCGCTGAACAATACCGGAAGCCCTACCGGAAGGATGTATTCAATCAATTTCATGATGACGAACGCGCCCAACACGTTTCCGAACAGTCGCATACACAGCGACAACGGTTTGATAAATACCTCCATGATATTGATCGGTGTCACGATGGCGATCGGCTCTGTAAAGCTCTTTAACCATCCTTTTAAACCTTTGACCCGAATCCCTGCTGTCTCAATCAGCACAATACTCATCAGCGCCAGTGCTGCCGTGACGTTCAAATCCTTGGTTGGCGGCTTGAATCCCAGTATACCAAGCAGGTTCGCCACGCCCAGATACATCAGCACGGATGTCAGATACGGCGCATAGCCTTTTCCTTCCTCTCCGAGGATTCCCTCGCCAATGCCCTGCAGCCACGTAACAGCGTTCTCCAGAAGGAGCTGTCCGCGTCCGGGATGTTCAACTTTCAGACCGTGCGTCACAATCAGTGAAACCACGAGCACCACTGCCATCATGATCCATGTAACCACAACGGATTCTGATATGCCGATCCCGCCAATTGTAAAGGCTGTCTCACAGTTCAATTCCTTGATCAGGGTCGCACCCAGATCTCCCATACTGTCACTTCCTCTCTCCGGGTTGTTCTCCCGCGGCTGCCCCGGCTATTGTTCTTTCATTTCCCGATGCCGCCACGTGTTCTAGTTACTGTTCGCGCATACGTGCCCAGTAACGTTTTCTCCTGTGTCTCCACATTCTTCCCGTCTGTTCCCGATCTTACTCCCAGAAATACAAATGGTAAAATTATATTTTTTTCCTATATCCATAGATAAAATGAATGGTGATAGTTATTGGTAATCGTTATTGTGGCTGGACATTTCTGGAAAAATACGATAAAGTGTGACTATATTTGGTAAATACACGTACAGATATAAAATCAGATAAACACTGTTTCAATCAGGCAGAAACAGTCCGACATACAGAAAGGATTTCAACTACATACATGGACATCAGTTTCGACTACTACAAGGTTTTCTATGAGGTGGCTCGATGCCAGAATATTACCCAGGCGGCTTTGAATCTCTGCCTCACGCAGCCAACCGTAACAAAATACATTCATAATTTAGAAGATATGCTTCAGTGCAAACTTTTCAACCGCTCCCAAAAAGGCGTGACCCTGACCGATGAAGGGCGGATCCTGTTCCGCCAGATCAACCGTCCCTGCCAGCAGATGGGACGCGCGGAAGAGATTTTAAAAGAATATACGAACAGTCAGAGCGGCAGGGTTTCGATCGGTGCGAGCGAGCTGACGATGCGCTTCTTTCTGCTTCCTTATATTGAACAGTTCCAGCAGCGTTTTCCGAATGTGACCGTGCAGATCCATTCCAACTCTGCGCCGATCACCGCTTCTTCCTTAAAGGCCGGGGAAAATGACTTTGCCGTCATCATCTCTCCGATCCACGAGATCATGAAGGAGCTGGATCTGGTTCACGTGATGCCGGTTTCCGAGTTCCAGGACATCGTCATCGCCGGAAACCGTTTTTCCGAGCTGCAGAACCGCACACTCTCCCTTGAAGAGCTCTGTATGCACCCACTTGTCAGCATGGAGTCCGGCACAACGACGCGGCTTTTTTGGGACAATCTCTTTGAGGAACAGGGGCTGGATCTGCGCCCGAGCATCGAAGTTTCTTCCAACGACCTGATCGCCCCGACCGTCTCCCACAATCTGGGAATCGGCTTTGTTCCCTCGGAATTTGCCCGGAACTACCTGCTCAACTACCGCGTGTTCCAGCTTCACCTAAATATTACTATCCCGAAGCGCCAGATCCTCGTCCTGCAAAACCCGATGCGCCCGCTGACGCCGGCGGCACAGGCATTTCTGGATATGCTGAAACAGCCGGTGCAGGAAAGTATAGGGAATGGACAGCCGATCTTGTTACACCCATAGGGATTTTCACTAAAAATACCCTGTCGGTCGGATTTTAATGCTCCTGACAGGGTATTTTTGTTTGTAATCTACAAGCTTCTAACCTCTTCATATAAATGAAAGTGATTTTTTCTAAATTCCAGAAGCCCTTCCCGCTGCATTTTCCCCAGCTCTGCCGACAGCGCCGACCGGTCCACGCCCAGATAGTCGGCGAGCTGCTGGCGGTTGAATGGTATATCAAATCTCTCGCTCTCATTTTTTACCGCCTGATCGGAGAGGTACGACAGAAGCCGTCCCCGGATGGATTTCGACGATGTATTGAAGATCCGGCGGGACAGCTGCAAGTTTTTCTGCGCCGAGATTGCAAGCAGGTTGCGGATAAGCTGCGTGTGATGTCCGCAAGAATTGGGACACTGCGACAGCATTTTTCCAACATTTAAAAACAGCACTTCCGTCACCTCCGCTGCAAACACATCGACCAGCAGCTTTTCCCCCGGCACGCACGCATATGTCTCCGCAAAAATCTGTCCTGGTTCTACCCGGTCTAGAATGCTGCGGTTGCCCCACAGATCATCGTTGACAATCATCACACTTCCGTGCATCACCACCCCCAGAGATGTGACCGTATTCCCCGCGCGATAAATCATTTCTTCTTTTTCATAACTGCGTTCCTCCGCCCCCAGACAGGACAGCATCTCCCCGATTCCAGATTCTCCCGCGCCTCGAAACAGAGGGCTGTGGCTTAGAAGCTGCATCTCGAAGAGAGTTAAATTCAGGCTGGCGCCCGTTTTATAGTTTGATGCCATATAGATGTTGACCTTTCTATTTTAATAAGTGTTCTTAATTATATCAAATATTTTTATGTTTTTCTGCAATCTGATTTCCCGTTCTTGCACATCCATGCAACTTCTGCGATAATAGAAACGCCGCAGGCAATTTTTAATGGATTTTTGCGCGTGACTGTGAAGGTACTGAACAGCTACGTTTTAAATTAGAATTTGTATCGGACAAGATATTTACATAAAGAGGAGACGTTCAAATGCTCGAGCCAAATCAGCTTCTTCAGACATATATCCGCCAATATCAGGCGGCAAGCAAGAAAAAACGAAAGACCAGTTCCCGCCCCCGCGATCTGAACGAGCGGACGAACCGGCTGTTAAAAACATTGAAACGCACCAAACCGACGCAGGTCACCAGCCTCTCGCTGGAGGAATGGCACCGCCAGATCAAAAATCTGGCTTATTTTGCGTACCGTTCCCACAACGATGCTGTCACAAAGCTCATTGAAACCAGCCTGCTGCCACAGCTCATCCGCCTGGATGAGGCAATGTTTCTGCCCGCCCAGCGCGATGATATTTCCGTGGATTTTCTGAATTATCTGGAAACAGAATTGGATGGTCAGCTCTGCACGCAGACACTTCTGGAGCTTTACCAGATCTATAAGCGCTACGTCATCCAGTATAAAATCATGGATCTCGTCCCATCCCGCCCAGAGCTGGAATTTCCGGAGACTATGGCGATGAACCGCCGTTTCATTCTCCACATCGGACCGACCAACAGCGGCAAAACATTTCACGCGCTGGAACGCTTAAAAACAGCGAAAAAGGGCACTTACCTCGGTCCGCTGCGCCTTCTGGCGCTTGAGGTATATGAAAAAATGCACGACTGCGGCGTTCCCAGCACCATGCTGACCGGTCAGGAGTGTATCGCCGACGATGACAGCCGGATCACAGCTTCGACGATCGAGATGGCAGATTTCTCCGAGGAATACGATATTGCCGTGATTGATGAGGCACAGCTGACCGCCGATCCAGACCGCGGGCATTGCTGGACAAAGGCGATTCTGGGACTGAAAGCCCACGAAATCCATGTCTGCATGAGTCCCGCCGCTGAATCTGCTGTCACACACCTGATCCATCTGTGCGGCGACAGCCTTGCCATCTGCCGGTATCAGCGCAAAACTGCGCTCATCTGTGAGGACACGCCATTTTCTTTCCCGGAAAGTGTTCTTCCCGGCGATGCACTCGTCGTATTTTCCAAAAAATCTGTGCTGGATGTGGCGGGCCGTCTGGAAGAAGAAGGTATCAAGGCAAGTGTTATATACGGAAGCCTGCCGCCGGAGATCCGTCGCCGCCAGATGCAGCTTTTTACCAGCGGCAAAACCAAGGTGGTCGTCGCCACCGACGCGATCGGCATGGGACTCAACCTGCCTGTCCGGCGTATCGTATTTGTCCAGACCCAGAAATTTGACGGTACCACCCGGCGCGGTCTGACCGTACCGGAGGTCAAGCAGATCGCCGGGCGCGCCGGACGCTTCGGACTCTTTGACACCGGCTACGTCAACGCGATGGGGCAGGAATCCCTTGATTATATCCGGGAACAGCTTACTCAGGAGGAAGAACCAATCGAAAAAGTCAGCCTCGGTTTCCCGCAGATTCTCCTCGATCTGGACGAGCCGCTGGACGTTATCATCAAAGTCTGGAAATCCGTTGAGCCGACGCCTCCGTTTGAAAAGGTCAGCGTCGATGAGATTTTAAGCCTTTATGCGCAGGCAGAACGCCACAGAGACGATATCTACGGATTCGATGACAAACGGATTCTCTACCGCATGATCAGCTGTCCCATCGATATCAAGGATCATCAGGTTGTCCTGCAATGGCTGCGCTACTGCAAGGATTACCCGGCGGACAAGCGCCTGAAACACCCGGACAAAGGCGCCGGCTCCAAGCTGGGGCTGCAGAAATACGAAACGTATTACCGCAAGCTCGACCTCTACTACCAGTTCTCCCATCGTTTTGACAAGCTCATCGACGAGGACTGGCTCGAACAGGAACGCAGCCGCACTGAAGGCACGATCATGCAGTATTTGTCCAAGGGCAAAAAAAGCTACATCGCCCGCTGCCAGCGCTGCGGACGGATGCTGCCGGTTGGATATCCGTTTAAGATTTGTGATCCGTGTTTTCGTCACAGTTCCATTATCGATTAGCCCCTGATTTTACCGTTTTACGTTCCGGCTGTTCAACACCACCAATGCCGTAAAAATCAAAAGAATGCCCAGCACATTTTCAACCCGCAGCATTTCTCCAAATACCACAATCCCAGCCACATCTGCCACCATCGGCTCAGCAAACGCCAGAACCGAGGCTTTTCCTGCCTCCATCTGGCGGAGTCCCAGTGTGTAGCTTACAAACGGAAAAAAGGTAGATACAAGTTCCAGCGCCAGCCCTTTGCCAAGAAGCGCCGGAGAGGTCATCAGGCTCGAAAACACCTCCGGTAATTTTACAAAGGGAATCAGGCTGATGGTTACAGCCATAAAAGAATCTTTATTCTGAGGTGATGATATAATAACGGAAGATGCCATGACGACATAGGGGATGATGTTTCGGGGCAGCGCATGACGTGCTGCCTCTTTTTTCGAAATTTATGCTATAATACAGAAAGAGGGAATCAAATTTTAGGAAAACAAGGAGAATTTCAATATGTATGATGTGTTAATTATCGGCGCCGGTCCCGGCGGTATCTTTTCTGCCTATGAGCTGATGGAACGTAAACCGGATTTAAAGATCGCTGTTTTTGAGGTAGGACATCCGCTGGAGCACCGTAAATGTCCCATTGATGGTGATAAAATCAAGTCCTGTATTCACTGCAAATGCTGCTCCATCATGAGTGGATTCGGCGGAGCCGGTGCATTTTCTGATGGAAAATACAACATTACCAATGATTTCGGCGGCACTCTCTATGAGTATATCGGAAAAAAGACAGCCATTGAACTGATGGAATATGTGGATGGAATCAACCTCCGTTTTGGCGGGGAGGGCACGAAGCTGTATTCCACTGCGGGAACAAAATTCAAGAAAACCTGTATGCAGCACGGCCTGCATCTTCTGGATGCTTCGGTCCGCCATCTGGGTACAGATATTAATTATATTGTTCTGGAGCACCTCTATGATCATCTGAAGAATAAGGTGGATTTCTATTTTGACTGTGCCATCGAAACCGTGGAGAAAACGGAGAAAGGTTACAAGGTTTACAGCGATGATACAACCTTTGAGGGTACGAAATGTATCATTTCCGCCGGCCGAAGCGGCAGTAAGTGGATGCAGAAGGTATGCAAGGATCTGGATATCCATACGAATTCCAACCGTGTGGATCTGGGTGTCCGGGTTGAGCTGCCGGCTGAGATCTTTTCGGATCTTACGGATGAACTCTATGAGAGCAAGATCGTGTATCGCACGGAAAAATACGAGGATTACGTGCGCACCTTCTGTATGAATCCCAAGGGAGCTGTGGTAAATGAAAATACCAACGGCATCGTAACGGTAAATGGCCACAGCTACGAGGATCCTGCAAAGCAGACCCATAACACGAACTTTGCCCTCCTGGTGGCGAAACATTTTTCAGAGCCCTTCAAGAATTCCAATGAATATGGAGAGAGTATTGCAAAACTCAGCAACATGCTGGGCGGTGGTGTAATTGTGCAGCGTTTTGGAGACCTGATCCGCGGAAAAAGAAGCACGCAGCAGCGAATCAATGAATCTTTTACGGTTCCAACCCTCAATGCGGCTGCCGGTGATCTGAGCCTGGTTCTCCCAAAACGGATTCTGGACGGTATTATCGAGATGATTTATGCCCTGGATAAGGTAGCACCGGGTACGGCGAATGATGACACCCTTCTCTATGGAGTGGAGGTAAAATTCTACAACATGGAGGTGGAAGTGGATCACAACCTGATGACCTGTCATGATGGACTCTACGTCATCGGTGACGGCAGCGGTATTACCCATTCCCTTTCCCATGCATCTGCCAGCGGTGTCTATGTGGCACGGCAGATCGCGGAGACAATTTAATAATAAACGGTCAGAAATGTCTATTAAAAATGGATAAGATGCAGCCCCTATCGTCTGCCATCTTATCCATCTCATTTCACTTCTTTCGCTTACCAATATCTCATTCAGATGCATTTTCCTTGATTCCCACTCAGATCCCCAACTTCCGAAACAACGCATACAATTCTTCTGCCTCGTCCATCGAAGGTTTCCATCCATATTGTTTTAAATCGACGCGGTCACCGTCCTCGGTGGAGTCCACCCGTATTCCATCCTGTTCCAGCAGTTTTTTCTGCTGTCCCGGATAGTCGAACGCCGCTGCGCCGCTTAGAAAGCCCTTGGAATTAATCACCCTGAATGCCGGGACATCGCCCAGGCGGTTGGTGCGGAGCGCATATCCCACCTGACGGGAATGGCGCGGTGCACCGCACAGGAGCGCTACCTGACCGTAGGTCGTCACGCAGCCGTCCGGAATGCGCCTAAATACTTCTTTCATTCTCCGATAGATGTCCATAATTATTTTCCCAGCACCTCGTCCGCATGATCAAGTGCTGCCTCGATATTCGGGCAGAAATGATCGCGTCCGACCATATCCACAAATCCTGCTTTCTCCATCACGTGCATCGGCTGCTCGTTGACATGGGACAAAATCAATGTGACGCCGTTCTTCTGGCAGCGCTCATAGAGGGCAACCATCGAATTCATCGCTGTACTGTCAACTGCCGGAACAGCACGCATACGAAGAACCAGGCATTTCGTCTCCTCGCGGGTTTCAATCTGGTTGATGCGGTCTGCTGCACCGAAGAACAGAGGTCCTGTAATCTCATAAACAGCCAGTTCTCTCGGTATCTCCCGCAGACGTGCCTGTTCTTTCATGGCTGCTTCTTCATCTTCTGCAGCTGCCGCTAAGAGCTGTGCCTCTTCCACTGAAAGCTCTTTTCCGGCTTTTTTCGCTTTTCTTACTTCCTGCGCTTTGCGCTTCTGCTCCTCTACTTCTTCGACATAAAGCCAGCTTCTGACGCCCGTCTCATCGCTCATCCGCTTCATAAACAGCAGGCAGGATAACAGCATACCGATCTCGATCGCTACAACCAGATCGAAGATAACGGTTAAGAAGAAGGTCAGCACCAGAACCGCAATATCACTCTTCGGAGCCGTCTTGGTCAGACGGACGAAGGTTCTCCACTGACACATATTGTAGGCAACCATAAACAGGATTGCCGCGATGGTCGGCATCGGGATCCAGCTTGCACACGGCATCAGAACTACCAGAATCAGAAGCAGGACAACCGCATGAACCATGCCTGCAACCGGGGTACGGCCGCCATTTTTGACATTGGCTGCGGTACGCGCGATCGCGCCCGTCGCCGGAATACCGCCAAACAGGGCGGAAATAATATTACCCGCGCCCTGTGCCACCAGCTCCGTGTTGGAACGGTGTTTTCCGCCGATCATGCCGTCCGCTACCACGCAGGAAAGCAGAGACTCAATCGCCGCCAGAACTGCAATCGTAAACGCATCCGACAGGGAACCCTGAATCACATCGTAGCTGAACACCGGCAGACGGAACGCCGGAAGCTTGTTGCTGACCGTGTAAAGGTCGCCGATCGTATTCACATGCAGCGGCAGGAATTTTACCATTAAAATACCTGCGATAACAGCTACCAGCGATCCCGGAATTTTCTCCGTGATCATCGGCATCACGATCAGAATCGCCAGACACACCACGCCGACGATGATCGCGTGCAGGTTGACACTTCCGAATCCGGCTGCGAACGCTTTCAGCTTCTGCATCGTCTCGATCGTCTCCATTCCTGCCGGATAGGTCACGCCGAAGAAATCCTTCAACTGACCGATGACGATCGTCACCGCGATACCGGAGGTAAATCCGGTTGTAATTGTAAACGGAATAAACTTAATCAATGAACCAAAATGGCAGAATCCCATGACAACCAGGATAATACCTGCCATGATCGTCGCAACTGCCAACCCTTCCACGCCGCTCTTCGCCACGATACCTGCCACGATCGTTGCAAATGCCGCCGTTGGACCTGCAATCTGTACCTGGCTGCCCCCTAAAAATGAGATCACAAATCCGGCTGCAATCGCCGTGTAGATACCCTGTTCCGGACCTACACCCGAAGCCAGCGCCAGCGCGATCGAAAGCGGCAGCGCGATGATCGCTACGATGATACCCGCTACCACATCTGACATCAGCTGTGCGCCGGAATACTTCTTCAATGTTGTAAACAACATTGGACGTATTTTTTCCATACCTCAAACTCTCCCTTTTTCTTCCCAATTTAAATAAAAAGTAATTGCCAGCCCTAAAAAGAACCGACAATTACCTATTATACAGCAAAATAAGGGTGTGTCCAGTTCTTTCGAAGTTTTAACACAGGAATGTTTCCGACTTGTTACTGGGCACGTATGCGTAAACAGTAACTCAGACTTCTAGATAAGCATTTGTTAAATTTCTTAGTTGTGATTTTTTTGTCAAAATGACGGATTTGTAAAATTTCTGTCACAAACTTCCGGCTATTTTTTCGATTGACTTTCCTTTAAAAAAGTCTATAATTCGTACTTGTAAAAAGCATTGAGCAGGACACGATTTCCAATTCTCCACGTTTTCAGAGAGCTGCCGGGCGATGAAAGACAGTAACGCCGATGGAAATTATCCCCTGTGAGCTGATCGGACAAACGCATGCAGGATACCAGTAGTCCGGTCCGGATTCCTACCGTTAAAGAGGAACATATTCAGAATGATGGATATGGCTGAGAGATCGGCTTTACAGCCGGTAAAAGAAGTGGTACCGCGGATGCTTATGCCTCCGTCTTCTTGAACTTTTAAAAGTTTCAGGAGGACGGAGGCTTTTTTGTTTCCCCGCTCCCGAAACTCCGGCAAACTGCCGGGACACTAAAAACCATTTGACCTATGGGAATGGAGGTATCTTTATGAACACATTAGTTATCGTAGTTATCGCAGCCTGTTGTCTGGCGGCTGGTTATCTGCTCTACGGCAGATGGCTCGCCCATAAATGGGGCATTGATCCAAACGCCAAAACACCGGCCGTCACAAAAGAAGATGGTCAGGACTATGTTCCGACCGATGGCTGGGTTGTATTTGCCCACCAGTTTTCATCCATCGCCGGTGCCGGTCCTGTCACCGGTGCTATTCAGGCGGCTGTCTTTGGATGGGTTCCAGTCTTTCTCTGGATCATCCTCGGCGGCATCTTCTTCGGCGCTGTTACCGATTTTGGTGCCCTGTACGCCAGCGTTAAAAATGAAGGCAAATCGATGGGACTTCTGATTGAACAGTACATCGGCAAAACCGGTAAAAAGCTGTTCCTTCTGTTCTGCTGGCTCTTTACTTTAATTGTAACCGCCGCTTTTGCCGACATGGTTGCTGGTACATTCAATGCATATGAGACGATAGACGGCGTGACCAGCTTATCCGCCGCCGCAACTGTCAACGGCGCAGCCGGAAGCATTTCCCTTCTGTTCATTGCCTTTGCCGTTGTATTTGGGCTGATTCAGAAAAAGGCTCAGTTCCATGGCTGGAAACAGACCTTGCTCGGACTTGTCTGCACGGTAGCTGCTTTCGTCATCGGCATGAACTGCCCGCTCATTACCACCAAGGCGAACTGGTCCTACATGGTATTCGCTTACATTTTCCTCGCAGCCGTTCTTCCTATGTGGCTTTTGATGGAACCGCGTGACCTGATGACAACCTTTATGTTTGCCGGTATGATTATCGGTGCCGTCGTTGGACTGCTTGTCGCACATCCGGCAATGAACCTGGCGCCTTACACTGGTTTCCACAATGAGAAATCCGGTGACCTGTTCCCGATTTTGTTTGTAACCGTTGCCTGCGGCGCCGTATCCGGTTTCCACAGCCTGGTTTCCTCGGGTACTTCCTCCAAGGCAATCACCAATGAAAAGGATATGCCGAAAGTTGGCTTCGGCGCTATGCTTTTGGAAAGTTTACTGGCTGTCCTGGCTCTGTGCGTTGCCGGTGCTGCCGCTTCCGCTGATGGCACGCCTGCAGCCGGTACTCCGTTTGCTATCTTCTCCTCCGGTGTTGCCGGATTCCTGGAGATGTTTGGAATCCCAGTTTACGCTGCCCAGTGCTTTATGACGATGTGCGTCTCCGCACTTGCCCTGACAAGCCTGGATTCCGTTGCACGTATCGGACGTATGTCCTTCCAGGAGCTGTTCAGTGTCGATGACATGGAACACGCCGAAGGATGGAGAAAGCTTCTCTGCAACAAATATTTTGCAACGGTTATCACCTTGGTATGCGGCTACATTTTAACCCAGATTGGCTATTCCAACATCTGGCCGCTGTTTGGCAGCGCCAACCAGCTGTTAAGCGCCCTGGTTCTCATCACCCTGTGCGTCTTCTTACGCGTCACCGGCCGTGAAAACCGCACGCTGCTGGTTCCACTGGTTGTTATGCTGTGCGTTACCTTCACCGCACTCGTTGAGCGCTGCATCGCACTGGTAAAGGCTTACAATGCCGGAACCGCTGTCTTTATGGTAGAAGGACTGCAGCTTATCATCGCGGTTCTGCTGATGGTTCTGGGTGTCATTATTGTGGTTCATTCCGGTAAAGTACTGTTTTCGAAATCGACTGCTTCGAAGACAGAAAACGATAAAAGATCTGAAATGAATAAACCGGCGCATTGCTAATGATTTCATCAAAATCAAATTATAACCCGACTATAGGTACCAAAAAGGGAGTCTCTCGCTCACGAAAAGAGACTCCCTTTTTTGGTATTTTTTAATTCTATTGATAACCACTCTGCTACTATATGATGCCAACTCTTCACTTCTGAATCTTTCTCACCGCGAATAATTGGCACTTTTGTTACTGTTCACGCATACGTGCCCAATAACGCACTTTTTTCTATTCTTTCATCTTTTTTCAAATTTCTCTGGTATTTCCCCTGCATTTCGTCTATAATAGGAAGCAAATTTTTCAACCAAGCACAGCGCTGACAGGCGTTGTATCAGACAGGAGGAGACATGGATATTGTATGTTTAGATCTAGAAGGTGTATTAGTGCCGGAAATCTGGATCGCATTTGCTGAAGAAACCGGAATCCCGGAGTTAAAACGCACCACCCGCGATGAGCCGGATTATAACAAACTGATGAATTACCGTTTAAACATCCTGCGCGAGCACGGACTGGGACTCAAGGAAATTCAGGAAACGATCTCTAAAATTGATCCGCTTCCGGGCGCAAGGGAGTTTTTAGACAAATTAAAAGAAATTACTCAGGTAATCATCATCAGCGATACCTTCTCCCAGTTTGCCGGACCTCTGATGAAGAAACTTGGCTATCCGACCATCTTCTGCAACTCTCTGGTTGTCAGCGAAAATGGTGAGATTACCGATTTTAAGATGCGCTGTGAGAAATCCAAATATACAACCGTCAAAGCACTCCAGTCCTGCGGCTTCGAGACGATCGCCAGCGGCGACAGCCACAACGACCTCGCCATGATTGAGGCAAGCAAGGCGGGCTTCCTCTTCCGCACGACGGAGGAGATCAAGGCAGAATATCCGCAGATTCCGGCTTATGAGACGTATGATGAGCTGTTAGAAGCGATTAAAAAGGTATTAGCGTAAACATTCCGTATTTTCATAATTGCATATGCAATCGTAAAAGCAGCCCCCGGAATCCACACTCCGGGAGCTGCTTTTCAATCGTTTATCCTCTCAAATGTTCACTGATTATTTTTCAATAAATAACTGTTTTACATCAAATGCCTCGTCGATCATGCCGGATTCATACATGAAATCAGCGGTCTTCTGGAAGCCTTCTTTGTCATCATCTGTGATCTCGGTAGAGAAATCATAGAGATCGTACATGCTTTTGACTGCATCGGTGTCCAGATCCAGCTCATCGGCTACGATCTGCATCGTCTCATCCGGTTTTTCTTCCATGAAATCAGCAATCTCGGTCTGTGCTTCTTCCAGCTTCTCGATGATCTCCGGGTGCTCGTCATAGAATTTCTGCGTCACTGCCACTGCATGATCGCCTTAATCAGGCCTTCGCCGTCGGCTACCAGGTGGTAACCCTGCTTCCCTGCATTGTAAGCAGTTGCGCCAGCAACCAGAGCCACGTCTACACTGCCGCCGTCCAGACCTGCTTTTGCATCCGGGATCGACATATTGACATAGTTGACATCGTCGATCGTCATGCCAGCCGTTGCCAGATAGGAAACGAGAAGCTCATGCAGGTTGGTTCCGGTCGGTCCTGCGATTGTCTTTCCTCTCAGGCTTTCCGGCGTCGTCAGGGACTCATCCTTAGAATACATACAGAATGCCTTCGGAGAACGGCTGTACATATTTAATACCTTGATATCCGCTCCATTTGCTGCAGACAGAATCACCGAAGTACCGCCAACCGCATACAAAACCTGCACATCGCCGGAAGCCAGCGCCTGTGTCTGATCTGCCCCGGAGGTCAGCTCCGCATAATCAACCTCAATCCCCATATCGCCAAATGTTTTTTCAAAAATACCCTGATTTTTTTCGATGATCGTCGGCACATTGAGCGGAGAAGTTACATACGTAAAGGTCAGCTTATCCAGATCAGATTCTTTCGCTGTCTCCTCCTCGGCTGCCGCCTCCTCTGCGCTGGTTTCTGCCTCTGCCTGCGTGCTCTCAGCCGCATCTTTTGTACCGGAGCAGCCTGCCAGGGAAGCTGCGGTAAGGCAGAGTGCCATTCCCATTGCCATCCATCGTTTCATCATAATCGTTCCTCCTCTAAATAAAATGTAAATTATTTATAATATCCCTTTTCAGGGTTATCATCTCATCCTCCAAAAGATTCCTCTCTTCCTGCGGTGCCTTGACCTCATAGAGCGCCTTGACCATGCCCTTTTCAATGACCGCAATCTGGCTTCCCAGAATCAGTGCCTCATCGATGCTGTGCGTCACAAACAGAATGCTCGCACTGCGCTCCTGCTGGACGCGCAGAAGCTCTTTCTGCATCTGTTCCCTTGTAAAATAGTCAAGCGCGGCAAACGGCTCATCCATCATGATAAAGGTCGGCTCATACGCCAGCGCCCGCGCGATCGCCGCCCGCTGCTGCATTCCGCCGGAGAGCTGTGCCGGATATGCTTTTTCAAATCCAGATAATCCGACCGTGCGGATAACCGCCTCTATTTTCCCCGGATCTGTCTCCTTTTTTGAAAGCCCGAACACCACATTTTCCCAGACGGTCAGCCACGGCATGAGGCGCGGTTCCTGAAAGACAAATGCCGTCTTGTGGGCGCTCTCCCAGCGGATCTCTCCGCTGTCCGCCGTCTCCAGTCCTCCGGTCAGCCGCAGAAGCGTCGTTTTCCCGCATCCGCTCTGCCCCAGAATCACGGTGATTCTCCCCGCCGGAAGCGACAGGTTGATCCCGTTTAAAACGGGAATCTCCCGGTTATCCACTCGGTATGTTTTATGAATATCAATCAGTTCAATTCCAGCCATTTTCCCCGGATCCTTTCAGCACAAATCCTATCATCCATCCAAACAGGCGGTCCGTCACATATCCGACTGCCCCGATCACCAGAATCCCCACGATCACCTTGTCGGTCCGCGACATCTGCTGTGCAAATAAAATCATATGTCCAAGCCCGGTGGACGCCGCCACCATCTCCGCACCGATAATGGCGCGCCAGCTATAGCCAAGCCCGATCCGCATTCCGACCAGAATATCTGCCATCGCATAGGGCAGAATGATGCGGAAAAATTTGCGGCGCTTCGAGTAGCCGAACATATCGCCCACTTCCAGAAGTTTCGAATCGCACCCGGTAAATCCCTTCACGATATTTAAGTACATCGGGAAAAAGGACGCCAGCACAATAATCACCGTCTTCGTCGTCTCTCCGATTCCGCACCAGAGAATCAGCAGCGGAATCATGCTGAGCGGCGGGACATTGCGGAAAAACTGCACAATATACTCATAGTAAACGCTGCTGCCCGGAAACATCGCCCGGAACATTCCCAGCACAAAGGCAAACAGGAACGCAATCGCAAATCCCTTCATGACACGCAGGAAACTGATTGAAACATCCCGCCACAGTTCCCCGGTTTTCACCATTTTTAAAAAGCTCGTCCACACCCGCGCCGGGGACGGCAGCACATACGCACTGACCATCTCCATGCGGCAGACCAAATACCAGATCAGAAATACCGCTCCGATTCCCAGCGCCGGACCGAAGTATTTCTGCCAATTATCCTTGAATTTCTTCGTTTCTTTCATTCTTCCCATTCTTTTGCCGCAATTCATGCATTTTCCGCTTCTTCAAGCGTTTTCCATGAAGCGCAACTTTCTCTCACTCTGTCTGCACGCCATCCCCGTGATGGCATCCATCCTTACAATACAAAAGTTCCAGCAGATCCGCCTGCTTCCAGCTTCCGCTCTCCACATATGCCCGGATTTTCTCCGGACTGCTGACACTCTCTACCTTCGCCGCCTGTCCATCTTTCCGGCAGATTCCCGCAAAATACCCCGGCGGAATCGGGCTGTCTTCGATCGCCCGGACGCACACCTCACCGCCCGCCAGACGATTCCATGCGATAAACCGCGTATTCTCAAGTCCCAGCGAATTTCCAAGCACCGCAAGACTCTGGCATGGCGTCGTGATGATCTTCTCCCCATCCGCCAGATCCGGACGCGTGCTTAATTCCCGCGCACAGTGAAGTAAAATCGGCTCGATCGGGGCAACTTTCAGGTTTTCAATTCCAGATTCGTTTTCCGGCTCCTTCTGTATCTCTTCAAGCAGCCGAACCGCCTCCGGACAGCGCGCATCCGCAAGCGTCACGCCCGCCCGCAGACTAGCTTCATATCTTTCCCGGACGATCCGTCCCCAATCGCCCCGGCACTCGACCCGCGTCAGACCATGCCGTTCTAAAAAACGCTTCAGCGAATCTTCCTCACACATCCCGGCAGAAACCGGATTTATCCACAAATACTGCATTGTTTCTCCACTCTATCCAATCAGGCTGCCTAGCTTTCACACCTATGTACCTAATTTACTGCGTTTTCACGTTCCCTGCAAGTTAGTTTTTTCTAACTAGCTTATCATAGCAAAAAATCGATATATTGTCCAGTTTTGATTGTAAACTTTTACAATTTTATAAGTTGACACTAGCCGGTAAAAATGATAAAATCGGTTTTAATAGTTCCTATTTTCCTACATCTTTAATAGGTTTTATTCCGAACAGATTCCTGTTTTTATTGAATCCTATAAAAAAAGCAGGCGGACAGGGCATCAAGGATACAATTCAGGCGATCGAAAATGCCGGATATACCTATGAGATCGAGTCGGATGACCGTGAAGAATAATGGGACGCATTTTTCTATAAAAAAGGTTTTAACCAATTCTCGCACTTTCCGTGAAAATCGGCTAAAACCATTTTTCATTACAGCATATTAATAAACCCGGTCGATACCAGGAAAAGAACCAGCATGACAGCTGGCACAATATACCGGATTAAGAAGCTGTACATACCTGCTCTTGAAAAATGTTCCCCATTTTTCTCGACTTCTTCCACGATCCACTTCGGTCCGACCACCCATCCGATCAGGATGCTGGTTAAGAAGGAAATGATCGGCATAAGGAAGCTGTTGCTGATATAATCCATCACATCAAGCAGCTGTCCGGTGGAACCGTTCGGCAGCTTCAACTCAAAATACAGAACATTGTAGCCCAGACAAATGAGAACTGCCGTGATCAGGGAATAGATTCCGACCATCACACACATCTGTTTTCTCGTCTTTCCAAACACTTCCATGCAGTTGGCAACCAGCGTTTCCATGACAGAAACGCAGGATGTCAGCGCCGCAAAGCCAAGCATCAGGAAAAATGCAAGTCCCACGATATGACCGGCGCCGCCCATCGCCTGAAATACCTTTGGAAGCGAAATAAAGGTCAGACTCGGACCGGACGCCATGCCATCGCGTCCTAAAAATACAAAGACCGCCGGAATAATCATCATACCGGACAGAAGCGCCACACCTGTATCAAAAAATTCAATCTGATTGGTCGCCTTGTTCAAATCGATCTCATCTTTGACATAAGAACCATATGTTACCATAATTCCCATCGACACACTCAGTGAGAAAAAGAGCTGGCTCATCGCATCCAGCAGTACTTCCAGAAATCCTCTTACCGTCAGTCCCGTAAAATCCGGGCGCACGTAGACGAGGAATCCCTGTATTCCCGTCCGGACCGTCCCATCCGCGTCCGTGTAGGAAAGCGTCAATGAAAAAATCGCGATTCCGATGACTAACAGGATCAGTCCCGGCATGATAAAACAGGAAAATTTCTCAATTCCCTTCTCTACACCTCTGTATACAACCCAGATTGTGAGCGCCAGAAAAATTCCCGTGAAAATCAGCGGCGCATTCTTTTCCGTGATAAACGATGTAAAATATCCGTCCTCCGCCACATCCCTGCCGGATGTCGTCAAATACTCAAAGAAATATTTCGTGATCCATCCGCCGATGACCGAATAATACGTCATAATTAACATCGGAACCAGAAACGTCAGGTATCCGACAAACTTCCTCTTCGGATGCAGCGTTCCAAACGCCTGCAGCGCATTCTCCTTCGTTCTTCTGCCGATCGCCACATCCGTCGTCAGAAGTACAAATCCAAATGTCGCCACCAGCACCAGATACACCAGCAGGAACAGTCCGCCTCCGTCTTTCGCACATAAATACGGAAAACGCCAGATATTTCCTACACCGACGGCACTTCCGGCTGCTGCCAGCACAAACCCCAGCGAACCGCTGAAGCTGTTTTTCTTTTTTGCCATTTACTTATAACCCCCGTGATTGTAACTTTTATGTCCGTCTCCCGAGGACATAGACAGCTTCTATTCTACCTGTTTTTATTAGAATTACAAGTATCTGCCGGCAATTTTCTCCTCAAATTTCTCCCCCTCCCGCTTTTCTTCCCAGCCGCCCCATCGTTACTGTTCACGCATCATGCCCAGTAACGGAATTTGCCGTGGCTTCGCATTTAATTTATTTTTCCCCCCTTCATCTCTACTTGCCTGCCTTATCATCTTCTGCTAAAATTAAAAAGACAAAAACAGGAATTTTCCCATGGAATGAGGCATATACACAATGAACAGCAATCAAACATTCCCGCGTCTTTGCCGGGTTTTAGAAATATACGAAGCCGATTTTGGCTGTGAAGAACGCCCGGACGGACAGGAAACGATGGTCTGTGTCCGTCTGCTGGACACAACTGAAAATGCAAACCTCTCAGAGCATCCAGAATACACGATACGCACCGCGGATCAGGCACTCTATGATGCCGGAATCGATGAGGGCGATCGCGTCTGGTTTGACCCGGAATCCGGGCAGATTGAGAAAGCGGCTGAATCACACTAAAATATAAAGAGGTTACAAAGGAATATCAAAATGGAACCATTTTACTATAATCACATGAACAAGAACCAGCAAGCCGCCTACCGCGCCATGCAGCAGGGGCTTACCAATCTCTCCGACGAATTTCAGATTCCGCGCCTGGAGGGAAAGGATTTAAGCAATGTATTTTTTGAACTGCGGCTCGATCACCCGGAGATTTTCTGGGCTTCCGGCTTTAAATATAAGTATTACCCAGATTCCCCGAATCTGATCCTGATACCGGAATACCTCTTTGACAAGGGCAAGATCCGCGAACATCAGAAAGCGATGGCGCCCGCGTCGAAAAACTTGCCCGCCCAGCAATGAAGCTGACTGAACTGGAAAAAGAACGCTATATCCACGATTTTATCTGCGAACACGTTCACTATGACAAATTAAAAAAGCCCTACTCCCATGAGATCATCGGACCTCTGGGACAGGGCGTCGGCGTCTGCGAGGCATCGCCAAATCGGTCAAAATTCTTTGTGATACGCTCGGCATCTGGTGCATGATCGCGCTCTGCGGCAATAACCCTGAAAAGGGCATCAAATACCGCCATACCTGGAACATCGTCAAGATCGGGAAAACGTACTACCATCTGGACGCTACCTTCGACAACAGTCTCGGCAAATGTCTCCAGACCGGCGAGGAAATCCGCTACGATTACTTCAATCTCGACGACAAGGCGATCTTCCGCGACCACGAACCGCTCATCGCCCCGGCGCCTGCCTGCACGGACAGCGATCATTTCTACTACAAAGAAAAGAAGCTTTCCTTTACCAAACAGGAGGACGTTTACAAGCGCTCCTTACAGGCGACCAAAAAAGGAAAAACACTGACGTTTCACTGGCGCGGCGGCTATCTGACAAAGGAAGTTCTGCGTGAACTGCTCGACCTAATCGAAAAAGCCGGAAAAGAACGGCAGAAAACAGCTCTCATTAAGCTTAACTGGCCGCAGGCAGTTCTGCGCGTCCGCTACACCGATGAGGCCATCCAGCCGATTGTCACCATGGAGGAAGCAAATGAAGGGGAAGAAACCCCGGAAGGCACAGCGTCTTTATAGTTCGCTGTGCTTTTCCGCGGAGCATTTTTGTGTCATAGGACGAAGTTTCCTATGACATGAAGATTCTAACAATCATAGAGATCATCTTCCAAAACCAGATCCTGATGTTTATCAAAGCTGCCTGCCAAAGGAGCTTATCCAGAAAGTTTTACGCTGTTTTTTTGCTATACGTCAATGATTAGGATGAAATTTCTTAGAATTTTTCTCAAAGGAACTATTGCTATAGTCTCTCTTTTACTTCCATAACTGGGCACACACCAACTCCAGTACACTTCCCGCGATACATCTCGCCTTGTCCGAGATCAGAAAACAGTTGGAAAGTTCCTCTTTTCTCGGATCGACATCTGCTACCTTGAAATGTTCCGTCACCCGATAACCATCCCGCAAAAGACCTCGCAGAATGCCCGTGATCTGTGTCTGAACCAGAAGTTTCGTTCCGTCCTCCTGCCAAATCTCCGCGATCGTGTCCCCGGCTTCAACGATATCACCGATCACACGCACATTTTTGAAAATACCCGCTGCCTGCGCGTGAATCACCCGCTCTGCACCGTATCCGCCGATCACGCCCGGAATCCCCGTATTCGGGATTGCCGCACCCTCGCGGATAATTCGCCCCAGCCGGTGACCGCGCTTTGTCTCCACCACAACATCCACATCCTCACCTGCCGTAAAGCCCGGACCAAGTGCAATCGTGAGCGGTGCCATATCCCGGCGGGTTCCAAGATTTCGCTTTGCCAGAATCGCATCGATCACAACAGCCGGTTTCAGCGCTCCAATCGACACGCCTTTCGGATCAATCAAAATCGGCACGCTATTTTCCTGCCAGACCGCTTCTGCCTCCTCATATCGATCAATCCGGACAGCACGAAGCCCCTCGACCTCAGTTGTTTTTGTATAAACCGCCTCACACAGAGCTACCTGTCGCCGGATCGCCGCCGGATTTTCAATCTCCAGCACCAGCACCCGAAGCCCTGCCGCCCAGAGCCGATGAATCGTTCCAGTTGCCAGGTCACCGCCGCCGCGCACAATAATTAAATCATCTCGTTTCATGAGGATGCCTTCTCCTATCTCACTTTTGTTACTATTATTTCCATTACCTGTTTATGCAGCTTCTTCTTCAAATAATTCCTTTGATTGTGTTTTCTACTTTTAGAGTAATTCTTTTTACTGCCACACACACGACACCTTATCATAAACAGAAGTGTCTATCCGTCCGCTCCACTGCTCCCACTCTTCCGGACGCATCCGCCACGCAAGACCACAGCCGGCAGAAATCTCCCTCGGAAGTGGAATTAAACGTCCCGAAATGCCCGTTTCCATACATCGTTTTTCCCATTCCATCGCCGCCACAGTTGTCTGAAAGGACAGTACGATAAATGGATGTTTTTCTCTCATACTACCAATTTCTCCCCTACGCTTCCTCTGCCAGTGCCCGAACTGCTTCTGCTGCCCTCTCAATCTCCTCTTCCGTATTAAAATGCGAAAAACTGAACCGCACCACTCCCTGACCTACCGTTCCAAGCGCCCGGTGCATGAGCGGCGCACAGTGTGCCCCCGCGCGGACGCAGATGCCGTATTCTTCCCAGAGTGCATCCGCCACACGTGCCGAATCTTCCCCGGCAAGGTTGAGGGAGACGATCGGCGCATGACATTTTGCCGCCGGATCTCCATACACAATGATGCCCGGAATTTCCTTCACCTGTTCGTAAAAACGGCGTGTTAAATCCCGCTCCCGTTTCTGCAATTTCTCGATCCCCTGATCCATCCGGTAACGGATGCCTGCTGCCAGCCCCGCCAGACCATGGACATTGAGCGTCCCAGCTCGAGTGCCGTTGGCATTTCCTTCGGATGGTGTTCATCATAACTGTGAATGCCGCTGCCGCCAACCAGAAGCGGTTCCACCGAAAGTCCCGGCTTCACATACAGCCCGCCGGTTCCCTGTGGTCCCAGAAGCGCCTTGTGCCCGGTAAAACAGAGCACGTCGATTCCGAGCTTCTGCACGGAAAACAGTTCTTCCCCTGCAGTCTGCGACGCATCCACAATCAGAAGCAGTCCATTCCGTTTAACAAACGAAGAAATATAGGAAAGATCCGTCACATTTCCTGTCACGTTGGAGGCGCCGGTAATTACCACCGCACGCGTCTCTGGGCGCAGAAATGCTTCCAACTCTTCATATTTTAGATTTCCACGCGCATCCACACCCACAAAACTAAGCATCGAACCCTGATCACGAAGACGATAAAGAGGACGCAGCACCGAATTATGCTCACAGACCGTCGTGATCACGTGATCGCCCGGACGAATCAGCCCGGAAATGGCTATGTTCAGCGCCTCCGTTGCGTTTGCCGTAAAGGCAATCCGCGACGCATCTTCCGCATCAAACAATTCTGCTGCTGCCGCACGTGCCCCGTACACCAGTCTTGAAGCATGTAAGGTTGCCTCATGCGCGCCGCGCCCCGGATTTCCTGCGGTGCGAAGCGCCTCAAGGACCGCCTGTTCCACCTGCAGCGGCTTTTGAAGCGAAGTCGCCGCATTGTCCATATAAATCATGGTTTTACCACATTTCCAGCGCCCAGCATTTTTTCAGCGATGACATACATGTTGGTTACACCGCCGACTGCCAGCTTCTCGGTCAGACCATAGAAATTCAGGCAGGTGCCGCAGGTCAGGATCTCCACACCTTCTGCCTCCAGTGTCTTCAGATCCTCCAGCATCGGAGATCCTTCACAGGTCAGACTGGCTCCGCCGTTATAGAAAAGAATGGTTTTCGGCAAGTTGTCCTGCTGGGTCAGGGCAAATGTAAATGCCTTCAAAAGCGTCTTTCCAAGTTCCTCACTGTCCTCGCCCATCTTATCATTGGCAATCACAACCACGGTATCGGTACGGCTGTCCGGAATACAGGCTTCGCATCCGGCTCCTGCCTGTGCTTTTTCCTCTTCTGTCTGTTCACCCACCGTAAAGATAACCTGATATTCCTGATCCGCCAGCTTCTTTGCACTGCTCTGATAGCCCTTCTGCTCTGCCATTTTCGTCAGATTCTGAACTGCAATCTCATTATCCACCAGCACTTCCACCTGTCCGGCACCCGAAAGTTCCTCTATCGCGTGTTTTGCCTTTACGACCGGAATCGGGCATGCGTCTCCTCTTGCATCTACTTTCTTCATTTCTGTTTCCTCCTATCCTCGTACAAAAATTTCAACCTTTCCCGGTTCCGTGATCGTTCCCACGATCCGCGCCGGAAGCCCGGCGTTCTGCAGCTCCTGTTCCAGTTTCTCCGCCTCATCCGGGGCAGCTGCCATCAGAAGTCCGCCGGAGGTCTGCGGGTCAAACAAGACCTCTTCCATTGAAAACGGTACATTTTCAAACTGCACCGCCGCCCCGACATAGTTGCGGTTTCTCTGTCCTGCCGCCGTGTATAAAAACGCATCTGCCGACTCACGTGCGCCCGGAAGCACCGGGATATGCTTCACATCAATCTCGCACGACAGCCCGCGCCCCATCATTTCATGCAGATGTCCCAGAAAACCGAACCCAGTCACATCTGTGCACGCGTGAACCGTGTACTTCCGGCTGATTTCCGCCGCTGTTTTATTGAGCGTCGTCATCGACTGTACCGCTCTGTCCATCTGCTCTTTTGTCACTTCTCCGACGCGGTTTGCCGAACAAATCAGCCCAACACCCAATGCCTTTGTCAAAATCAGGCGGTCGCCCGGCTGTCCGGCATCATTGGCGTACAGCTTTTTCGGATTTACCAGTCCCGTCACGGACAAACCGTATTTCACGCCCGTGTCCGCAATCGAGTGACCGCCCGCGAGAATGCCGCCTGCTTCTGCCACCTTCTCCGCGCCGCCCTGTAAAATCTGTCCCAGAACATTCAAATCCATTGATTCCGGAAAACACACCAGATTCAGCGCCGTCTTGACCTCACCGCCCATCGCGTACACGTCGCTCAGCGCATTTGCCGCTGCAACCTGTCCAAAAATATACGGATCGTCCACCATCGGCGGGAAGAAATCAACCGTCTGTACCAGCGCCAGCTCCTCCGTGACCTGATACACTGCCGCATCGTCCCGGCTGTCATATCCGACTAAAAGATTCGGATCCTTCTCGCCGCGCGGTAGTTTTTCCAAAATGCGGCTTAAAACACCGGCTCCCAGCTTCGCCGTACAGCCGCCGCCCGTACAAAATACAATGTCCTTTTTCTCACTCATTTTTCTCACCCCTGATTTCGTTCTGTTTCTGAAAAGGAAGTTAAAATTCCCTGAATTCCGTAGCTATGTTTCAGGATATCCAGTACCTTTCTGCCATCCTCCGGCGCTCTGACGTGTCCGCCTGGTTCAGAACCACAAAAAACGAACGCCCCGATATATCTTTTCTGGCACCGTTTTCGCTACCAAGAAGCCACGCCAGAAGTTCTGGGGTCAAAGGCGTATCTTTCGAAATGGGCACTTCTTTGAGCAGTCTTTTTCCTTCTTTGGGATAAGCTGCGTCCCCATACTCGCACACATCCCTGTTCCACGCCTCAATCGCCAGTTCCGCCCGAAAGCACACCTCCCCCAGCGGACGATACAGGGCACTCAGCCCCGCAACCGCCAGCACGATATCGCTCTGCGGCAGTATCACCGGCTCATACGCCGCCGGAAATTTACACGGAAGACATTTCGCGCCATCCGCCTCCAGAAATGTGATATCTGCATCCGAAATCCACTCGCTTCGAATCGATTCTGGCAGAATTGTCAATTTTTCGTGTGGGGCTGGGGTTCCGGCTACGACATAGGTTCCCTGCTGCCAGAGACGATCGCGCTCTTTTCTGGCATTCTCCCACGCGGTATTTTCTTCCTCATTTACCACAATCCACGGCACATTTACCGGCTTCCGAATATGCGTCGTCGTCGCCGTCAGCACCCGCCATCCCTTCGCCGTGCAGTACGCCGACAGCGCATACAGAAGCGTCGTCTTTCCGCCTCCGCCAATCAGCGAGACCACGTGTCCTTTTTCACGTAAGAAAGGAAACTTCTGCTCCCAGTCCATCACCGCAGCTTCTCTTCCCATTCCTTCTCCCGAAATCCCGTTAAAACAGTATCTCCATCCACAATGACAGGGCGTTTTACCAACATCCCATTGGTGGCAAGCAGCTTCAACTGTTCGTCCTCGCTCATCTGCGGCAGCTTATCCTTTAACTGCATTTCCTTATATAGCATCCCGCTCGTATTGAAAAATTTCTTGATCGGCAGCCCGCTTCTCGCCTGCCACTTCTTCAATTCCTCATACGTCGGATTTTCCTCCACGATATGGCGCTCTGTATATGAAATTTCCTGTGCATCCAGCCATTTTTTCGCTTTCTGGCAGGTACTGCATTTTGGATAATAAATAAACAGCATCGTATTCCTCCTTTGTGAGCATGCTTGCTATTATACGGCACCTTCTATTTTAAATGCGGCCGTTTTAAACAAAGCATTTTACCTTTTTAAATTACCTACAGAAATTATACCCAGACACCAGAAAGATTGCAAGGGATGCCTGAAAATGATACAATAATAGTATCTGCAACTATATTCAAGTCGAACGTCCGTGAGACTTGGCGCGTGATCCTGGTCAGCGAAGCTGACATATTCCTATCAGAATCACTGCGCAACCTCGCGGAGCGTTTATCTCAGTCGGAGACAAGGCTTCCACTGAGACAAATTTGCTATTACTCACCACCTGAAGAGGTAGGAATCTTCTCGACTGAGATACCCCCCTCTTTTATACCAACAGGGAAACACATTCACCCAAAAATTATTATAAAAATATCCACTATGAAAGAAAAAATATTTAACATCATCCAGATCGGCGACAAGAGCAACCGTATCAGCCGTGCATTCGATATTTTCATCACCTTCACGATCATCTGCAATATCATTGTCACGTTTCTGGAAACATTCGATCAATTAACATCCTTCGGTGGTCTGTTTACCATGCTGGAACATGCCAGTGTCCTGATTTTCTGTATTGAATACGCGCTGCGCATCTGGACTGCCGACTATCTCTATCCAGAAAAAACGCCGGGACGCGCCCGGTTCTGCTTTCTCATTTCCTTTGATGGAGTGGTGGATCTACTGACGATCATCCCGGTCTTTTTTCTGTCGGGCTTCATCATTTTCCGTATGCTGCGCGTGGCGCGGATTTTCCATCTGTTCCGGCTCAATGCGAAATACGACTCGTTCAACATCATTACCACCGTACTCTATGAAAAACGGAACCAGATCATTTCCTCTGTGTTCATCGTCATGGTGCTGATGCTGGCGAGCAGCATGTGCATGTATAGTGTCGAGCACAACGCTCAGCCGGACATTTTCCGCAATGCATTCAGCGGCATCTGGTGGAGTATGTCCACGCTGCTGACCGTCGGTTACGGCGATATTTACCCGGTCACAACGCTTGGGCGCGTGATGGCGATCTGCATCGCCTACCTCGGAGTCGGTGCCGTCGCGATCCCAACCGGTATCATCAGCGCCGGTTTCGTCGAACAGTACCAGCGCAAGAGCAGCCTGTCCAGCATGAAGGACGCGGATATTCAGGAAATTGCCGAGGTTTTCGTCGATAAACGATATGCCGGAAAAACCATTGAAGAGATGGAAGAAGAGCAGAATATCAAGATATTTCTGGTGCTGCGCGATGATCTGTCGGTGCTTCCGCAGAAAAATATGGTTTTGAAATTAAATGATATTGTGATTATACGAATAGAAAATGAAGCGTAATCAAACTTATCATCAAACATTTTTTATGAACGTGAAAAAGAATGTGCCTTGGCACATTCTCGCGCCGAGCGCGGTCGCTTGCGACATGTTTCTGCTTCGCGCGAGTGCGCATCATTGGCACGTTAGTGCCTTTTTGTGTAATAGGGAATTCCAAGGAATTTCCTATTACACAAAAAGACTGCGTCCAAAGTTTCTCTCTCTGGACAGCAGCCTTTTCTTTTCTTCAAAATCAGCTTCTCAGCTCAATTCCATACATCTTATTCAGCTGTTTCAGCACTTTCTTGACATATCCGTCAACGGTATCTGCCTTGAACGCCTCTTCCTTCGGAGTGAAGAGAACGGTAAATGCCATCGATTTCTTATCGGCTGCGATCTGTCTGCCCTCGTATACGTCGAACAGGCTAACATCCTTGACGTAAGCACAAGCCTCGCGGATACAGCCCTCAACCTGTCCGCAGGTGATGTCTTTGTCCATAACCAGCGCCAGATCACGTTTTTCCTCCGGGAATTTTGGAAGCGGCTCAAATACTTTGGCTTTTCCATACCATTTCTCCAGCGCTTTCATGCTGATCTCCAACACATACGCATCTTCGCGCATTGCCTCTTCCTTCATGATCTCATATTTTACCTTACCGAGGTAACCAATCTCCTCGCCCTCGCAGAAGATCGCTGCGGTCTGATACGGATGCAGGAACGGTTTCTCTGCTTTTTCATAGTTAAAAGTAATATTTAAAACATCGGCAACTGCCTCTGCCATTCCCTTTAAGGTAAAGAAGGACTCTTCCTTACCAAATGCACCGATGCACAGCGTCTCTCGCTCTTCCGGATATTCCGTCAGAGGCAGGGACTTCGGAATAAATGCATTTCCAATCTCGAAGATACGTCCCTCGAAGATGCCTCTCTTCTGGTTGCGTCCCATCGCATGAATCATCTGCGGTGCCAGTGTTGTTCTCATCAGGGACAGATCCTCGTTGATCGGATTCATGATGCGGATCGCCCTGCGCTCTGGCGCGTCCTCTGCAAATCCCATTTCATCCAGATCCGACGGGGAGAAGAAGGAATAGTGGATTCCCTCAAATGCGCCAACACTGCACAGCGTTCTCTTTACTTTCAGAATTGTTCTCTGACGCAGGTTGCTTCCACCGATCGTCACCTTAGCACTCGGCAGGAAGGTCGATGTGATGTGATCGTAGCCGTACATACGGATCACTTCCTCGGCAACATCCGGATAATCTTCCATATCCTCGCGGTATGCCGGGAAATGCATGGTCAGTTCGTCGCCGTTGATCTCCGGCTGGAAGTTTAAGCCAGTCAGGATGCGTAAAATATCCTCGTTCGGAACGGTAATACCCAGAACAGCGTTTACCTTCTTAACACTTGTCTTGAAGGTAGTCGGCTCTAAGGAGTTTCCGGTATTTACATTTTTATGGGTCTTGGAAATCTTACCAACTCCCAGCTCCTCAACCAGGTGCAGGACACGTTTCATCGCCATCTCAGTTGTGTACTCATCGACCCCCTTAGAATATCGCTGGCTCGCGTCGGATCCCTGTCCTAATGCACGGGAGCTTCTGCGGATGTTGTCACGGGCAAATTTAGCTGCCTCAAACATCACTTCCGTCGTGGTATCACGGATCTCAGAATTTAAACCACCCATGATTCCGGCAAGTGCTACCGGCTTTTTGCCGTCGCAGATAACCAGATTGTTCGGATTTAAGGTAAATTCTTTCTCATCCAGCGTCACGATCTTCTCGCCCTCGGCCGCGCGTCTTACGTTGATCGCATTGCCCTCCAGATAATCGCAGTCAAACGCATGAAGCGGCTGACCTAACTCACGCATGATATAGTTTGTAATATCAACAATATTGGAAATGGAATTATTCCCTACCAAAGCCAGACGTCGTCTCATCCATGCCGGGGACTGACCCAGTTTTACGTCATATACATAGTGTGCAATGTAACGCGGGCAAAGATCCTGTGCCTCTACCGTTACGTTGAAGCCTTCTTTCTCAACTTTTGTCTCAGTGTAATCCAGTGCCGGCGTCTTGAGCGGCTCGCCCAGTGCGGCAGCAACCTCTCTTGCCAGACCGAAAATACTCTGGCAATCCGGACGGTTTGCCGTGATAGAAACATCGAAGATCCAGTCATTTAAGCCGGTCAGCTCTTTGACATCCGAACCAATTTCCGCATCCTCCGGCAGAACCAGCAATCCGTTGTAACCAGCACCCGGATACAGATCCTCGTTTAAGCCAAGCTCGGTACCAGAACACAGCATACCCTGGGACTCATAACCTCTCAATTTACCCTTTTTAATGGTAGCCACGCCCTCGATCGTCACATGATCTTTTGCAGTTGCATATACTTTCGCGCCAATCATGGCAACTGGGAATTTTCCACCAGCTTTTACATTGTCAGCGCCACAGCAGATCTGTAAGAGTTCCGGACCACCTACATTGACCTGGCACACATGAAGATGTGTTTCCGGAATCGGCTCACAGGAGTCAACATAACCAACGACGATGCCGCTGATATCCTTGCCAACCTGCCATTTTTCTTCTACCTCAAATCCACAGTCAAAAAGCTTCTTCTCCAGCTCATCTGCGGAAATATTAATATCTACATAATCTTTTAACCAGCTTAACGGTACAAGCATTTCTAATCCTCCTGTCCTGATCAGTCATCGATCTGATCCAGCACACGCAGATCAGACTCAAAAAGCATCTTGATGTTGTTGATGCCGTATTTCAGCATTGCGATACGCTCCAGACCCAATCCGAATGCGAATCCACTGTATTTATTGGAATCAATGCCACAGTTTTCCAGTACCTTCTTATTTACCACACCAGCGCCGAGAACCTCGATCCAGCCAGTTTCCTTGCACAGACGGCAGCCCTTTCCGCCGCACTGGAAGCAGCTTACATCGACCTCGACAGACGGCTCCGTGAACGGGAAATAGGACGGACGAAGTCTCGTTTTTGTCTGCTCACCGAAAATTCTCTGAACAAACATATCCAGCATACCCTTTAAATCACACAGGGTGATGCCCTCATCAACAACCAGGCCTTCCATCTGGCTGAACATCGGAGAATGGGTCGCATCATCATCAGAACGGAATACCTTACCCGGGGAAACAACCTTGATCGGCGGTTTTTTCGCTTCCATGACATGAACCTGTCCAGCCGATGTCTGGGTACGAAGCAAGAACTCCGGAGACAGGTAGAATGTATCCTGCATATCGCGTGCCGGATGATCCTGCGGTGTATTTAAAGCCGTAAAGTTATAATAATCGGTCTCTATCTCGGTTCCCTCATATACCTCAAATCCCATAGAGGTGAAGATATCCGTCAGCTGATTGCGGACCGTCGTAACTGGATGCAGCTTGCCGTAACGGATTTTAACCGGCGGCATCGTAATATCAATCTTCTCTGATTCATAGCGCTGCTGCTGCTCTTTCTCCTTTAATTTCTGATCCAGCTCGTCAAAGAAATTGTTTGCCCACTCCTTGGCGCCGTTGATTGTCTTACCAAATTCCGCTTTCTGATCATTGGCAACATTACGCATTTCTTTCATCAGCAGACCAATTCTGCCCTGCTTATTATCCAGAAAGGTCTTCTTAAACTCATAGACACTCTTGGAAGTCGTCAGAGCATCCGCACCCTGGCGGATTTCCTCTTTGATCGCAGTGATCACTTCATTCAGCTCTTTTAAATCCTGCATGATTTCTCTCCTTCTATTACTTTTGTTGCTTTTTATCTTGATATTGCTTTAACTTGTGGACACGAATTTGTGCATAAAGGATGTTCTCTGGCACATTCGGGCGTCTCGCGCGGTCGCTTGCGACATGACATAAAAAAATCCCTTCGCACAAAACGTGCAAAGGGACGATCATATCTATACCGCGGTACCACCCAGCTTCCTGTCGGCAGCTCATTTTTTCGTCTGCCACAGACACTTTCCGGTATGTAACGTACACCAGACGGCAATGCCTACTCTAAATTTCAGCAATGCAGCTCCCGTGGGAAATTCGGATATCTGTCTGAACGGAAAAAGGCTCACAGCCGCTGACCTCTTCTCTCTGACCGGAAACAGTATCTTATAAAACACGATCATAGCTTTTGGTTTGTTTGGTTTGATTGATTTCATGTATGCAATCTGTTTATTATTTTAGGCATGTTGGTGGGAAATGTCAAGGGATTTCTTTCCTTGATATTTTCATCTTGGTATTTTCAAATTATAAGAAATTTTACTTACTGCAAGCATTTTGCAAGCACAAAGCCCAGAAACCTCTAAAAAAGCAGATGTTTCAGTTTGAAAACTTCCGTGTAAGGAAGCTCACTGCAATCAATGCCCTAAATTTTTATATTACCCTGTGCATGGCATTTCTGGCACATATGTCCATGAAATCAGAAACGCATGCCCTGAAGGTTGCAATCATACAGAAAGCAGACCCTATAAAAGAAAAAATCCATTTCAGCTATTATCGGCTGGCTAAAGGTATCTCAGGCATACTGTCGTATGTAAAAGAAGGGATCAGGCTATGGTTTCGGACAAAACGTCCGATATACCGTCAACTTTGCCTTAAGCTGGTCGCTTAAATAGATAAAAGAATAACTCTCCCAAGTAGTGAAAGGAATCATCCATTTATCATTTATCTCCTTCTTCTATCATATAGAATAATTATAATTCAAACATTTAGAATTGTTATTATATTTGTGGTGTATGTCAACAACTTTTTTTCTTTTTAATTCTACCAGCAGACAGCATCTCTTTTTATGCAAGGTTATCATTTTATCAACTGTATAAGCACGCAAAAAAGCACCAGCCAACTAAGTGACTGATGCTTCTCACATCTGATATCCTTTATTTTTTATAAACTGTATTCCCTTTTGCAATCACTTCAACAAGCTGAAGTTCCTGGTCGAGAATACAAAGATCCGCATCATAGCCTTCTTCAACCTTACCTTTTCCCTTAAGACAAAGAATATCTGCTGGATTCGATGTAATTGTAGAAATTGCTATTTCTAAAGGAATTTCTGTTTTAAATACACATTCCTTTACTTCCTTCAGAAGGCAGCTGGACTGTCCAACGCCCATTCCAAGGAATTTGCCATCACTACTGTACATCGGAAGGCTTCCCTGCCCGTCAGAAGAAATTGTTATGCGGTCAGGATTTACTCCTGAATCTAACATCCGTTTGATACCATTACATACACGTACCTCATCACAGATAGTTTCCCAATAGTCAATATCTTCATTTCCAGTAAAGTCTACTGCTCCGCCTTTCAGTGCATACTCAATCGACTTGCCAAAAAGCATCTCATTTCGATTGATATGTGTTGGCAGTATTTGAGTTGCCGGTATCTCTGTCTCATCGACTACTCGTTCAATCAGATCTAAGCATCTCGGACTATCGCCCAGATGAACATTTACAATGCCAGCTTTCCCGGAAAGAACACCACCAAGCCTTGTATCCGCAATGACACGTGCAAATTCCTCGAAAGTCGGCTGTGAAGAACGATGATCCGAGATCGCGATTTCTCCCGTTCCAATGATTTCCTGAATCATCATAATATCTTTCACAATACTGTCAGTCAACGTGCGGACCGGAATCTGATAACTTCCGGTATAACAGTATGCAGACATTCCCTGCTCATTCAATCCTTTTGTCTTTGCAACCAGTGCACACATATCACGACCGATTCCATCTGTTCCAAGGCAGCCAACAACGGTTGTCACTCCAAACTTCGTAAGTCCTTCCATGGTTGCTTCCGGAGTACGATTGGCGAATCCGCCTTCGCCACCACCTCCGAGTACATGAACATGACTATCAATGAATCCCGGAGTTAAAAGTAGCCCCTCTCCATTGATCCTTTCTGTCTCAGAAAGAAATCCGTCTGCGGATATAGAACCCGCATCTTTAATCTTAACAATCTTATCATTGATTATAAGTACATCTTTTTTCCCCAGATGCTGTGGAGCATAAACATCAATATTCTGAATTAATTTCATCACAAATCACTCCCACTGAGACAAATTTGCTATTACTCGCCACCAAAAGAGGTGGGAGTCTTCTCGACTGAGATAAAATACATATTTTAGAATCCAATTCCAACTGCAACAAGAACTGTAATGATTGCACCAATCATTAAGACACCAAGGAATTTCCACATGAATTTAATCCAATTAGACCACTCAATCTTTGCAATTGCAAGAGATCCAATCAAGCATCCGGATGTAGGAACAATCAGGTTTGTAAATGCATCACCAAGCTGGAATGCAACTACAGCTGTCTGACGCGAAACACCTAACAGGTCTGACAGCGGAGCCATGATCGGCATTGTGATGGCAGCCTGTCCTGTTCCGGATACAACGAAGAAGTTAAATACGGACTGGAACAGATACATAAGTACGGCTGCAACTGCTCCGGAAACTCCAGACAATGCATTTGAAATATTATACATAATTGTATTAATAACTGTAGGTGTTGTCGGATCAGAACCACCAAGAACCTGCATGATTCCCTGTGCCATAGCAACGACAAGGGCAGCACCGATCAGGTCTTTTGCTCCATCTTTGAAAGATGTTGCAATATCATTCAGTTTCATATCATTCAGTTTAAAGATAACTCCAAACACACCGGAAACAATTCCCATAATAAAGAACTGTGTTGCAATCTCCGGCATGTAGTATCCCTGAGTCATAACTCCCCAAACTACCCATACTACTGTAACAGCCAGTGTCAGAAGGACTAAAATGTGTCCAAGACCAAATGAATGTCCTTCGTCAATTCCTGTTGTTTCATTCTGCTCACGGAAATATGAATCCGTCTTATATGCGATTGAGATTGTCGGATTCTTTTTAATCTTTGATGCATAGAACATAGTCATTCCACAGCCGAGTGCTGTAAATACGACCCACATTACCATACGGAATCCTGCACCGGAGAATACGTCAATACCTGCAATACCCTGTGCAATGCCTACAGAGAACGGATTCATCCAAGATGAACCGAAACCAATCTGTGTGGCAACATAAGTAACAAGAACTGCGATAACTGAATCATATCCAACTGCTACAAACAACGGACAAAGAATCATAGTAAACGGAAGCGCTTCTTCTCCCATTCCGAAAACTGCTCCACCAAGAGAAAACAGTACGAAAAGTATCGGAATCAGTAGTTTTTCTGCTCCCTTGGCCTTACGGATCAATCCGATCAATCCAGATTCAATCGCACCTGTACGGATCATGATACCAAATGCACCACCTACTACCATAAGGAATGCGATAATCTCGATTGCAGAACTATTTACGATTCCGTTATACATATAGTTGAAGAATCCTGTTCCACCATCTCCGCTAAAGAGTGCTACTCCTTCTGTTACTACATTTCCTGCATCATCTGTCAGATACTGGAAACTTCCGTCCTTGATTACTGTACGGGTTTTTTCAACACCATTGATCATATATGAAATATCCTGTGTTTCGTAAAATCCCTTTGGTACAAGAAATGTCAGAAGTGCTGCGATAACGACTACTAAAAAGATGATAATGTAGGTATCTGGCACTTGGAATCCCTTGTTAAAGGACTTTAGCCCTTTTTCTTCTTTTTTGCTCATTTTTGAGTCTTCCTCCCATTTTTTGATATACCATATTAGTGTACCATAGAATGCTAAAAAGCCAACTAAAAATTTACATGTTTTTTGTCATTTTCCTGTATTTTTATACACCCAAAAATGGAATTGGCTCTGGTAATGCAAATCATGACCACTGGCTTAGCCAGTGATTAGACTGCGCCTTCCGGAACCTGCGGAAAGGCCAGATCCTCAATCGTTCCATACTGAAGAGCCGCATTTCTCTCTTCCTCTGCCCAAAGTCTGCTTGGATGATTGGAAAAATTGATAAACATAGTAACATCCCCCTCATTTTATCTCTATCTTATCTTAAATCCTCTTTCTTCTTCACAGGGAATCTCTGTGATCTCCATATCCGCCACGTTGATCCATCTCTGTTGCTGAATCCGATCTAACATTTCCCGAATGGAAGCTTCGCTTCCCTGCACTTCCATCTCCACTCTTCCGTCCCACAGGTTCTCCACCCAGCCGGCCAGGCCAAGGGACTGGGCGATATAAAAGGAGCGGTAGCGGAAGCCGACGCCCTGGACATCACCTGAAAAAA
Organism: Clostridium sp. AF22-10; assembly: GCF_003478725.1. Lineage (NCBI taxonomy): Bacteria > Bacillati > Bacillota > Clostridia > Eubacteriales > Clostridiaceae > Clostridium > Clostridium sp. AF22-10. The sequence goes on from NZ_QUFZ01000001.1 coordinate 144,312, forward strand.
AGATGTGTTTTCGTACCATAATTTACATCTCCTCCGGATACTGAAATCCCCATTCTTTTCTGAATTCCGTCATCATACCCATCACATCTTTTGTATAATCCAAATGCATGCATTCTGCATCCCCACGGATGGCTTTCTCCATATCCGCCAGCTCATAGGCCAGCGCATCTGCATGCTCACCGGTCTGAATCACTTCCGTTTCTCCGGAATCTGTATAGGTGATTCTCGCTTCCCAGGCTCTCGGATATTCCATGATTTCTATATATCCCTTTTCACAGGATACCATGCCTCTTTTCGGCTGCTTGGAATGCAGCGACAACATGACAGATGCCATCTGGCCTTCCTGATTCATCAGCAGCAATCCTGCCTGTTCATCCACTCCTGTAGGTGCCGGTTTTACCTGGGATAAAAGCTGATCCGGCTTGGAATCCATAAACCAACGGATAAAGGAAAGCGCGTACACCCCGATATCCAGCATGGCACCTCCTGCCAGGTTTTTATTAAAAAAGCGGTTGTTCATATCATATTCTTTGAAGCTTCCAAAATTCATAGTAATCAGATTCACCTTTCCAAGTTTCCCTGACTCAAGAATCTCTTTAAGTTTTTTATAAATCGGCATATGATAAATCGTCATGGCCTCACCTATGACAACACCCTTTTTATCCGCCAGAGCAATTGCCTCATCCAGTTCCCGGCTGTTTAAGGTGATAGATTTTTCGACCAGAATGTGCTTTCCATTCTCAATTGCCCTGCGCATAAAATTAATATGGGTATTATGGGGAGTTGTGATATAGATTACATCAATATCCGGGTCTGTAAACATGTCATTATAATTATCATATACCTTTTTTATCCCATATTTTTCTGCAAATTCAACCGCTTTCTCATGGGTTCTGTTACCCACCGCATCGATGTTTCGCCCGTTTTTCTTTAAGGCCACGGCCATTTCATTTGCAATCACTCCGGTTCCAAGAACTGCCCATCTGATGTTCTGCATGTATCTCTTACCTTTCTTTATCCAACTAGCACTCCACCGCTACCTTAATCACTCCATCTTTCTTGTTCTCAAAAAGCTCGTATGCATCTTCGATCCGGCTAAGCGGATAGGTATGGGTAATAAGCGGTTCCGTATCGATCTTGCCCTCTGCAATGAGGCGAAGCGTCTCCTCACAGTCGCATCCATCTACACCGCCGGTTTTAAAGGTAAGATTCTTGCCATACATATCCGGAAGCGGCAGCGTCTGGGCTTCGTCATAAAGCGCTACCACTGTGACGATTGCATTAGGCCTTGCACATTCCCAGGCTAACCGGAAAGTAGAGGGAGCTCCTGCCACCTCAAGGACTACATCGGCTCCGCATGATCACTGTTTTTCTGAACATATTCCAGACATTCCTCCGGTGAAACGGTGTATACATCCGGATAATGCTCCTTTATAAAGCGGATACGGTTTTCATCTTTCTCGCAGACAATGATTCGTTTCGGTTTCTTTAACATTACGCATAGAAGGGTACAAATACCCGTCGGACCGGCACCGATGATCAGAACTGTATCTTTCTCCGTGATCTCAGAGATTCTCGACGCCCAATAACCGGTCGCCAGCACATCTCCCACAAACAGTGCCTGCCGGTCTGTCACTCCATCCGGAATCTTATTTAATCCCTGATCTGCAAATGGAACCCGCACATATTCGGCCTGTCCGCCATCGATACGGCATCCCAGGGCCCAGCCGCCATTCTCCTCCGTACAGTTATTTACATATCCATTTTTACAGAAAAAGCATTCACCGCAGAAGGTCTCTACGTTTACAGTGACCCTGTCCCCCGGCTTCACATGGGTCACCGCTGCCCCAACTTCTTTCACAATTCCTACCATCTCATGGCCGACTGTAATTCCAGGGACCGCCCGCGGCACACTTCCGTGTTTGATATGCAGATCACTGGAACAGATGCTGGCCAGTGTTACCTTTACAATCGCATCCCGTTCGTGCATAAGCACCGGTTTTGGTTTTTCCACTAATTCAAACTTTCCCTTAGAAATATATGTATATGCCTGCATTGCTTAACCCCCTTCTTTCTATTATTCATACTGAATCCTATTATAGGCGAAACTTGGGGTTATTAGCAAGATTTGCCGTAAAAAACATGCTTCTGCTTCATTGAAACATTCCGCGTACATGATGGCTAGTTCCAACTGCTGGCAGGCTCCGGTATCATATGTCATTTTTTCAGAAAAACGTCCAAAGCGAGTTGCCTGCGCAAGGTTCCATTTTTCAAGGATCACCTGCATCTGCTGGTTTGTCCGTTTCAACTCATCCGTAAGAACAGCCAGCTGGCTACGTAATTCTTTTTCCTGCTCCATGCTTTCAAGCAAGAGCTGCAGGATATCTTTTTTATTCAGTTTTGCCAGCTGTTCTTTTGATAACGCAAGTGCCATACGGACGATCAGTCTCCTTCGCTTTTATGGATCCAGTATAACAGAAGAAGCGAAAAAACACAAAAATCAGACCGATATCTTTTCGGTATTTTGACGGTGGAAAACTCCTGCTCCAAAAGCAGTTCTTTCTGTAGAGAATACCTTCCAGGCTGCCTGAAAACAGGTGGATCCGGCTTACTTTTCATGTGGCAGAGAAGACTGTCCACAATTCATGTTAAGCGGATAAAAAACAGAACTTTTTATCCCCATACAGGCTTTCGAATCAAACAGAAAACTTCTCTGTTTTGTACAAAAGTCACACTGGATGTTTTGGATCGATCTTATGGACAGATGGATCTATGGAGTATCCGCTCATGAGCAGATGATACTGCTCCGAAGTGATGTTCCGGGCTTCCGCTTCCGATCGGGGCCATTGAAAAGTTCCCGCCTCCAGCCGCTTATAAATAAGCAGGAAGCCGTCTTCCTCCCAGACCAGCCCTTTGATCTTCCGGTTACTGGAACCACAGAAGAATTTGAGCGTTAACATTTCATTTGGATCAGCTGTTACAGACCTCTGCACAGGGAACTGCTTTGGCTGCGTTACTTCAACAAAGCCGCTTTCTACAAGCAGGGCCTCTTTCACTTTGCGGAGCCAGTAATAATAAGAGTCTCATGAAAGCTGATGCTGTGCACAATAATCTTTGACAGACAGACCAGATTCGTTGCGCTCCTGAATAATAGCAGCCCAGTTTTTTACACGGATCTGTGCTGTGGCAAGTTTGGTGTTCATAATTGACCTCCTAGTGTGAAAAATGGGAAAAGTGTATTGTACAACTTTTCCAACATTATCTCAAACTTGGAGGTGTAGTTCTAGAGATGTGTGGTTTACTATTTACGATCGAAATGTTCCAAGACAAACTCAAACCAGATAAATAAGCACGACAAAAGCCCTTAGCTATGAGTTTTATACCCACAGCTAAGCTTTTTAGATAAATATGGATTTATTTGTTGCACAACCACCTGTCAATCATTCTCTAACCCTAAAACCACTGGATTACAAGAATAATGGCTCTCATGCAACCGTTATCAAATTGTTATCAAAAGACTTTTAAAAGTGCTGCAAACCCGCATAAACGCTGGATTTACTAAACATTTTTGTTTATTCAAACTCGGCAAGTCCAAAGATATTATTAAATATATTTGTTTAAGTTTTGTATCTTTTTTGCCGTTATTTTATTTCAGTTGCATATATTATTTGGGCTTGCTGATTTTCTGTTGCCAATTTGTTGCCACTTCATTATAACCGGCACAAAAATATTTTACAACCTTTATTCCAACTTCTTACAAAACTTTATATTATATAAATCTCATTTTCTAAGAACCATCCATTCGATAATGCTGTAGCTTTAACCAGCTCTTCATTTTCTGTATAAGCAACAACAGCTAAACTATTTTCTGCTCTTGTACACGCAACATAAAAAAGACGCGCTGTTCGTGTAATACCAGTATCTTTACCATCACGTTCATTTTTTATATCCGTGTCGCTCTGTGCTTTCACTCCAAACAATTTCTCATAGCTGAATAAAAAACCTTTAGCTTGTGCGTCATCCAGAATGACCATAACTCTAGGGAATTCTAACCCCTTAACACCTTGATGTGTAGCGAAACGTGTATTATCAGAAACATATAATGCATATCTTTCTACTTCGTAAAATGGCACAGACAGCGCTGTTCTCAGCGCTGTTATCTTCTCATCTTCATCTTGAGAATACTCTGTTAATAATTCATCTATACGACTCCCAACATCAAATAATCCTGTATTTTGAATAGATTCCAGGACTTCTAAACAAGTTAGATTTTTTTCATCATTCCAAAGTTGCATCAAAGTCTCCACTGCTTCTTCAGCATTTTTCAGCAATTCTGTTTGGTCTTTAAATTCCTCTACGAAAGCATCTTTACTTAATAAAGGAGAATTTTTCCTAACGATTTTGGCAACTTCAAAATCATTTCCAATCTTATAAGCTTTCACTAAAGGAGATACAATCTTTGATAAAATCGATAATTCTAATATTGAACCATCACGTAATGATGTATCAAATTTTTTTGAATCATTTAAGGGCATATATAATTCAGAAAATCCAAATCTACTTGCTGCCATATGGTGCTCAAGAATCAAACTTTTGTACTGATCATCATCATTCCACCCAACGTCACCAGTATCTTGTGCCATCATTTCTGCAACTTTTTTTTCTATATACTCCTTGTCTTTCGATTCTGAAGTAATAAATAATCGTACTATCCCCTCGTCTGCATCGTCTCTCGCTCGTTGTTTTTTGTCATCTACAGTACTTCTTATCGAATTAGCTAAAGTGACAATACGTTTTGCACTTCGATGATTCATTATTTTAACAGGTTTTATCCAATTATCCGGAATACATTTAGCAAGATCTTCTTTTCCATCCATATATATCTTTTGCATAGTATCGCCAAACATTCCAACAATAAATTTCCCACTGTATTTTTCACACACAATTAACAACGCATCAATCAATTCCTTTTTGGTATCTTGACTTTCATCAATTAATAAAATTGGATATTTTGAAGTTAAAATATCCTGCATAGTTGGTTCTGTTGCAATAAACTCCGTGCTCATTTTAATGACTTCACTATGACTAAGCGAATCATATCCAACATTGTCTCCATTAGGATTGTACGAAAATTTTTGTACTGTTCTAATTTTAGCAAGCCTATCCATCTTCTTTTTTATCTTCTCTTCTCTTTTTTCGCCTGCTTTGCTTCCAGTTTTCTTAGTCTTCTTTCTTTGAAGTTCCTCAATCTCCTTTTGAACAGATTCTACAAGCCATGACTTTATATCTGCTTGATAGTATTTTATCAAATCCCATAAAAAGCTATGTATTGTAGACACAGAAAAAATTGTTTTGTACTGTAGCCTCCTAGATATTTCATCACATGCCGCATTTGTATAAGTAATCACTGCAACCTGTTTACCGTTCATTAAAAGATTTTCGCCTTGTTCTCTATCTAAAAAATTCAATGTGTTTATGAGACTTCTCGTCTTCCCCGAACCAGCTCCTGCAAATACAAAAAAACATTTTGGATTTTTTGTAGAAAAGCAATCTTCTATCTCCTTATCCACATGATCATCAACATGATCATCCCCATAACTTTTTTCTAACGGTATTTCTTTTTTCATTATTTTATTCCTCTGGATCTAAATATGTTTGTAACCATGCTAAACCTTCATCAATATACGTAGGAATTGTAAGTTCATTAGGGTCAATCGCATAAATCAAATCTAATGCAAATTCAGCTTTTTGATCTGATTTTCCATTGCGCAATGTTTCATATACTTTCTTGTGAAAAGTTTCAAAAGAATCTGCTGAATTAATTTCATCACATACACTCTTTATCAAACTACCTGTATCATCTATTGATAATTCTTTAAAAAGTTTATAATTTGTGTAAACAAGGCAATCTTCAAATGTACTCGCAATCGCCTCTTTATCGTCCCCTCCATAATCAATAATAACTGGTGTTTGATATGCAACTCGAATAGGATATTTATAAGGCGTTTCTCGTAATAGCTCTTTCTTTTCAAAAGGTAATGACAAAAGATTATCTAAATTTTTTTCTTTAAGAAGCCATTGAGTAATCGTATAATTACTACTAATCTCCCCTTTTCCACGTTCTGGAAAAATAGCTTTATGATGTCCTGTTGCTTCGGCTGAATCTATGTCTGCAATAACAAGTGTAGGTATACATAATTTTTCAATCAGCGGATTTAGTCGATGAGAATGTCTCCCGTTTATACTAAGAATTGATATATATCTTTGATATAATTTAGGATATTTATTCCGTATAAAATGTGGCACTAACATATTTTCTGCTGATCCCTCAACCAAAATCACAGCATCTGCAAAAAACAAATCACAATGTGTTGTTTGTAAATAGCGTGTTACAAATTTATCTGTTTCATCATTTTTGCCAAATACATCAGATAAATTTATCACTTTTGATGTTGCAATTATATTTGTTGAATTTTCTGCCAATCTTTTAAAATAACGCAAATCAGCGAAATTGCTTTCCCTTGCTATGTGACTTGAATGAGTACTGATTACTAGCTGCGTAGCAAAGTTACTATTTTCCTTTATAAATCTATGATTCGTCAAAACACTATATGCTTTACGAATAAATACTTGCTGCACCTGAGCATGTAAATGTGCTTCTGGTTCTTCAATTAAAACGATATGTAACGGCTCAATCACCAAACCTGAAGTTTTCTTTATCTGTTTTGCCTTCCCTTCATGCATCCAATCATCTCGAAACCTCATCAAATCAAAAACCATAGAGATAAGATTTTGATAGCCTAATCCATTATACTTTTCTGGTAATTTTAAAGTTGTATCACTCCTGCTAAGTGTGTACTGCACCGCCGCATCATGTTTTAAAGTTTCACCCATAACCATTTTAGTAGCGATTGTAAGTTTGGGATCGGCTATTCCTGGATATCCCAATTCCTCCAATTCACGAATTGCTGGTGCAAATTTAATAATAAGATTTTTATCAAACACTTGTCGTGCCTGTTCAGCAGCCTGTAAAATATCTAAATCTTCTGATGACGGAGATTTCTCCGGATCAAGATGTTTTTCATAATAATCTCGCATTTGCTCAGATAACTGTTTTTGAGATTTTGTTGTTCCTTCCGTATTATCTGGATCTGCAAATCCACGTTGTGCATCAATCATATCCACTTTAATAATTCTCTTTAATGGATTATCAATAAAACATTCCATTTCAAAAGGTGTTTCCTGAGGTATCTCTGTTTCTTCTCTTGCAGCATCTAAAATATATGTTTTAATCGAAAAATATGCATTGAGATTTTTCTCTAAAAACTCACATAAATTTTTAGGATATAATCTTATCTCAACATTTTTCTTAGCAGTCTCAGCTCTACGTGCTGCAAAATATTCCTCTCTGTAATCTGCAAATAATTTAGATATATCTTTTGGCAAAAATGCCAGTCTAGTACCCAACTTTCCTCCACGCCATTTCAATGTTGGAATGATATTTGCTACATAATGTATTTCATCACGCTCTACATCAAGCCATATATCCATTTTGGGAACTAAACTTTCCCACTCCATAAGAGTCGTAGGTTCTTTACTATCTTCTTGTATCCAACTATCACCAATTTTATTGATAGCTGAACGCTTCGATATAGTTATATCATTAAAGTTAAAGTTTCTATCTGCAAGAAACTTTCCGAGTGCATCCATAGCAGACGTTTTTCCGCTATTATTAGCCCCAACAAAAAGTGTCGTCTTTTCACTAAACTCTATATGACATTGTAAGAGTTTTCGAAAATTTTGAATAGTTATCGCCAGTATTCTCATATCTCATCTCCGCATTACTTTACAATTTTTTCACGAAATTCTTCTTTCTTTTCTTCCAATCCGACGCTCACTCAACTTAATCCATATATTTCTTAATGTAGTAACTTCAAATTCTGTTAATCCCAATCCTTCAATCAACAAAATCCGATCTGTATAATCAAGTACTTCCTCTATTTTGTCATCCCGAATTAATTTATCAATTTTAGTAACATCTAATTTTTCTGCATTCTTCATTGGAATTTTTAATTGACGTATCTCTCCTGGTTCAAATGTTAGAACACCACCACCATAGCTTCTCCCAGTAATTTCCGCCAATGCCAATGTAAAAGAATTTAAGAAAGCCGCTGCTACAAACTCAGGATTAACTCCATCTAAGAAACGCACTTTGTGAATTGTATCTGTGCTCACAGCATTTACATGATTTAATATAATTCGCGGATAACGATTAACCTGCCTTAAAATGAAGGCATCCGGCTCCCACGATTGTGGAACACAATACCAATTTTTTCTTATGCGACATTTATATCCTTTATTGTATCCTTGTTCTTCGCCATAATTAATATACTCTTGTTCTTCTTTACTAAGCTCTGAAAAAGGCAAATTTTTAGGCATAAACATGTACACTTTTTTTCCGTTTTCGATCAATGCCTTGAAATCTCGTTCTGACAAAATAACCCCTTTTAATTGCTCCGTTCTTCCAATGACCATACGAGTTGAATTAGCAAGCTGATACTCATCAACTGTGTTTCTATTTAACAAAAAGAACGAATTTTCTCCGCTTACTAAGCCTACATTTATTTCAAACAATTCTGTTGTAAACGGTATTTTTTCACTTTCCCTCAATCTTCTAATTAAATTTATTTCTCGATTTGTCAAATAGTATTTAATCCATTTTTCTGTACTATGATTAAGCTCTTTCATTTCATAATTATAAAAATTATTAAGGTCTAGTTCTTTTAAGTCATCTAAATCAGTTAATTCAATTACTTGAATTCCCTTATCCTCAGACTTTTTCTCTCCTAATAACAAAATCACTTCTTGTTGAATCTCTTCAAAAACCAATTTCTGAAAAGTAATTAATGTTAGTCTGTCAAAATATTGTGCTAAAAATTCTCTCGTTTCTCCTGCGTAATTTACTTGAAAGAGCTCTGCTGGAATAACCATTCCTAATCTTCCATTTTCACTTAACGCTAAACATGATAAAACCAAAAAAGGCAACCAAATATTAGTTAATTTTGTCGGATGAAATCCATTTTCTTTCATATAAGAGAATGCAATTTCTCTGGATTTTTCATCAAAATCTTGGTACCGAATGAATGGGGGATTCCCTACAATTGCATCATAGTTCCTTTTTCCAACAACCTTATCTCTATAAAATGCAAAAAAATCCTGGCATTCTACATTCGTACCATATTTCATCGCTTTCCTTGCTTCTTCAAGGCACAATTCTACTCCTGTAATATCTAAATTTAAATTAAGTTTCTCTCTTCTTTCTACTATAGCTTTTAAAAAATTTCCATCGCCGCAACTTGGTTCTAACACTTTCTTGGTATTCTTACTTATTATCCACTTACAAATAAATTCTGTAATAGCCTGTGGGGTGTAATATCCCCCACGCAACTTATCAAAACTTTTTTTACTCTTCATCTAAATCCTCTCGTCTACAATTCTCAGCTCCATATAATTTTGAAATTAATCCATCTAATTTTTTATCTTCTATTTGAATCAATCTCTTATACGTTTCTTTTTGAAGTTTTGTATGCTGTTCGTCTCTTTTATTTTTTAATTCCATAAGCTTCTTAACGGTATCAACTATCTCATCATGAAGTTTCACTTCATTTAAATCATCAAAGTTTATTCTATAGATTGGTAACTGTGCAACAAACTGTTTTCCATGAGAATAATAGTCCCCTCGAAATTTACTTGCTTTACTCTTTACTACCATTTCTATCATCCAATAATTCAATACTGCTTGAATGTAAAACAAGGATTCTCTTGTATCATCTTTCTTTTCTAATCCATAAAATGGTCCATTCCCTCCACCAGTAAAGCAAATTGTTCTGGCATCATATACATAATTTCCCTGAGTTGCTAAAACTGACCAAACTAAATGATCACCCTTTACAAACCTCTTTAAACTTTGGCTCCTACCAAATTGATACCAATTATTCTCCGACATATTGTTAATGCTACGTTTACATAATTCTTCTTTAAAGGAATCTAAATATTCCAATGTCTTAGGAAACAATTGTTTCATTTCATCCATGGAATATAATACTTGTTTCTTTTCCTTCTGATAATAAGGAAAAATAATTCGTCTATTTTCATTAATTTGGGCATATTTCTCTAGTTGCAAATCATAAATGCATGGTTTAGTAATTGCCGATTCAATTTGCCACTCTCTTCCTCTACAATCAATAAATTTTATAATCCCTTCTTTTTCTTCTTTTGGTTCAATAATATATATTGGATCTGCACTTGTTTGTAAACCGACAAAAATATCAACTAAAGATTCCAGCGGCTGACAATATTCTTTCTTTTTTTCTAAAGTTTGCACTATCTCATTTGATAAAAAAGTCCATGGTGCTACCCCAAGATATTCAATAGGGTATTCTTGCATGTCAACTGCTCCTGTTGCATAAAACCTATTAATATCTTTGACAAAACCAATTTCAAATGATTTCCGTTCTTTTTTTTCAACAAACAAAAGACAAGTGTATGTACTTCTTCCTTTAAAAACCTGCTCTGTACCAAAATGAATAATTTGTTTAACACATTTCATCTCTGATAGCATTTTCCGCAAGGAACTGCCCGATTTAATAAGCATAAATTTATGCGGAATTATATATCCCATTTTTCCATTCGCTTTTAATAGTGTCAATCCCTTTTCAAGGAATAAAAAATACTTGTCCAATAAATCTGTTCTTGCCGTTTCATACTCTGAAAATTCAGATTTATAATACTCATACTCGTTTTCAGAAAAGTGCACCATATTCTGTACTCGAATATATGGCGGATTTCCAACAATTGCATCAAATTTTTTCCCTGCAAACTCCGTTTCCCAATTGAAAATTTTAATTTTTTCAACCAATTCCGGATCCTCTAACAAATCCTGATTATATTGCATATACTTTTCATCTACAAGGCTATTACCATTTTTAATATTGTTATCTAGACTCGGAAGAATTCTGCAACCATTATTTTTTACAAAACATTCCATTTCATATAAAGAGCTTTCTTCAATAAGTTTAATAAGCAAACTAAATTTTGCAACCTCCACAGCCAAAATATCAATATCTACTCCCCATATGTTTTTCTGTAAAATCGTTCTCTTCTGTTCATACGACAACTTAAAATTATTTGCCGTGTCACGAATAAGTATTCCCCTTTGTATAGCTGTTTCCAAATCATTTTTCATATAATATTCAACATAACGATTTATAATAAATTCATATGCGGCAAGTAAAAAGTTTCCAGATCCACAACAAATATCTACTATTCTATAATTTCCCCATTCCGTAAATTTTTCATTTGTAAACAGCGGATTCAAAGTCGTTTTAACAATAATATCTGCAACATTCTTGGGCGTGTTTACCACTCCTTGTGAATCTACAATTTCTGGTTTTCTTTCTGCAACTACTGTTTTTTCTTTTATTACTATTTCTTCTTCCAAAAATAATTCATAAATTTGGCCAATAATAAATGGATCGACTATGCTAAACTCATAACAACTATTTGGATAGTACAATTCTTTAAAGATATCCACAAGTACACTATCAGATATTTCAAATTGTTCCCCATCAATCAATTCAAATAGTCCAGAGTCATACTTTTTATCTGCCGCCGCAAATACTTTTTTCAACTCCACATATGTACCTATATTTTTAAGGCTTTCATATTTTTCTAATTCTCGATCTTCACATATTCTTAAAAATACAATTCGATTAATCAATTTCTGAACGAAAATATTTAATGTTTCCTGATTAATCGTCGGATTATTTTCAAAAATATCCTCACTTAATACCAATCTCCATACCTTTATTTGTGATAAAAAATATTTATCAAATGGTTCCTTCTTTAGCGAACTGGATATATTCGCAAATGTTCTTTCAAAAGCTCCCGAAACCACCGTCTCATATGAAAGCAACCTAGATATCTCATCAAATTTATCTACATATTCTGTAAAATGGAAATGAGCAATCTGGGCAACTGAAGGTTTATCATTCTCGTTCGGTCTTACTGATGTATCATAGATAACCAAATCTGTAAAATTCGACAATACAGATATTTCTAGATTTCCATTCCAGCCGTACCGTCTAGTTTGAAATGCCGCTTCTTTGCTTGTCATGATATCTACATTAGGCTTTTTAGTTTCCAGAAAAAAATATGGTGTAGAACCTACATGAAATTCATAATCCGGCTTCTTTTTTACTTGTTTTCCGTTTTCCTCTACAAATACAGATGCCTCATGTTTTACTTCTCTTAAATGCTGCGGCAAATTCTTTTTATTTTGTACATCCCACCCTAATATTTCAAAAAAAGGATTTACAAAATCATTACGAACTTCTGTCTCATTGTAATCTGGTCTATTGTATTGTTTAAAGTGTTCCTGATAAGCTTCTACCAGTTTAAGCAATCTATCTTTTTGCATCCTTTTTCTCCTTTGCTTTTTTCACATTGAAAGTATCAATTTCAACTAAATCACCAATATCACAATTTAACTCATTACATATCTTTTCCAAAACAGTTAAAGTCACTGCTTCACCATTAGTCATTTTAGCAATAGTTCCATTACTAATTCCTGTTCTTCGCTTCAAATCCCCTTTTTTCATTCCGTTATCAATCAGAATTTTCCATAGTCCATTATATGAAATAGCCATCTCGCACCTCATGTTTCTTCCGAATGTATGTTCTGTTTAGTATATCATTGTTTTATCTTTTCGTCAACATCGCTTGCATAAAAATAGATTCTATATCTATTTTTTTAGATATAAAATCTATTTTTTCAGATTATATCATAATATTTAACCAGCGGTTTAATTTACTATTATTTCATGAAGTACAATTTCCTCCGCACAAGCCCAGATATTATTCATTCTCCCAACCCATGCCATCTGATCCTGCATCTTCAATTCTTCTGTTACTCCCTGTTCTTCTTTCATCTGCTCCACCAACCTGTCCATCATCTGATGACACTCCTCATCAATCTGGTGTAGATGCTCATTCAGTTTTCCGGCAAGTACCAGCTCCAGATACAGCCCTTTCCGATGTCCTTTTAAATACGTCCTTCGTAACATTCCATACTTCCCAATCGGATACTCCGTCTCCTCCGGGAGGTACAGGTCTGGATAATACAGACCGTCCTCTCCCAAAGTATAGCTGATTCCGTTTTCTCCCATAATGTGTTTCTCCATGATTTTGTCCTCCTATCTTGCCCCTAGGTCCTTACTCTGGCTTCGGGTGCGTTGCATGTTTTTCTGTTCCTGCTCTATTTTCTTTCTGTTTGCTGCCAGCTTTTCCCTGACACCATGTGGCTGTGGCTCTGGCTCTTTTCCGGTTTCCTGTTTCCATTGTGCGATTGCCTTCTGATACTGACTATACTCGGGCTTTGCAGTTTTGAAGTCTTTCAGAAATTCCTGTACATTTCTATAGCCGACTTTCTGTACAATCTTCGGAAGATAATCTTTCATGTTCCTGATCTGGCTTGTCAGATCGTCAATTTCTTCCTGTAATTCTTTTTTTCTTTCTTCCTTTAAACCAGCCTTTGATCTCAGACAGTTCTTTTTTCTTTGCAGAACGCTGTTTCTCTTTCTTATAAATTGCATTATTCTGCTGTTCCAGTTCATTGTAAATCTTATAGAATCTCGGATATTTTGATGCCATTCTTGTCATTTCCGGCTGTTTCGGTTCTGGCAATCTTTCCACTGGCTCGTTAATTTCTGCTTCTGTTCGCCCTGTTTCTGGCATTACGGTCCGCATTTCAGAAACATCTGTTTTCTGTAATTCTTCTTTCTGTTCCAATGATTCCTTATACTTTTTCACAAGTACGCTTTCTATCATCAGTTCCAATGCCTCAATCGCCATCGTAACAACTTTTGCAAATAAGTTTGGTTTTCTTCCTTTCCGGGAAATTGCACTCTTGATTGGTTCTGAAATCCTTTTTTGTTTCACTTCCATAATCTGTGGTTCTGGAATGCCACTGATCAGTGCCATATCAACTGCCCGATTCCATTCCTGGCGTTTCCGATTATTCGCTTCGATTTCCGATGCCTTAGGATTACACTTTCCAATTTTCTTTGTTGCAAGATAAACACTGCCACGTTGAAATACCTGCAGCTTCTGGTTTTCATCTTTCATATAAAGATTAATCAGATCAGTATAGGAACGCTTCACTTCATCCAGGAAAGAATTGCTTTTAAACCGTTCATCTTTAACTGTAAACAACTTCTTCTCATAAATCTCGCCCTTCTTTACAATGTGACAGCCTTCCCGGATTTCTCCGTCTTCTCCTAATATTTCTTTCTTGGTTCGGACATGTTTTCCATTTTCATCATAAAACATATTTCTACTGGCAGTCTTAATGATTGGTTCATCCAATAGCCTCCGTTCTGCAAATATCAAATGAATGTGATAATTGGTCTTTCTTTTATTGTGGTGCAAAGCAGCGATACACTCCGCTCCATAATTCTGTTTAAAATGATTTGTAAAAAGCTGCAGCAGTCTGTCCGGCTGATATTCTGTAAAACTCTCTGGCAAAGCAATGATCAATTCTCTTGCCTCAATACATTTTCCTTCTGTTCCACTTTTTGCAAATTCTTCCTGATTACATTTTGCAAGTTCCCGCCAGAATTTCCGTTCTGTGGTTTCATAAACCGCATAAAGGTTTTCCTGTTTTGCATGACTGGATATATAAGTGATCCTGCCTTTTACATTGCTTAGTTTTGTCATTTGAATAAATGAGTTTCTTCCGATAGGCACTCCCTCCTTGTCTCCGGCAAAGTAAATTCTGCTATATTTTTTGTGAGTGGATGCTCAGGCATTCGTTTACGAACTTATTGCCGTATCCGGCATTTTAGCTCCCGGCAGCGAAATACCCTTGAGCATAAAACACATTTTTGTGCGATGGGTGTATTTCGCTCTCAAGCGCCGAGGGCTTTGATAAATACTGCCTGTAACAACTACTGTCCGGCTTATGCTTTTCATCTTGGGCGTATCCGCCCAGTTTTTATGCCCGTATCCGGGCTATTTTTTCTTTCTGACAACAGATTATCTATTTCGCTTTCTTCTATTTCCCTGTCAGATTTAATCTGGTATTCTTGCCCGAATATATTCCAGATCTCCGCAGTATGGTGTTCCTACCAGATACCATTCTCTCGCCAGATTCATTTCCATTCTTGTCTGTACCCACTGGTCGTCCACCAGTACTTCCATACATTCTCCGCAATGAAATCCTGTATCAATCCACAAATCCATTACCAGTAATCCATATCTACCATTTTCACAGTTATATCCTAATCTTCCTTCTCTCATTGCATCGTTCTCCTTTATCCATCATTTTCCGGGTTTCCAACACACTTTCGACTTCACATTCCAGACTTCTCCTTGTCTGCTATCTACAGGTGCGTGTCACGCTCCTGTTATAAAGTAATCAAGCAGAATTGTTACCAGCGAAAACTCTCCGGTACTCCGCATTTATCCAAATATTCCTGCCTTGCCTTTTCCCGTTCTTCCTCTGTTGCTGCTGTTTTAAAAGTTGTATAAAGCTCTCGTTTTACCATGCTGTCCAGCTTTTCCATCAATGCTTTTTCAATTTCCGGTAAATAATCTTCATTTCCGGCAAGATGGTACTGAAACAGAGCTAACAGCAAATCTTTTGGTATCTGTACCTGCGTTTTTTTCTCCATATTTTTCCTTTCCGTGACGGTCGTGACGATAGTGACGATATTTTCACTACCGACACGCTATCTAAAATACCGTCACAACCGTCACATATCGTCACGCTGTTGTTCCTACAAAAGTCAGTCTGATTTTTCTTCCATCATGTCCTCGCTCTGTTTTATACTGGATTCCATATTCCAGAAGCAGTCGTTCCAGGCTGACATTCAATTTTCTTGATAATGCGTTAGGCTGCATCTCTACCTGCAGAAGTTTTACCAGTTCCGTTGCTGTTCCCGTCCATTCCGGCTGTTCGTCTGTTACCAGTTCTTTGATTTTTTCAAGCAATGGATCTTCTGGTTCTTTCCAAAGTTCTGTTTCTGTTTTAGTTAATTCCCAGACGCATCTTTCTCGATTAAAATTCAAGTACAGCTTCTGATCCTGTTGGTCTCTTCCTGCCACCTCCAAAACTGCCTTGTTATCTGTCCGTTTTTCTTTCTGCATGACGAATGCTCCATCCGCCGCTCCCAGCAGTCCATTCGTACCGGAAATCATATCAAAGCTGTCTGAGGATTCCATTTTTCTTGTGTGATGCACCACCAGAAAGCAGATTCCATAATGGTCACTGAATGCTTTCAGCTTCGTCACAATCTCATAGTTGCTGGCGTAGCTGAATTTATCTCCACCAACCTCCCGGACTTTTTGAAGCGTATCAATAATAATGAGCCTTGCGTCCTTATGCTCTGTTACAAACTGCACAAGCTGTTGTTCCAATCCGGCATTTAATGATTTGGACTTTGTAGCAAAATAAAAGTTCTCACTGCCTTCCATTCCGAACATCTGTGATAATCGTTTCTGCAACCTTGCATAATCGTCTTCCAGTGCCAGATACAGAACCGTTCCCTGTCTCACCGAAAATCCCCACAATGGAATTCCTTTACTAATGTGATACCCAATCTGTGCCATAAAGAAAGATTTTCCAATTTTCGGTAAACCTACAAACAGATACGTTCCGTTATACAAAAGTCCATCTACGATTGGCAGCTTTGGCGGATATGCCGTATCATACAATTCCATCATAGAAACTGTTTCCAGTTCATCCGGATTCCTTTTATTTACTGATTTTGCTGTATTTTCCGCATTATTTGTGGCTTGCAGATTGCCCTTACCGGGCAAATCTGCTATACTTTGGTTAGTTAATTTATTACTTGATGGCTGTTCCACATCTGCGCCAACAGATGTTACCGGAACAGTCATTTTTTCTTTTGCTGTCATTCCTTTTCCCCTTTCACTCCGTTTAAGATTTCTGCAAACAATCGCAGGGTACTCAGCAATTCCTCATTCTCATCACTGCACTTTTCCAGATGTTTCAGCTCGTCATAAATCTCTGCCATCTGATTTCGCAATGCTTTATACACTCTTGGATTTCCCTGTACCACAATTTCCCGATCAGTTAATCGTTTTGTGATATACTCCTGCTTGCTGAGTCCTGACAACCGGACACATGCATCAATCTGCTCTGCTTCTTCCGGTAATACCCGGAATGCTACGATTTTGTTTCTCCATCTTCCTTTACTGTCCAGATTTTTCTCCATTTGATTTTTCCATCCTTTCAATATCCAGCTGTTCTGCCATCTGTGTCTGCTCACTTGGAAACAGATGTGCATATCGGTAAGTGATATCAATGCTCTCATGTCCCATTCGGTCTGCGATTGCTAATACCGTAAATCCCATATTGATTAATAACGATACATGGGAATGTCTCAAGTCATGCACTCGAATTCGTTTCACCCCAGATATTTTTGAGCCTCTGTTCATTTCATGATGCAGATAAGATTTGGAAATTGTGAAAATCCGTTCGTCCTCTTTCGGCTCATACAGCATTTTCAGATAATCCTGCATCTCATCACACAAAAACTGTGGCATCTTAATGGTTCGATTACTTTTTAATGTCTTTGGCGGTGTAATCACATCTTCCCGATGCAGTCTCTGATAGGACTTGTTAATCCGTAGTGTATGCGTTTCAAAATTGAAATCTGCTGGTGTAATTGCTAATAACTCGCCCATGCGAAGCCCACACCAATAAAGTATTTCAAACGCATAATAGGAAACAGGCTTATCCATCATGACATCTGCAAATTTCAGATATTCTTCTTTTGTCCAGAACAGCATTTCCCTGTGTTCCTCTTTTCCCATATTTCCGGCTTTCTGTGCCGGATTAGATGGAAGATGATAAAAATTTACTGCATGATTGAAAATAGCACTTAACTGACTGTGAATTTTCTGCAGATAAGCAGCGGAATACGGTTTTCCATTTGGCTGACGGATCGCTAGCAGTTCATTCTGCCATACAATAATATCTCTTGGCTCAATTTCCCCCATCTTACGCTTTCCGAAATAAGGAAGAATTTTAGTTCTGGCAATATTTGTCTTCGTTCCCCAGGTGTTATCACGAATTCGATTTTGCATATCCTCCACATAAATCTCGTAAAAGCTTTCGAAGGTCATATCCAGTTTGGCTTCTTTCTTCAGCAGTAGCTCTCGTTCCCACATCTGTGCTTCTCGTTTTGTAGGAAATCCTCTTTTCGACGACTGGTGTGTTTCCCCTGTCCAATCAGTATAACGATAGACCACTCGCCACTTTCCAGTGGCATTATCTTTGTAAATACTCATACAAATTCTCCTCTCTCTTACACTTCGCTGTAACATACTTTTTTGCGGAAATAATTGGTGTTTACTCTGCCAGCTACCGTAAGATAACCCAGCTTCTGTAATTCATCATTTAACTGTTTGACAATCTTATAAGCATAAGACTTGGAAACTCCCAGATCCGCTGCAACTTCTTCTACTGTCATAAAAGTTCTGTTCGTCACATCGCATCTCTCCTCTCTATATTAACGTAATTTGTTTAAGCTATTGCATTCGCATAATACTAAACATTTTAATTTAAGTCAAGTGATTTTATGAGAATATTAAATTTTTTTGTTTAAGTTCTTCTTGCTATCCGAAAGTGCTCATGCTATACTGAACCTAAACAGAATTGTTTTATTTTCTATCACAATTAATTATGACAACACGAATGACTACTATAAGGAGGCAAACAAAAATGGCAATCGGACAACGTATCAAATATTTTCGTAACCGCATCGGCATGACACAAAAGCAACTCGGAGAACAACTGGGATTCATGGGAAAAACCTCAGATGTCCGCATGGCTCAGTATGAATCTGAAGCCAGAGTTCCTAAGATTGATCTTGTAAAACAAATGTCTCAGATCTTTGGTGTCAACACACATGCTTTAACCGTGCCCGATATTGATACCCATATAGGCTGATGCATACACTATTTGCACTGGAAGATATGTATGATCTGAAGGTAAAAAATGTAGATGGACAACCTCATCTCTGCCTTGACTCTTCCATATCTGCTCCCGGCTCATCTGTCGATGAAATGTTTCGTGCATGGATGGAACAAGCTGACAAACTGGAAAACGGTGAAATCAGCAAGGAAGAATATGATGAATGGAGATATAAGTACCCGGAACTGGATACTTACCAGAAACGTGCCAAGGTACCATCTCAGGAGCTGAGTAATTACCTCGTAAAAGAATTGACTAAAAAAGAAAAATAAAAGAAGAGACTAGAAAAACCTTACCGATATTCAGTTTTTTTACTTCTGAAAATCAGTAAGGTTTCTTTATATACGTTATGAAATAAAATTTATATCTTTTGAATAATTACAAAATGTTGCCATTTTGTTGCCAATCACTAAGCAAATTTGCTTGCAACCCGCATAAATACTGGTTTCTCGTGACTGTGTGGACTATTCAAACTCTACAAAGACTAACGCTTTTTGTTTAGGAATTATTCTCTGTAATGTTTCTCGTTCTTTTGATTATTTGATATATCCATATTATCCTGCCTATACGAGCTAATGTTATCATTTTGTTATCGGCATTGATAACACCTACTCGATAACTGTGGATAATAACTATATGTAGCATGTCAAATTATAAGCTATTTTGCTTAGAGATTCAACACAAAACTGAAATTTTACTTTTCCTTATATTCATCTGGTATTGCTATTTGAAATGTTTCACACAACAGCATCACATCATGCACATCATTTTTATCGTGTTCATATCCCAAATGAAGCATTACCTGACTCAATGGTTCAATACAAGAAACAGTTATATCTCCAACTTTTCCAATACCGGAAAAAGTTTTTGATGGAAATATATCTCCCTCATAAACAATTCCGTCATCTGTAAATTCAAAACAATGTAAATCAATGATTCTTTGTTTATCATCTTTCCAGACAGTATGACCATCCGTTGTATAATCAGTATTTACTTCCTCAAATCCATGCTGCTTAATCACATAAATATAATCATGATAATGTTTCAGTTCAACAAACAAATCAATATCATTGTGTATTCTTGATTCTCTTTTAAGAAGTGCATCAACACCCCATCCGCCATCTAAATATACTTTAATTTCGTTTTGCAAAGCATATTTTATAATTTCACATGCATCTTCTGTACGTACCATAATCTATCCTCCAAATTCAAATCTTTGTATGCTTTCCAACTCACTAAAAGCCTGAAATTTGTCAGTCTTTCATCCTTTTTGTTATCAATCACCAATTAGCTGTAATCCATTAGGATTTAGCTGATATATTTTATCGCACACCTCTTCAATATACTTTCTATCGTGAGAAATGCTAATGACAGCCCCCGGAAATTCTCGGAGCATTTTTCTTATTACCGGACCGGACAATGGTGAAAAATTTCTTGTCGGTTCATCCAGAATAAGAACATTTGCACCACTTAAGCTCATCCTCAAGAGAAGCACTTTCGCCTTTTGTCCGCCTGATAACTCCCGAATCGGATGCTCCATTTCATCTGGTGTGTATTTAAGTGAACCAAGGTATGTTCTAATTCTTGTACGCTCTTCTTTATCTCCTGTTTTATCAAGGTAATCAACCGGTGTAACATCCAAATCCAGCAGGTCTTCATAAGTTTGAGGCATATATTCTGCTTTAATGTCATTCCGATTTAGGAGTTCTTCCGCTATCTTTTTTAGAAGAGTCGTTTTTCCTGCCCCGTTGGCTCCTATCATACAGATTTTTTCTGAACCTTTTATTTTTAAATGAATTCCTTCTGCTAAAATTCTTTTGCCATCCGGAGTCACAAGCTTTGAAAGTTCATATTCTATGACCGTTTTTCCTGCGGGAATGTGTGAGTTTTCATCCCCTAATTTGACAAAGATTGCTTCTTCCTGTTCCGGCATCTGAGTCATATTTTCATCTTCTTTTTCAAATCTTCGTTCCATTGCCTTAACCGTATGCATTTTGTCCTTTAAGTTTTTGGCAACAGACGGTGCTTGTCTGGTACAACTTCTTAATGCACCTTGTACACTCTGCATAACTCTTTGATATTTTTCATCGCGAATCTTTTTCTCCCTACGGTCACTCAGTGCCCGCTGTTTTTGGATTTCAAATTTATGAAGCCGTTCTTCCACATAGCGTCTATAGGGAAGCTTTGCCACGGTATATCTCGCCTTTGTTTTTCGTATAATCTGCTCGATATGTATCACCATGTTGGCAGTACGCTCTATCAGCGTTTCATCGTGTGAAATAAAAAGCACAATGTGCTTCCAGTCATTTATGATTTTTTCCAGTAATGTAAGCGTCGCAATGTCGATGTCATTGGAAGGTTCGTCCAACAACAGCACAGAAACATCGCGAATGAAAAGCCTCATAAGTTGTGTCTTGACTTTTTCGCCTCCTGAAAGACTACCCATTGTCTGGTTACTGTAGAAAAAATCATTTTTCATTCCAAATTTTCCCGCAATAACAGACAATTCTTTAGGCGTTTTCTCCCAGAATATTTCCTCTTCAGAAAAATATTCGTATATTGTTTTTTCCTTATCTTCATCGAGCATCTCCTGCGGAAGATAACCAAGACGTTCGTGTCCCATTATCCTTTCCCCATCTGCTTCTATATAGTTTTCTACAAGCGACGGATTGTATATCCACTTCATTAATGTCGATTTCCCATTTCCCTCTTCTCCAATAATAACTGCCTTATCTCCATCATTTAGCACAAGGTTGAAATCATTAAGAATTATTCTCAGGTCTTTTTTATGTGTTAAATTTAATTTTTTTATCTGCAACATTAAAGTTTCTCCTTTTCGAAGTCTGAGCCAATTATTATTTTGAACACACAAAAACGAGTCTTTTTTGCATACGCAAAAATAGACTCGCTAAATAGACCCTTATTTCTTTTCCAAAAGGAAAACAAAGGAAATGCCTCTTGCGATAATCCAACTTAAGCGTACACAAAACAAACCTATTCTCTACAGGCTCAATAACTATATGTGTCTTACTTAAATCAAATTATCTATTAATCATTTCCTCACCTTACACAAAATGTGCCTTTCTTTCTTCTAATGGCAATACTATCATACTGTATTTTTTGTGTCAATACATTTCACCTTATGGAAGTGCAAATTAAAATTTTCACTTCCTAATTATACATCCAACCATTACGAAATTCAATCTTTCACAACCTCTTTACAACCACAACCACAGCACTCCAGCAAACGCAGGAGCACCATACCGTAAAACGCTTATGTGTAAATCAACTCCGTTCCTACAACTTCCCTCACACAAGCCTGAATATTATTCATTCTTCCAATCCATTCGTAGGGATTATCTTTCTTTAATTGTTCCGTCACATCTTGTCTGTCGGCATATTCCTTTACCAGTCGAAGAAACATATCCTCTGCTTGCTTATCGACTTCTGCAAGATAACTATGCAGCTTTCCGCTTGTCAGCAGGTTCATATATAACACTTTATAGTGTTCCTTTAAATGCCTTGCATGTCGTTTCCCCCATAAACCAATCGGCTCTATTTCTTCTTCGGCTGGTACTGTGATGTTCGGCAATAAATAATCACCCACCTGTCTATAAGTTCCGCCCATTTCTTCAAAAATTGTCTTTGTCATTTTCCTTTTCCTCCTGTGATTTTTGTCTATCGTGATCGTGTATTATCACGCTTGCGACCTTTAACTGTTCTTGCCTGCTCCAACAAATCATCTATCTGTTTGCGACCAAAAACCTTACGGAGCAGGCTGTAATCTTTATTTTCTGCTTTTAGGATTTTGTTTTCTTCGGTCAATCTTTCATTGACTTTCTCCAAACGCTGATTGGTGCGGTATAACTGTGCATTCGCTGTATTCAGCCTATGATAGTTGTCCCACCCCTCAAAGCAGCGGGCAAGCACCGTTTTGACAAGTTGCTTCAATTTCCTTACAACCGGCTCTGCCATTTTGGTTTTATATGCCTTTGCAGTCATAAATTTCTCTGGTTCTGGCAACTGATATTTCGGTGCAGTATCAAGCTCTATTTCAAGATTTGACAGCTCGTCTTTTGCCTTATCATAGTTCAATACTCGTTCCGACAACACATCAAATTCAATCTGTTTCTGCTCGATTTTCGCACCTAATGCCGCCACTTCTTTTTCTCTTTCCTGCTTTTTATAATCCAAAACAGAAAGATGTTTTTCGTGTGTGCCTAAATGTTCCCACTCAATCCCATAACGTTCCATCACCGCCGCAAGCTGTTCTTTTTCGGACTGTATCCATTGCGACCACTCCGTATCGCCACGACTGCCGCCCTTAAAACCTTGCGTTGCAAGAGCCTGCTTTAGTGACACTCTTGTATCAAGTCCACGCTTGCTGCCTGTGGTAAAAGGTACAAAATCTATGTGCAGATGTGGTGTAGCTTCATCCATATGCAGATGAGCCGAGAACACCCGAAGCTGTGGATTTCGCTCCTGAAAACCCTGATAGTATTCATCTAAAATCTGCTTTGCCAGTTCTCCGTTTTCCGTATCGGCGTTCATATTTCCCTTACCGCCCACCTGTAAAATGATTTCGTGGAACGGTTTTTCCTGCTTGGAACTTCGGATTTTTTCATAATAATCTTTTATCTTTCGGTCTGACCTTATCTGCTTGGCATTGTATCTTTCCAATGCTTCATCAAACAATTCGTGATAAACTGTCTTTATATTTTCATTGCAGTAGTCGATATTGAGATGAGTACGAGTTCCGTCTACATTTTCTGCTCGGAACTTTCGGCTATTGTGATTGACCGAGCCTTTACCGACCATTGCACTTATCGTTCTCTGCATTTTTTCATCTCCCATCTGTAAATTTCAACATTCTCAGGTTTGTTACTTTTGTCAAAAGTAACGCAAAAGCACTTTTGACGGGTACACCCATCAAAAATGCGACCTGTAAACAGGTTTTGCGTTCTCCGAGGCTCTCCGAGGGGTGAGCGTGTGCCGGTGGCACACACGCCTGCGAACCGACCGAGCCAGCAGGCGAGACCAAAGAGCCGCCTTTGAAAAGGCACTCTCTGCACACTCCCCTAAACTTTATCCGGTGTCAAAGTGTGACGATGGTGACAATGTTTTTCACAGCGTGCTGCTCTCAAAAACATTGACACCTTTGACACCGTTTGTCACGCCGTCTGCTCGGTTTCTTTCCAAAGTGAAACCTTTCTTCCGTCGTGTGTGCGGCTGTTCTGATAACGGATACCGTAATCACGAAACAGCCTGCTTGCGTTGATACTGAGCCTTAAAGAAAGTACATTCGGCTTTATATCCACCGCAAGCCTTTCGCAAAGTTCCGAAGCAGTTCCTTCCCATCTGTCACTTTCCGAAAAGAGCGTATCCGCTATCTTCTCAAGCAGAGGTTCGGGCGGTTCTTTCCACATCTCCGTTTCCGATTTTGCAAAGTTCCACACCAATCGCTCGCTGTCCCTTACAAGATGGATTTTCATATCCTGCTGGTCTCTGCCAGCAACATCAAGTGTGGCATTGTTGGAAGTACGCTTGTCCTTACTGAGAACAAATGCACCGTCTGCCGCACCCATCAGACCATTCGTGCCTGAAATCATATCGAATATATCTTCCGATTTTTGTTTGCGTGTATGATGAACAATAAGCATTGAAACCTTGTAACTGTCTGCCAACGCTTTCAGCCTTGCCACAACATCATAATCACTTGCGTAGCTGTAATCTGCTCCGCCTGCTTCACGCACACGCTTTAAGGTGTCTATGATAATCAAGCCTGTGTCTGGGTGTTCCCTCATAAACCCTCTTATCTGTTCTTCCAGTCCGCCATTGACCGTTTTACATTCCGTTGCGAAATACAGATTGCCTGTCTCCTTTGCACCGAACATCTGAAACAATCGCTTCTGCAAACGTGGGTAATCATCTTCAAGGGCAAAATAAAGCACCGTTGCCTTACGCACCTTATACTCCCAAAGCGGTGTGCCTGTGCTGATATGATAGGCAAGCTGTGCCATCATAAAGCTCTTTCCCACTTTCGGGGAACCTACGAAAAGGTAAGTTCCCCTTTGGAGCAGACCGTCGATAAGTGGTGTCTGAACCTCAAACACCGTATCATACAGCGTTGTCATTGATACTGTTTTCAGATAGGAAGGGTCTAACTGTCTGAGTATTTCCCTTTGCATTTCTTCAAAAGATTGCTCGTACCCCTTGAAATCCGTATCCTGATTGACTATACTATTGTCAGTACATTTGGAAAGTGACTGTTCCGCATCTGTTGCCGCAGATACATTTGGAATAGTCATTTCTTTTTTATTCTCCATTCGCATCCTCTCCTTTCAAACCGCCGAGAATAATGGAAATCAGTTCTATTACACTCAGCAGTTCATCATCCACACCTTTTCCTGCTTCAATCCTTTTCAGTTCCGCAAGGCTGTGGCAAATTCCGTTTTCAACGCCTTATACACTCTCGGATTGCCCTGTACCACCACATCCTGATTTAAGCAACGGCGGTAACAATACTCCTGTTTTGGCAATCCTGATAGAGCTACAGCTCTGTTAATGAGTTCGTTTTCTTCGGGCGATACTCGAAACCCTACTGTGATATTCCTCCAACGATTTTTGTTATCTCTGTTCTTAGCTGACATTTTCAAAATCTCCTTTCCCTAAATCATCTAATTTTTCTGCCATCTCAATCTGCTTTGACGGAAAGAGGTGTGCGTACTGATAAGTAATATCAATACTTTCGTGACCAACTCGGTCAGCAATCGCCACCGCAGAAAAGCCCATATCAATCAAGAGTGAAATGTGGCTGTGACGGAGATCGTGAATGCGGATACGCTTCACGCCTGCCGCCTTTGCCCCTCTGTCCATCTCGTGATGAAGATAGCTTTTCGTCACCGTAAAGATACGGTCTTTCTTCTTCAATCCGTAAAGCATACCGAGATATTCTTTCATTTCCTCACACAGAAACTTCGGCATTTTAATCGTGCGGTTGCTCTTTTTCGTTTTCGGAGAAGTAATCACATCCTGCCCTTTCAAACGCTGATAGGATTTATTGATTGTGACTGTTTCCTTATCAAAGTTGAAATCTGCCGGAGTCAAAGCTAACAGCTCGCCCTCTCGGATACCGCACCAGTAAAGCATTTCAAACGCATAAAAGGAAACAGGCTTGTCCATCATCTCAAAAGAGAATTTCTTGTATTCTTCCTTTGTCCAGAACAGCATTTCCTTGTGTTCCTCACGTCCCATATTTCCCACCTTTGCCGCAGGATTGGAACGCAGTTCATAGTAGCGGACAGCGTGATTGAAAATGGCGGACAACTGATTGTGCAGCGTTTTCAGATACGTCTGTGAATAAGGCTTTTTCTTCTCATCACGATAGGCAAGCATTTCATTCTGCCAAGTAATAATCTCCTTTGTGGAAATCTCGCTGATTTTCAGTTTCCCGAAATACGGAAGTATCTTTGTGCGTATGATATGCTCTTTGGTAAGCCACGTGTTTTCCTTCAAACGGTTCTTCACATCATTGATATAAAGCTCCGTAAAGGCTTCAAAACTCATATCAAGGTCTGAAGAAGTCTGCAATTTGAACATTCTTTCCCATTCCTGTGCTTCTCGTTTGGTAGCAAAGCCACGCTTGCATTTCTGCTTGCGTTCCCCTTTCCAGTTCACATACCTTGCCATCACATACCAAGTACCGTTATCTTCATTCTTAAATACCGGCATTTACATTTCCCCCTTTCCTGCTCCGTAGAGCCTTTCGTAAAAATACTGGCGATTTACACGCCCTGCAATCGTAATAAAGCCCTTTGCTTTCAATTCCTCATTTAATTGTCTGATGAGTTTATATGCATAAGGTTTTGATACGTTTAGTTCCTGAGCCACATCTTCGGCTCGGATAAATCTGTTTTCCATATCCTTTTTCTTCCTTTCTTAAAATAATTTTTTGCTTGCCGCTTTCTCCGTGTTAAAGTTCCAACAGGCACTCCTGCTTGTCGGCAGGCGCTGTGCTGTCCCAATGCACCGCAGTACATCAGGCGCTCGCTCGTATAGGGGTTCCCGAAAAGTCGGAGACTTTTGGGGAAGAGGAGGAGCAGTGCAGCGAATGAGCTTTTGTGCTTGCACACAAGCGAACGATACGGAACTTGCTCCGACGAGGTCTTGGCGGTTTGGCTTTTCGGACGGTCATTCAGTTGTCGCATTAAGCATATTTGTTTAATTCGTAATTTATTTTACTAAACATATTTGCTATTGTCAAGTGGTTGCAAAGAAAATATTAAACATTTTTGTTTCGGTTTTTCTTGACTTCCACTAAACATTTCTGCTATACTTATTTCACTAAATATAAAAGGAGCGTATCATTATGGCTATCAGCGAAAGAATACATTTTTTCAGACTAATGCGTGGTATGACACAAAAGTATCTCGGTACAGCAATCGGTTTTCCAGAAAAGAGTGCTGATGTGCGTTTGGCACAGTACGAAACTGGTACACGCAAACCGAAAGCAGACCTTACAAATGCATTGGCACAGGTGCTTGATGTTTCTCCACAGGCTCTTGATGTTCCTGACATAGACAGCTATATCGGTCTTATGCACACTCTGTTTACCCTTGAAGATATTTACGGTCTTACTGTCAGTGAAGCAGACGGAGAGGTATGCTTAAAGGTCAACAAGGACAAAGGCAGAGAAGCATATGAACTCCTCAAAATGCTGTATGCTTGGAAAGAACAGGCAGACAAGCTATCTTCCGAAGAAATCAACAGAGAAGAATACGATAACTGGCGTTACCATTATCCAGAGTTCGACACCACACAGCGTTGGGCAAAAGTTCCATCACAGGAATTAAGTGACGCTCTCGTGGAAGCATTCAAAGACCACTTGAAAGATAAATAAGCACCTACAGGACCTGCCACTGGCAGCTCCCTACAGATGCTTTGGCAACGACAAAAAAGCCCTTAACTATGGTTATTAACCACAGCTAAGGGCTTAGTTTATAATATGGAATTTGTTCAGAGCCAAGCTCCGAACTTTAGTCTGCAAGCCACCTGTTAATTGTTCCGTTACCCATAAACCACTGGATAACAAGAATAATGGCACTTGCTATGACTGTTATCAATTTGTTATCAAAAGACTAATCGAAATCGCTGAAACCCGCATAAACACTGGCTTTTTTAAGCAACTCGATTTATTCAAACTCAATCGTAGCCGGCGGTTTCCCCGTACAATCATACAGTACGCGGTTTACACCTTTTACCTCATTGACAATTCGGCTTGTGACTTTTCCAAGTACTTCCCACGGAAGTTCTGCGGATTCTGCGGTCATGAAGTCGGATGTGAGGACGGCACGAAGTGCGATGGCATAGTCATAGGTTCTGACATCGCCCATGCAGCCTACGGAACGCATATTGGTCAGGGCTGCAAAGTACTGACCGAGTGTGCGGTCGATACCTGCTTTTGCGATCTCCTCGCGGTAGATAGCGTCTGCATCCTGTACGATGCGTACCTTCTCTGCGGTTACCTCACCGATGATACGAACGCCAAGTCCCGGACCCGGGAACGGCTGACGGTATACCAGATTTTCCGGAATACCAAGCTCCAGACCGGCGCGGCGGACCTCATCTTTAAACAGCATACGCAGCGGCTCGATGATCTCCTTGAAATCTACGTGTTCCGGAAGTCCGCCTACGTTGTGGTGGGACTTGATAACAGCGGATTTTCCAAGACCGGACTCAATTACATCCGGGTAAATCGTACCCTGTACGAAGTAATCTACTTTGCCAATCTTCTTTGCTTCTTCCTCAAATACGCGGATGAACTCTTCGCCGATGATCTTACGCTTGCGCTCCGGATCGGTTACACCTGCCAGCTTGTCGTAGAAACGCTGCTGTGCATTGACACGGATGAAGTTCAGCTTGTACGGACCGTTCGGACCAAATACTGCCTCTACCTCGTCACCCTCGTTTTTACGAAGCAGACCGTGATCGACGAATACGCAGGTCAGCTGGTCGCCGATCGCTTTCGCCATCAGGACGCCTGCTACGGAAGAGTCTACACCGCCGGACAGAGCCAGAAGGGCACGACCATTTCCTACTTTTTTACGGATTTCTTCGATGGATTTCTCTACGAACGCATCCATCTTCCAGTCACCTGCACAATGGCAGACACTGTATACGAAGTTATGCAGCATCTTGGAGCCTTCCTGTGTATGAAGTACCTCCGGATGTGCCTGAATGCCGTACCAGCCTTTTTCTTCATTTTCCATACCTGCAATCGGGCAGACCGGAGTATGGGCTGTCACACGGAAACCTTCCGGCATCTTGGAAATATAGTCGGTATGGCTCATCCAGCATATGGTCTTCGGGGATACACCCTCATACAGCTTAGATGTTGTGTCTACCTCTACCTCAGTCTTTCCGTATTCACTGACCGGTGCTGTGGCAACCTCGCCACCTAACAGGTAGGACATCAGCTGTGCGCCATAGCAGATACCCAGTACCGGGATTCCCAGATCAAAGATTTCCTTTGAACATCTCGGAGATTCCTCCTTGTATACACTGTTCGGTCCGCCGGTGAAAATGATACCCTTCGGGTTCATCTCTTTGATTTTTTCCAGCGGCAGGGTGTAAGGATGAACCTCACAATATACGTTGCACTCTCTTACTCTTCTGGCAATCAACTGATTGTACTGTCCGCCAAAGTCCAGTACAATGATCATCTCTTTCTCCACGAGTATTCCTCCTATAATTTTATGCTGCGATCCGTACTTCATCAACTTGTAGCTTCGAATCAACTTCCAGGATTTATGGTCACACGCTTGCACAACATGTGAACTGTAACAGTCATACTGCTGCCGCAGGTAATCACTCCGTTCCAGCCCCATCGCCGCCAATCGAAAAATAACCGTCGCAATCTGTTCAGCAGCTATACCACGTTCTCTTCCTGTCAATTCCTGTAACTTTTATTATAAAATACCCGGCAATTAAAGACAAGCCATTTTTACGGTATTTTCAGGCACTTTTTCCAGAAAAATGCTTTTCGATTCAATTCAAGTCGAACATCCGTGAGACTTGGCGCGTGATTCTGGTCAGCGAAGCATCGGCAAAATCCGCTATCAGTATGATATCGTACGGAATTTTCAGTGCAGAAAATTCCTATCCGCAAGTAAAAATGCATATTCTATGCAGAATCACTGCGCATCCTCGCGGAGCGTTTATCTCAATCGGAGACCTAACTCCCACTGAGACAAATTTGTTATTACTCGCACCTAAAGAGGTGGGGGCTTCTCAACTGAGAGCAAAGGATGAGAATTATTATACTATTTGCATTGTGCAGATATGCACACCCTGCGCTTTCATCTCGGTAATTGAATTGCCGAGGATTCCCGCTTATTGTCCTAAACATTTAAATATTTCTTCACATACTTCCCCGTATACGATCCCGGCGTCGCTGCCACCTCTTCCGGTGTTCCTTTCGCAATCACGGTTCCGCCGCCCTCGCCGCCTTCCGGTCCGATGTCGATCAGGTAGTCAGCAGTTTTGATGACATCCAGGTTATGCTCAATGACAACCACGGTATTTCCACCATCCGACAAACGTCTTAATATCTCAATCAGACGGTGTACGTCGGCAAAATGAAGTCCCGTAGTCGGTTCGTCCAGAATATAGATCGTCTTGCCGGTTCCACGCTTGCTCAACTCCGTCGCCAGCTTGATTCGCTGGGCTTCGCCGCCGGACAGCTCGGTGGATGGCTGTCCCAGACGGATATAGGAAAGTCCTACATCGTAGAGTGTCGCAATCTTCCGGTGTATGGACGGCACATTTTCGAAGAATTTCATCGCCTCCTCGACCGTCATATTGAGGACATCATAGATGCTTTTCCCCTTATATTTGACCTCCAGCGTTTCCCGGTTATAGCGCTTGCCGCCGCAGACCTCACACGGCACATAGATATCCGGCAGGAAATGCATCTCGATCTTGATGATGCCGTCGCCGGAGCACGCCTCACAGCGCCCGCCTTTTTTATTGAAGCTGAAACGTCCTTTATTGTAGCCTTTTGCCTTGGCATCCGTAGATGCCGCAAACAGATCCCGGATCAGATCAAATGCCCCCGTATAGGTTGCCGGATTGGAACGCGGCGTCCGCCCGATCGGAGACTGGTCGATCGCGATAATCTTATCAAGCTGCTCGACGCCCTCGATGGATTTATGTTTTCCCGGAATCGTGTGTGCTCGGTTCAGCTTCTTTGCCAACGCTTTATAAAGAATCTCATTGACAAGTGAGCTCTTTCCCGAACCGGAAACGCCGGTGACGCAGGTCATCACGCCCAGCGGGAATTTGACGTCAATATTTTTAAGATTATTTTCCGCTGCGCCTTTCACCGTCAGCCAGCCGGCCGGTTTTCTCCGCTCGGACGGCACCGGAATCTGAATGCGCCCGCTCAAATATGCGCCGGTGATCGATTTTTCATTTTTCATGATCTCTTCCGCTGTGCCGATCGCCACGACCTCGCCGCCGTGTTCGCCCGCGCCCGGACCGATGTCCACGATACAGTCTGCCGCGCGCATCGTATCCTCGTCATGCTCAACCACCAGAACTGAATTTCCCAGATCCCGCAGGTGTTTCAGGGTATCCAGAAGCTTGTCGTTGTCCCGCTGGTGAAGTCCGATACTCGGCTCGTCCAGAATATATGCCACACCGACCAGACCGGATCCGATCTGGGTTGCCAGGCGGATTCGCTGCGCCTCGCCTCCGGACAGCGTGCCAGTCGCACGCGACAGGGAAAGATATTCCAGACCGACATTGATAAGAAAGCTGATTCTCGCCCGAATTTCTTTCAAAATCGGTGCACCAATCGCCTGCTGCATCGGCGTCAGCTCCAGCGCATCGATAAATTCGCGGAATTTGACGATCGACATATCGGTCGCCTCGAAAATATTTTTCCCACCAACCGTGACTGCCAGAGATTCCTTCTTTAATCGCTGCCCCTTGCAGGCTGGACACGGCGTGATCCGCATAAATGTCTCATATTCCGCCTTCATTGAATCAGAGAACGTCTCACGGTATTTGCGGTTCATGCTCTGAATCAACCCCTCAAAGGCAATATCATAAATTCCCTCGCCACGCTGTCCACGGTAATACACCTTCACAACCTTGCCGCCGGTTCCGTAAATTAAAATATCATGGATCTCCTTCGGATAATCTTCAAACGGGGTATCCAGACTGAAATCGTATTCTTTTGCCAATGCATTTAAGATCGCGCCGGAAAAGCTCGTTTTGTCCGTGCAGGACTGCCATCCCATCGCCGTGATCGCACCCTGATTGATGCTCAGGCTCTTGTCTGGAATCATCAGATCCTCGTCAAACTCCATCTTATATCCCAGACCGAAGCAGTCCGGGCACGCACCAAATGGGTTGTTGAAAGAGAAGCTGCGCGGCTCGACCTCATCCACGCTGATACCGCAGTCCGGGCAGGAAAAATTTTGGCTGAACGTCAGGGTATCGTGCTTTTCTTCGCCGTTTTCATCCCGCACCGCCGTATCGGTCAGCATCAGACCATTGGAGAGACCCATGACCGTTTCAATCGAATCCGAAAGGCGTTTCTCAATCCCCGGCTTGACCACCAGGCGATCGACCACAATCTCAATATTGTGCTTGATATTTTTATCCAGCGTGATCTCCTCGGAAAGCTCGTATAAGCTGCCGTCCACCCGCACACGGACATAGCCGCTCTTCTTTGCCTGCTCCAGCACTTTCTCGTGGCGTCCTTTCCGCCCGCGTACGACCGGGGCAAGAAGCTGGATCTTTGTGCGCTCCGGCAGCGCCATGATCTGGTCAACCATCTGATCGACCGTCTGGCGGCGGATCTCACGACCGCACTTCGGGCAATGCGGAATACCGATCCGTGCGTACAAAAGACGCATATAATCATAGATCTCCGTCACTGTGCCGACCGTCGAACGCGGATTCCGGTTCGTCGATTTCTGGTCGATAGAGATCGCCGGAGACAAGCCCTCGATGCTCTCGACATCCGGCTTTTCCATCTGACCTAAGAACTGACGCGCATAGGACGACAGGGACTCCATATACCGCCGCTGCCCTTCGGCATAGATCGTGTCAAATGCCAGAGATGATTTACCCGAACCAGAAAGTCCGGTCAGGACAACCAGCTCATTTCTCGGAATATCAATGGAAATGTTTTTCAGATTGTGCTCATTGGCACCTCGTATCTTTATATATTGCTTCGCCATATCTGTACCTCAATTATCATTGACTCTGCTCTGTTTTATCATGTCGCTGCTGACTTATTTTATAGTCATTATAGTCACAGTCTTCCCTGTAATTATGCTTAGTATAACACATTCCAAAAGTCTTTGCAAACATTTGTTCTGTTTGATAAAATTGAATCAGCTAAACATAGATATTCCTTGGGAATAGAAGTCAAACTTTTCATCAATTCTAATACAAAAAGGGCACCTCCGCCCGACTCCAAACCTAACATGGAGACCAGACAAAAATACCCTTTCGCCCTATTTCATTTTTTCACGCATTCATTTTATTTCACGATTTTTCGTTCCCCGAAGATACACCAGCCAGTACCCGCCTCCAATCACCAGCATCCCGCCGATCATATTTCCGATCGTAGCCGGAATCAGATTATTGAGAATAAAGGTTCCGATCGTCAGCCCTTCCGCTGCCAGACCGTACTCGCCCATGATCATCAGCCCCGCCGGGATGTAAAACATATTGGCGATGCAATGCTCGAAGCCGCAGAGAATGAAAATCGCCACCGGCGGATAAAGCGCCAGAATTTTGCCAGATACCTGCTCGGAGCTCATCGCCGCCCAGACTGCAATACAAACCAGCACATTACAGAGGATCGCACGGCACAGCACCTCCGGCAGAGTCAGGGTCACCTTGGAAACGGCTGTATTCAGAAGAACCTGCGCCAGATCGCCACCGTACAGGCTTGGAATATGCCCGTAGACAAATAAAACCGCCACAAAGATCGCGCCAATCAGATTTCCCAGATAGACAAACAGAAGATTTTTAAACAGCCCGCCCACGGAAATCCGTTTCTGCAGCGCCGAGATCGTCATCAGGCAGTTCCCAGTGAAAAGTTCCGCCCCGGTGCAGACCACCAGCGCCAATCCTGCCGGGAATACGAGTGCCGAAGCAATCCGCGATGCCGAGGCATTTGTCATTGCTGCCGAGGCAACCGACGCCCCTGCGCCTGCCAGCGCGATGAACATTCCGGCGAAAAAGCCGAGTATCAGCATATGAGACACCGGAAGTTCCGCCTTTTTTCTGCCCGTCTCCACATAATTTTCTGCAATCTGTTTCGATGCAATCATAGATTTTCCTCCCATCAGCCTTTCTATGTCCGAAATTCATTTTTCAAATTCTTCCTTTTATCTTCTGAATTTCCGAACCTGCCACATCGTTTTATAACCTTTCCTTCCATTTCAAACAGAAAAAGACGGTTTTCGTCCGATCTTTCTGTTCTATCCCTTTAAAATCTTTGACAAACAACCGTCTTTTCTATTATTTCTATATCATTTCTGATGTCGTCCTATCATCTCAAGCCGCCATCTGACATCACCTATCAAGGGCTTCCCTTATTATTTCATGTGACTACTTTTTGCAGCCCTCCCACAAATCCTATAAGTTCCCCTTCATTTTCCTACCGTTCCTCCCGGAAATAATTCTCGCCCAGATGCGCCGGGATATGTGCCCCTTTATTCTTACGCATCGACGCGATCACCAGCACCAATGCGGTGATAATGAACGGAAGGGCATCGAAAAATGCCGTTGGAATCGCATACGTGTTTTTCGGCACATAGTATTTCAGCACGCGCAGAGCCCCGAAAATAAAGGAACCGTAAATAACATTGATCGGCTTCCACGCCGCGAAGATAACGAGGGCAACGGAAATCCAGCCAAGACCGCCGACGCTGTCGCGCAGCCACACGCCGCCGTTGATGATCATCGAGCAATATGCGCCGCCGATACCGCAGATCGCACCGGATAGCAGGATATTAATGTATCTCCACTTTGTAACTTCGATACCTGCCGCATCTGCTGCGCCCGGATTTTCTCCGATCGCCTGCACATTTAAACCAACCTGTGTTTTATATAAGTAGAAACTCGCCACAATCGCGATGATGATTCCAAGATAAACGAACGGGTTATAGGAAAATAATAATTCTCCGACCACCGGCAGATCACTGAGTCCCGGGATGTGGATGTTACGCATCTGTGCCGTCACCGCATCCGGAAGTTTCAGGGTGCCGTTCTCTGATTTTTCCAGCATAAAGACGCCGATAAAATTGGCTAATCCGACGCCGAAAATCGTCAGGGTCAATCCCGTTACGTTCTGATTTGCCATAAATGTGACAGTCAAAACACCGTAAATCAATGCCGACAGCATTCCAGCCACCGCCGCAGCTAACAGCGCCGCAACAAAGTTATCCGTCTGATAGCCGACCATGAATCCGGCGCACGCGCCAATCGACATCATGCCCTCGACGCCCAGATTCAGGTGTCCGACCTTCTCACTCAAAATTTCGCCAACCGTGCCAAACAGGAAAGGCGTACCCGCCAATACAGCCGCCACCAGAAATTTAATTACGATCTCGCTGCTCATGCGCGTGTACCTCCTTTTCCGTGAAATACAAATTGATACCGTATAAACAGTTCACATCCCAGAATGAAGAACAGGATGATTCCCTGCAGCACATCCGCGCAGTCCGAGGACAATCCGAATGAAGACTGAACTACGCTGCTTCCTTTTTCCAGCACGCTGAACAAAAAGGTAACCAGCAGAATCACCGGCGGATTCAACTGTGCCAGCCATGCCACGATGATCGCCGTAAATCCGACCCCTCCGGCAACTGCCGTCGTCAGCGTGACATCCGAACCGGTCGCCTGCACCATGCCGCCGATGCCGCAGACAGCGCCAGACAGAAACATCGTCCGCAGAACCACTTTTTTTACATTCATGCCGGCATAGCGGGCTGTCTCCTGGCTCTCTCCCACAACGCTGATCTCATATCCCTGCTTGGAACGATTTAAGTAAACCGCTATCACTACCACAAGAATCAGCGCAATCACCCAGCCGAACTGGATGCCGAACACCTTATCGAGCGCCGCATTCTTATTGAAACGGGCAATCTTCGCATATCCCTGGGAACCTGGGTCACGCCATGCGCCCTCTCTCAAAAATACGATGACATTCAGCGCGATATAGTTTAACATCAGCGTAAACAGCGTCTCGTTCGTATCATACCGGGTCTTAAACCACGCCGGAATGAGTCCCCACAGACCTCCGCCGATCGCGCCTGCCAAAAACATCACGATCACCAGCAGCCAGTGATTCCAGTTCGCATGGAACAGTGCAAAATACGAGGCAAAAATACCGCCCATAATGATCTGTCCCTCGGCTCCGATGTTCCAGAATTTCATTTTAAATGCCAGCGTCACGCCCAGCGACGCAATCAAAAGTGGAATCATGATTTTGACCGTCGCCTGTATCGCCATCTCGCTTCGCAGCGCTCCGGTTACAATCGTCTGATAAATGACAAATGGATTCTGCCCAATCAGCAGGATAAAGAATCCGCCTGCCACCAGAGCCAGCACGATCGCCTCCAGACGGAGGATCAATGTTTCTCTTTTTCCAAGTTCCGCCTTTTTTACAACGCGGATCCACGGTTCTTTCATGCCTGTTCCTCCTTCTTTTCGGATGCCATACTCTTATCCAGCCCCAGCTCGCCCGCCTCGGTACCGGTCATCATCAGTCCCAGCTGTTCTTTCGTGAGCTTCTTCGCATCCACGATACCCGTGATCTTTCCATGGCAGAGTACCATGATCCGGTCTGAAAGCTCCAGAAGCACATCCAGATCCTCACCGATATAGACAACCGCCACGCCCTTTTTCTTCTGCTGATTCAGGAGGTCGTAAATCAGATAGGAAGAATTAATATCAAGCCCTCGCACCGGGTAAGCCGTGATCAGCACCTGCGGGCTCGACTCAATCTCACGTCCCAAAAGTACCTTCTGGACATTTCCCCCCGACATCATACGCACCGGCGTATCAACGCCCGGCGTCACGATTCCCAGTTCTCCGATCAGGCGTTCTGCCATCTCCCTCGCCGGTTTCCGGTCTACAAACAATCCTTTCCCTTCCGAATAGGACTTGAGCAGCATATTATCAACCATACCCATTGAAGCAACCAGTCCCATGCCGAGACGATCCTCCGGCACGAAACTCATGCTGATTCCGAGGCGGATGATCTCCGCCGGAGTCTTACCGATGATATTTTCCTTACGGTACAAAATAGCGCCCTTTTTCGCGTCCATCAACCCAGTCAGCGTCTCGCAGAGTTCTTTCTGGCCGCTTCCGGCAACACCGGCAACGCCCAGAATCTCGCCTGTTTTAATCTCAAAAGAAATATCATCCAGCGCCACGCCGCCGTCACTCTTATCGACGGTCAGATCGACAATCTTCAAAATAGTCTCTCTCTTCTCCAGCTCCGGGCGCTCGATATTCAGGCTGATTGGTCGTCCAACCATAAGCTCCGTAAGTTTCTTCTCATCACATCCGGCAGTTTCCACCGTCTCGATGCTCTTTCCTTTTCGCAGAATCGTGACACGGTCACTGATAGAAAGAACCTCATTTAATTTATGGGTAATAATAATAATCGCACAGCCCTGTTCCCGCATCCGGCGCAGGATTTTAAACAGCCGCTCCGTCTCCTGCGGCGTCAGGACTGCCGTTGGCTCGTCCAGAATCAGGATCTGGGCGCCTCTATATAATACCTTCAGGATCTCGACCGTCTGCTTCTCGCTGACCGACATGTCGTAGACCTTTTTCTCCGGTTCAATTTCAAGTCCAAATGACTGTCCAAGCGCTTCAATTTTTTCCCGCAACGCCTTTCTTCCCAGCCGTTTTCCCTTGGTTCCCAGCACGATATTATCCATCGCACTGAACACATCCACCAGTTTGAAATGCTGATGAATCATACCTATTCCTAAATTTCTCGAATCTACCGGCGAATTTATGGAGACTTCTTTTCCTCCAACCAGAATCGAACCGGCATCTGGGTGGTAGATACCGGAAAGCATGTTCATGAGCGTTGTCTTACCGGAACCATTTTCTCCCAAAAGTGCCATAATCTCGCCGTACCGGACGGTCAGATCAATCTTATCGTTCGCCACGACGCTTCCGAATGCTTTCGTGATCTGCCTACACTCAATGGCATACTGTTCTGTCATATCGTCACCTCAAATGAATATTTAACCAATTTTTTAATCAATTTTCTAAAAAAGAAAAAAGAGGTGCCGCAAATGAAAGTGGATCCATTTGAAGCTGCCTCCTTTTATCTGTTATATACTCTTGGAATCTGCAACACCCGGAAGCGTTTCCGAACCTGCTTCAGCATCGCTTCCAGGTATACAATTCCGTGATTATTTCTCTACGATGTTCTTGAAATACCAGTGGATATTGCCTGTGATATCTGCATCGGACATATGCTCGCCCTCGGTGCCAACGGTGGTTCCGTCGTTGCACTCGATCACGCCATCAAATACATCCCAGTCGCCAGACTCGATCTTCGCACGTGCCTCATCGATCTTCTCCTGCGTACCATCTACGCACAGGTCAGATAACGGGGAAATGTCTACCAGACCTTCCTCCAGACCGCCGAAGTAGTTCTCGCCTGTCCATGTACCATCAATCAGATCCTGTACAGCTTTGGTATAGTAAGCGCCCCAGTTCCAAACGGTGGAGGTCAGAACTGCCTTCGGAGCATCCTTGCTCATATCAGAGTTGTAACCAACACCAAATACGCCAGCTTCCTCAGCTGCCAGCTGCGGGTTCGGTGTATCGCAGTGCTGTCCAATGACATCACAGCCCTCGTTGATCAGGGCTACGGCTGCCTGTTTCTCACCTTCCGGATCGTACCAGCTGTTGGTGGTCTTGATGTAAACGGTTGCATCCGGGTTTACAGAATATACACCCATTGCAAATGCGTCACATCCGCCGGTAACCTCGGCATTGTCCTTGCCCCAGGCGCCGACATAACCGATCTTATTGCTCTCTGTCTTTAAACCAGCCGCGATACCAGTGAGGTAACGGGACTGATAAATCCGTCCAAAATAATTGTTAAAGTTCACACCGTTGGATTTGTAGCCGGTTGCATGGGAGAAGATAACGTCCGGATATTCTTCTGCCAGTGCCTCGCATGCATCCATGTAGCCCCAGCTTGTCGCGAAGATAATCTGGCATCCTTCCTCGACACACTCGCGCATTGCTGTCTCGATGGCAGTCTGATCATCGTCCGCTACGTTGTTCTTGCGGATAATCTGATCATCCTCCAGACCAACGGCTTTCTGCATCGCTACGATACCCTGATCATGCGTATAGCTGTAACCGGAACCATCCGCCGGATTTCCAATATGAATCACTCCGACCTTCAGATCCTCTTTAGCAACTGCCGGCATCACGCCCTCTGCTGCCTCGCCTGCTTCTGTGTCTGCCGCGTCAGCTCCCTTTTCCTCCGCTGCCTTCGTATCTGCTGTATCAGAAGACGAAGAAGAACAGCCTGCACACAGGGACAGCGCCATGGCAGCGCTCAGTAACACGCTTACTACTTTTCTCATAACATTTCCTCCTAAGAATGCCTGCGAATGCGGTTCTTTCCCTTTCTCATCGTTTGTCAGAATTCCCTCGCGGAACCTGAAATCCGAAAATAAAACCGCATTCCCGAAAATTTGGATCGATACAGGAGATATTATTGCATATTTACAGACGATTTTCAAGGAATTTGCCTGATTTTTACTGTGATATTTATTAATTTCTTTTCATAAGTTTTACTTATTTCTGTTTTCCTCCTGTAATCCCCCGATATGCAGGAAGGGAACACCGGAGGAATCAGCTGCCAGCATCTTTTTTCGACGCAGATAACACAAAAACAGGCACCAGACATTTCCTTTCAAAATGCCTGATACCTGCTCAGCTCACTGTAACTGATTTCTCTTATAACTTCGGCAAACACGTAACCGTCCACCTTATAATACACGGCTCTGTTTTAGCCTCTGCCTCGCCATCCTCTTTCTTCTCTTCCAGAATCTTCATAAACTCCTCACCGGTGATCGTCTCCTTATCCAGAAGATAGTCTGCCAGCTCATGAAGCTTATCCTCATGCCCGGAAAGAATAGCTTTCGCTTTCTCATACGCGCTCTTTACCAGCGCAATCACTTCCTCATCGACCCTCGCCGCCGTCTCTGCCGAACAAGCTAGGGAAGTATCGCCGCCTAAGTAGGCGTTGTTGACCGTCTCGAGCGCTACCATGCCGAAATGGTCACTCATGCCGTAACGCGTCACCATCGCACGGGCAATCTTGGTTGCCTGTTCGATATCATTCGAAGCCCCAGTCGTGATAGAATGGAAGATCAGCTCCTCCGCCGCACGGCCGCCGGTCAGTGTCACGATCTTGTTGAACGCCTCTTCCCTGCTCATCAGGAAGCGCTGATCCGCCTCCACCTGCATCGTATATCCGAGTGCCCCGGAGGTTCGCGGCACAATCGTGATCTTGTGGACCGGAGCCGAGTGCGTCTGCAGCGCCGCTACCAGCGCATGACCGATCTCATGGTAGGAGACAATCTTCTTCTCATCCCCGGAAACACCGGCATCCTTCTTCTGATATCCGGCAATAACCGTCTCGACACTCTCTTCCAGATCCTGCTGGGACACGGTCTTTCGTCCCATCCGGACTGCCCGCAGCGCCGCCTCATTGACAATGTTTGCCAGCTCCGCGCCGCTCGCACCGTTGGTAGCACGGGCGATCTCATTGTAATCCACACTCTCATCCACTTTAACTTTTTTGCCATGGACTTTCAGAATTGCCTCACGGCCTTTCAGATCCGGCAGCTCTACCGGAATCCGGCGGTCAAAACGTCCCGGACGAAGCAGCGCCGGATCGAGGGATTCCGGACGGTTGGTCGCCGCCAGAATGACAACACCCTTCTTGCCGTCAAAACCATCCATCTCAGTCAGAAGCTGGTTCAGCGTCTGCTCGCGCTCGTCATTGCCGCCCATGCCGGCGCCGTCACGCTTCTTACCAATCGTATCGATCTCGTCGATAAATACGATACACGGCGCTTTTTCATTGGCCTGTTTAAATAAATCACGCACCTTCGCCGCACCCATGCCGACAAACATCTCAACAAATTCCGAACCGGAGATCGAGAAGAACGGAACGTGTGCTTCCCCGGCAACAGCCTTCGCCAGCATCGTTTTACCGGTTCCTGGAGGTCCGACTAACAGGGCGCCCTTCGGCAGCACCGCACCGATCTCCGAATATTTTTCCGGCTTATGCAGGAAATCGACAATCTCTTTTAATGCATCCTTCGCCTCTTCCTCGCCAGCCACATCTGCAAATGTGATACCCGTCTCGGATTCTGCATAAATCTTTGCATTGGACTTGCCGAATGTCATCGCATTTCCGGCGCCGCCCATCTTCTTCATCAGCGAACGCCCCATCAGCTGTCCGATTCCGATAAAAAGAATCAGCGGCAGAATCCAGGTCAGCAGAAAATTGAGAA
This sequence comes from Clostridium sp. AF22-10, assembly GCF_003478725.1. Taxonomy (NCBI): domain Bacteria; kingdom Bacillati; phylum Bacillota; class Clostridia; order Eubacteriales; family Clostridiaceae; genus Clostridium; species Clostridium sp. AF22-10. The sequence goes on from NZ_QUFZ01000001.1 coordinate 185,976, forward strand.
GCGGAGAAGCCTGTGTATTGATCTCCGCACTGTATTTCACGTCCTTACCATCCAGCAGGTCATACAGGTTGACACCTGGAATCTCGCCGGTTTTGTAGGTGACATTCCAGGTCTTGTTTTTATCGTCATTTTTCAGCGTATAGACGATCTCATTGTTCGTCGTCACATACACCTCATCGACATTATTCTCTTTCAGCTGTTCACTGAACTGGTCAAACCGCACTTCCTGCGTCCGATCCATCATGGATGGGAAGAGGAAAATGTTTAACAGCATGACAACCAGCATTACCAGTCCATAATAATATAGAAATGATTTTCTGGGCGGCTGCTTTCCGCCTCCGTTCGTATTCTCTACCATAGATTGTTCTCCTTATTGTGAGTCTGTGACAGATGGTTTCTGTGTTTCTGTCACATCGTTTCGTGATACATTAACATATACCGCATTCTTTGTTATTTGTCAATCCACAATAGTAAATATTTATTTACTTTTTATATTTGTTGACCTTTTTGTCTGGATGTGCTAGAGTACAAGTAAATTGATGTTTCCTTGTTTGCAATTTATGTTTGTGAAATGGACCGCATTTTATTACTTTGATATTTAAATTTGGAGGTTTCCCTATGAATCCAGGCAAAAAAAATTCAAATCTTTTAAAAAAAACCGGTATTCACTTCCTGGAGTTTGCACTCGGCTTTCTCTCCCTGGCGAAATGCCACTACCAGCCAAGCCATGATATGAAAGTCAACTCGCTTCCATTTTTTGCCCTGATCGCGCTCGACAGCTGGGCAGATCAAGACTATACCATGTCTGAGCTGGCGGACAAGCTGAGTATCACAAAGCAGCAGCTCTCCCATATGATCAAGGTTCTTGAGGAACGCGGTCTGGTCGAGCGGATCCACGATACAGCCAACCGCCGCCGCGTCTACATCCGCATCTGCGATTCCGGTCGTGAGATGATGAACCAGATGAAGCAGGAAATGCTGTCTTCCACCCTGTTTGGGCTGCGCGCTTACACCCCGGAAGAACTGGCATCGATGGACGAGTGCCTGTGCCGCCTGATGGAATTAATGAAGAAATTCAACTGTGAAACCGATGAACCTGTAAAGAATGTATCCGTATGATAAAGACACCGGAGACACTTTTTTCTCCGCTTTCTTTTAAATCCTGTATAATTGACTTTTGTAACGTCCAGCAGCATTCCGGATTGATTTCTCTGCCATTTCATCCTTTCATCCGTTCCGGTGTGTTCCACGCCTCGGCAGAGTTTTCTTTCTGTGCCAATGGACGTTTCTCAATGATACAGAAAGAAGGTTCCTACATATTATGCCACAAATGATAGAAAATCATATTTTTCCACACGCTGCTCATAGCAAACACACTCTCCCCCTCTCATCCAGGCAAACTTCTGCTGCCATTCCACGCCTTTCCGGTCAAACGCGTGCTGCCGCACCTGCAAGAGCCCAAAAGGCCGCGGACGAATTTGCCCGCTACCTGCTCACGCGCAACCTTGCCGATGAGACACTCCGCGCTTACACTTATGCTGTACGGCAGTATTTTACCTATTACCGTGACATTACTTACCCCAATTTAAAGCTATACAAAATCTTTCTGCTCGAGCACTACAAGCCGCAGACCATCAACCAGCGGATCCGGGCTTTGAATGCCTACCTGGATTTTAAAAAGCTCTATCCCGGGCATCTTCCCATGGTAAAAATCCAGCAGAAAACATATCTGGATCACATGATCAGCGAGGCGGATTATGAATACCTGAAACGCTGCCTGCTTCGGGATGAACGGTACACTTACTATTTTCTCATCCGTTTCATGGCGGCAACCGGCGTCCGGGTCAGCGAGGTGATTCAGTTCCAGGCAGAAGATATTTTCTCCGGCTATAAGGACATCTATTCCAAAGGAAATAAAGTCCGGCGCATCTACATCCCACAGTCACTCCGAACCGATACCCTCAAATGGCTTTCCTTTCTCCACAAATCCCACGGTCCCATCTTCCTCAACCGCTTCGATTCCCCCATCTCTCCAGGCGGCATCCGCAGCCAGCTCAAAACCATCGCCCTCTCCTACCACATGACACCGGAAATGGTACATCCGCATGCATTCCGCCACCGGTTTGCCAAGAGTTTTATCGAAAAATGCGGCGATATTTCCCTGCTCTCCGATCTGCTTGGACACAAAAATCTCGAAACAACCCGGATTTACCTGCGTCGTTCCAGCAGCGAGCAGTATGAGATTGTCAACCGGGTAGTCACCTGGTAGAGAGGAGGAAATGAAGCACATATGAATTTTGAAACACTTATTTCCGACTTTGGCATTTACCTTGAAAAACAGGGGCACGCCGCCATCACCATCCGGGTCTACAGCTGTTCCGTCCGGCTGTTTTTTTCGCATTATAACAGCCTTTCAGTCGAGCACCTGCAGTCGTACCGGCGCTGGCTGCTGGAATGTTATAAGCCATCGACAGTGAATACGCGGATTCTGGGGATGAACCGGTTTCTGGATTTTATGCAAAACAGAGGATTGTTGGATAATGAAAAGGCGAATTTTCAATCCCCCATATCCGCCCCCACAGATTCACTCCGCATCACTCCCACGGGTCACTACCGCCTGCGCCCCATCCGGGAGCAGAAGCACACCTACCTTGATACAGTGATCTCCCAGAAAGATTATGACCGGCTCAAACGGCGGCTAAAAAAGGATGAAAATTACTTCTGGTATTTCATCGTGCGTTTTCTCGCCTCCACCGGCGCGCGCGTCAGTGAACTGCGCCAGATCAAAATGGAGGATCTGCAGCTTGGCTATCTCGATCTCTACTCCAAAGGCGGCAAGATACGGCGATTGTTCTTCCCCCGCTCCCTCTGCGGGGAAGCAATCCCCTACTTTGCCTCCCGCGGCATCGACAGCGGCTTTCTCTTCCTGACCCGCCGCCGCACCTGCATCTCCGCACGCGCCATCGAGATGCAGTTAAAAAACATCGCAAAGCGCTACCGCATCAATCCGGCAACAATGTACCCGCATTCTTTCCGGCACCGCTACGCCATCAATTTTTTGAAACGGTTCAATGACATTTCCCTGCTGGCGGATCTGTTAGGACACGACAGCATCGAGACAACCCGGATTTACCTGATGAAATCGAGTCAGGAACAGCAGACAGTGATTGACCGGGTGGTGACGTGGTAGGCACAGGCGTGTGAAAACCATAAAAGGGGAAAGAACTGCCATTTTCCACAATTCTTTCCCCTTTATTATAGATTTATTTTTTCTCTGCCTCCACAATCACGAGCTCATATGGAAGTGCTTCCTCAGCGCTATCGGTTCTAATGTTTTCACCCGACCGTTCTACCGCATTCTCTTTTTTCTCCTGCTTCCCACTGTCCAGCTTTGTCTCAACATTCTGTTCCGCCTTCTTTTCAGAATCTTCCTCCTTTTCTGCTGTTCTACTAATAAGACGATGGGAGATTTCATTTGGTTTTATATATTTGCAATTTTTTTAACAACTTTTCTTTCCAAATAAACATTTTTCAAAACGGAAGTTAGAAGAACCAGATGGATAATAGAAAACGCATAAAGATATTACAGGCATAAAAAAAGCCCGGCAGAAAGAAAATGTGCTATGACATTCTCTCCCTACCGGACTTTTCCTAATATTAAATTTCCTTACAGCACCTTACTCAAAAATGCCTTCAATCTTTCGCTCTTTGGATGCTCGAAAAACTCCTTCGGTTCGTTTTCTTCGATGAAGTTGCCGCCCTCCATGAACATGACGCGGGTTGCCACCTCGCGGGCGAAGCCCATCTCATGGGTAACCACGACCATCGTCATGTGCTCCTCGGCAAGCTGGCGCATTACATTTAATACCTCACCTACCATCTCCGGGTCAAGCGCGGAGGTTGGCTCGTCAAAGAGCATCACATCCGGATGCATCGCCAGGGCGCGGACGATCGCCACACGCTGTTTCTGACCGCCAGAGAGCTGTCCCGGATAGGCGGATGCTTTTTCCTTTAATCCGACGCGTTCCAGAAGCTTCAGTGCCTCCGTCTCTGCCTCGTCCTTTGGGCGTCCGAGCAGTTTCATCGGTGCCAGCGTCATATTATCAAGAATCGTCATGTGCGGGAACAGGTTGAACTGCTGGAATACCATTCCCATTTTCTGACGAAGTTTATCAATGCTTGTCTTCGGATCCGTGATATCCGTTCCCTCAAAATAGATGTGTCCGCCGGTCGGGGTTTCCAGCAGGTTCATGCAGCGCAGAAATGTGGATTTACCGGAACCGGATGGTCCGATCACACAGACAACATCCCCCTTGCGTATCTGGGTAGAAATATTAGTCAGGACCTTTAAATCACCGAATGCCTTGGAAAGATCCTTGATGTCAATTATCACTTCTCCGTTTTGTACTTTATCGTTCATTCTTTCTCAGGCTCCTTTCCAGATTCTGTGCAAAGTGGTTGAAGATCATCGTCAGCGCCAGATAAACAGCAGCCACTATCAGAAGCGGTGTCCACGCGTCATACGTTCTGGAACGGATGATATCGCCGCCCTTCGTCAGATCCTGCACCGCCACGTAACCGGCTACCGAAGTCTCTTTCAGAAGAACAACAAACTCATTGCAAAGTGCCGGAAGTACGTTTTTAAATGCCTGCGGCATAATGATATAGCGCATCGTCTGCACATAGTTAAAACCAAGGCTTCGACCTGCCTCCATCTGTCCCTCGTCGATCGACATGATACCGGAACGGAAGATCTCCGCTACATACGCTGCCGAGTTAAGACCAAACGCGATCACACCGACAAAGACGCCAGCAAATACACGCGATACAAAAATACAGTAGTAGAAAATCATCAGCTGGATGACAACCGGCGTTCCCCGGATGACCGTCAGATATACCTGGCAGACACCATTTAAAAATTTCATTTTTCCAGTTTTGTCGTGAGTTGCACGAACAATCGCAATCAGCAGACCAAGGGCAATGCCGATCAGGGTCGCAAATAACGTGATGATCAGGGTATTTTTCAGGCCCCCTGTCAGATACTGCCACCTGTCATCCTTGATCAGGTTTAAATATAAGGCCTGCTTGAGTTTCTCCAATCTGTTTTCCTCCTTGTAAGGTGATATAGACTTGAAAAAGGCTGCCGCCGAACCGTGTTTTCGCCATTCTGCAGCAACCTTTTTCCGTTCCGTCAGATACCGGAAGCACTCTGGGTGTTTTCCGGATCACCTGAATCCATCCATCTGACGATTCATTTCAATTCTCTTTTATATTACTCAGCGGTAATGTATTTTTCAACGATCTCGTCCAGTTTTCCAGACTCTTTCAGGTTTGCGATGGATGCGTTGATAGCGTCCAGAAGCTCTGTATTGCCCTTCTTAACTGCGATTGCGTACTCTTCTTCTGCATACGGTGTTTCCAGAAGCTTTAAGCCTTCATTCTCGTCTACAAATACCTGTGCCGGTTTGTTGTCAATGATAACTGCATCGATCTTGCCAGTGGACAGCGCCTGTACTGCATCGGCGCCCTTGGAAAATCTCTGTACGCTCTCCTCGCCGAAATCATCGGTGGAGTACAGGTCGCCGGTGGTACCCTGCTGAACGCCGATCTGCTTGCCCTTTAAATCATCCAGGGATGCGATGTCGCTGTCCTCTGTTACGATAACAGACTGAACGCCGATTGCGTAAGTGTCAGAGAAATCCACCTGGGTCTGACGATCCTCGGTAACAGTCATGCCTGCTGCTGCGAAATCAGCTTTGCCAGACTGAACCTCCGGGATGATAGAATCGAATGCTACGTCGGTGATTTCCAGAGATGCTCCCATATCCTCGCAGATAGCGTTTGCAATATCTACGTCGATACCTACGATATCATTTCCATCGTGGTACTCATACGGTGCGAACTCAGCGTTGGTGGACATAACCAGAGTCTTTCCTGCAAATGCGCTGTCGCCAGCCTCTGCTGCCTCGCTGCCCTCTGCTGCCTCTGCGGTTGTCTCCTCATTCTCCTCTGCGGCTGCGGTTGTCTCTGCCGGTTTGGAAGAGCATGCTGCTAACGATGCTGCCATAGCAGTTGCCATAGCGATTGCTGCTAATTTCTTTTTCATAATAAATTCCTCCTCATTTCTATTCGCTGCTTTTGTATTTTTATGCAGTAAATACGAATATTCTTACTTTTATTACTGTATCTAGGAATACATTATACCGCATTTTTATAAATAATCAAGCCTGAATTCCTGTTTTTTACAGGGTTTTGTATGATTATGCATTCTTTTCCAATTTGTACGGTTCCAGTTACGGACAGATCTTGTTGTTAATTCTTGGCACGGGAGTTTAATAGTTGCATAATCAGGTTAGTGAAATTTTGAAAGTAAATGAAAGCAGATGACATCTCGAAGAATGTTTCCGGTTTCCGAACGGATTATCAATTCATAACGAACAGTAAAATGAGAACAATTCCAAAAATGGACAAGGAAGAAAAAAATACTATAGTCTGCAACAGCAACAAAAATCGCTGCACCCCAGCAAATACAAAGGTTACAGCGATTTTATTTTCACTCAACTGCCAAAGACTGGATATATATTTTTTTCAATAATCCAAATTTTTGTTTTTTCTGTGTTTCCTGTTTTCAAACTTCACGTTCTCTCCACAGGCAATATCATTTACTTAGAGAATTTCTTTGAAAAAAATTTCCTTTTTTCTACCAATAACTCAACAAGCACTTGACAACACCTTGATAGTTCAGCGCCTCAGCTAAAAAAACGCATAAAAGCAATCCATTCGTTATAATAGCGTTGACTAGAAACTATAAAACAAGCCCGGCAACCAGTTGATACGACAGGAACAAACGATACCAGCAGCAAAATAGGTAATGCACCAAAAAGCAAAAATGGAAGAATAGGTTTAATAAGTTTATGAATCGGAACATCACAAACTCTGGAACATGCCATCAGACAAGTAGCCATTGGCGGTGTAATTGAGCCAATACCTATCGAAACAAAAACGATTACTGCTAACTGAATTGTATCAATTCCACATGCAGTAGCAATCGGTGTAAGAAGCGGCACCAGCGTCAAAATAATAACATTTCCATCCAAGAAAAAACCTATAAAAAACAGCAGAAGATCTATTAACAGGATAAGACCAATACGATTATTGGTAATTCCCAACATTAACTCTGCCACCAACTCGGGAATATGGTTAAGTGTCATCAAACGACTGAAAATCAAAGTCATTGGAAACATTATAACCAATGCCGAAACATCCTTAACTCCCTTAGAAAAAACGCCCATCAATTGAACCAGAGAAAGCTTTTTATAAACTACCACTCCCATGATCGCTCCATATAAACAGGTAATTGCACCTGCTTCTGTCGCTGTAAAAATGCCGCCATAGATACCCCCTAACACAATTACCGGCATTAAAACTGCTACAACAAGCTCTAAAAAAAATCTATTCCGGCTTATAGTCTCACGCGCATTTTTTTCTGATTCTTCTTTAGGCTCATTATCTTCAGTACATGCAGAAACGGATGCAACTGTTTTACCCGCATATTCTGGATGATAATATTTTATATAAATAATCCGATTAATGATCAAATAGAGCCCTGCCCATATTAATCCCGGCACAATCGTAGCCATAAATAAAGCACCAACCGATGCCGAGGACACGGATGCAAAAATAATAGCATTTACATTTGGTGGAATCATAAAGCCAAAAGGACTAGAAGCTGCAATTAATGCCGCTAAATATGCTTTATCATATCCTTTCTTTTCCAATTCTGGCACCATAGCTGTTGACAGTGTATTAGCCGTTGCCAATGCTGAACCGCAAAGGGCTCCAAAAAAGCAGGAAACTACTGGAATTGTGGCCGTCAATCCTCCCTTTACATTATGTAGCATCTTATCCGCTACCCGAATCAGCACATTTGCAATTCCGCTTCGCTCAATCAAAGAACCTCCTACTATAAAAAGCGGAATCGCCAACATAGAAATAGAGTTCAAAATGTAAAACGCATTCGTTGCAAACGTTCCTGTACTTCCAAGCCCCATATATGCCACAAAAAAGGAGCCGCCCAAAAATGCTAACGGAACTGCAACGCCGGAAAAAATCATGAGTAAAATTAATACTGCAGCTATTCCAAATATCATAATGTGCGTAACCTCCTTATAGATTTACAAACATTCACCACATAATAAACCATCATCCCCAAAGCTCCTAAAAATACAGAAGCATATACCCACCACATGCTAAATCCAACAGCCGGAGACACCGTATTACGTTCAATGTGTGTCATCATTAAATTAAATGTTAATGGCATAAATAATCCACATATTATAGTAGAAATAATCAAACTAAACAAATGAAGTGCTTCTTTTGACTTTTCCGTCTTACACAGATTCAAGAAGAAATCGACTTTTAGCATATTGTCATCACGCACAACCAGTATTACTCCAAGCCATACAAATACAATAAATAGAATTGTTGGCAATTCCTCATAGCCGTGCATATTAATATTAAATACCCAACGACTGAAGATTGTCAGATTAACCATAATCATCATCACAATCAACAAAATACCCGCTAAATTTCCAACCACAAATTCAACTATATGATCTAATTTTTTTAAAAATTTCACCACGTTCCTCCTCTCTTTAACGGTAAATAAAAAAGCAGGGGATACTACAAACATAGATATCAATCCACTTGCAGCATCCCCCATACCATTAATAATTAAACAGCTCAGATACCTGATTGTATAATTCTTCTCCAATCAGTTCTCTCCACTTATCCGACAGAGAAGCCGCATACTCTTTCCATTGATTCAATTCCTCATCTGTTGGCTGATAATATGTAATTCCTTTTTCATCAAAGAATTTTTCTGCGTCTGCTTTCATATCTTTATAAGATTCATATTCAGCCTCTGAACACGCCCAGGCAGCATCTACAAATATCTTTTGATCCTCTTCGCTATACTGATTAAACTTATCTAAATTCATCATCAAACTATACGAAGTCCACTGAGCTCCAACATATGAATAAAATGGTGCTACTTCATAATAATTTTCAATAATATATGAAGGTATCTGCTGATCCGTAGCCGTAATCAAACCATTCTGCAGCGATGTATATAACTCTCCGTATGGCATAATTGCGATATTTCCCAAACCGCCATAAAATTCGTTAACAATAGCATCTTCATATGTTCGAAACGTTTCATTCGCCAGATCCTTCGGCACTTTAATCAATTTATCTGTCGAAAAGATGTGGCGCTGTAAGCCACTGTTTTGTGCCAAAAGTTTAATTCCATTTTCTTCATAAAGCTTTGTATTAATAGCAAATCCTTCTGCATTCGGATTAGCAAGCTTTTCCCTCACTGTGTCTAAATCAGGTAATAAAAATGGAATTCTTTGCCATGCAAATCTCTTATCTACATTAGACATTCCGGCACCAAAGTTAAAATCCGTCTCCCCATCCTGAATCATCTGAAAGGATTCCGCATCGCTGGCATAACTGGAATACCAATAAATATCTACTACATAACGGCCATTACTATTTTTCTCCACCTCTTCTTTAAATTTCAGTAGTCCATCAGCAGGATTATAATCCGGGGCAACCTCTGGATCTAACGCTGATGTTGTCAAAACAAGATGAGTTGCATCTGAATCTGCTTTCGTAGTTTCTTCCGCTTTATCGCTCTGCAGTGCAACTGTATTATTACCTCCACATCCAACTATAGTTAATGCCATCATTGCTGCCATTGTCGTTGCAATTAATTTTTTCATTGTACTCCTCCTTTTTCAACATCCACCATATTCTTTTTCTGCTCGTTCCTGGCTGATCAAGCCATCTTTCACATCACACTTTAATGCTTTTTTATCTCTCTCAAGCGGATTACCCCAACCTCCGCCGCCACTTGTCTGAATATAGAGTCTATCTTTCTTATAAAAACGCACCCTTGCTTTCGAGGCAAATGTTCTTCCGTTCCATCAGCTCTATTTACTGTAAAACGAGCTCCTAATGCTGCTTTTCCACCATTCAATCCCCACGGTGCCGTATTAACACGATCAGAGGCAATAAAGCAGTCCACCTCATCTGTCTGGAATTCCAGGACTCGCTCAATTCCAAATCCACCCCTGTGCTTACCAGGTCCTTCAGAATTTGGAGCTAAACCATATCGTATTACCTTAACCGGCATGATTCTTTCAAGAACTTCTACTGGTGTATTTCTGGTATTAGTCATATGCGTATTAACTCCACTGGTTCCATCTTGATCGCACATTCCACCATATCCTCCTCCAACAGTTTCACCATTAGCAAAGAACGAATGTGTTTCTGGATTATAACCACCCAGCTGAATTCCATTCATAGATCCACAAGCAGCCGCACATACTTTTTCTGGAACCACTTGAGCCAGTGCACCAAGCAGTACATCTACCAAACGCTGACACGTAATAGAATTTCCAGAACCGGTAGCTGCTGGATATACCGCATTTACCAAGGAACCTTCCGGTGTTATAACCTCAAAGCGGCGATATGTTCCAGAATTCGGTGGAATCGTGGGATCCGTCACTGCTCGAACAACATAATAAATGCAAGCCAACGCCATCGGACGAACACAATTCAAAGGTCCTCTTACCTGAGGGCATGTTCCCGTAAAATCAATTTTAATATGTGGACCTCCTGTAGTAATTGTTACCTTGATTTTTAATGGCTCTGTTGTAGTAATTCCATCTCCCTCTAAGAAATCCTCAAATTCAAATGTCCCTTTCGGAAGTTTTTCTAACTCTGCTCCCATTCGCCGGTCACAGTAGTTCTCTAACTCTGCAATTGCCTCAAGAACTACTTCTACGCCCATCTCATCACATAATTCCTCAAACCGCTTTTCTCCTACATTATTTGCTGCAATCTGAGCCATCAAATCTCCACTACTTTCGTATTTTGTTCGGATATTAGAGCGAAACATAGCAAAAATCTCAGGATCTACTTTTCCTTCTTTTTTTATCTTTACTGGTGGGAAGCAAATCCCTTCATGGAAAATTTCCGTTGCATCTGGTGTTAACGAACCCGGAACCTTTCCTCCCACATCTACATGATGCGCCAGATTTCCTACAAAAGCTACTAGCTCTCCTTTAAAAAAGATCGGAGAAAAGATAATAATATCTGGCAAATGAGTTCCACCAATGAATGGATCATTGTGCATGATAGCATCTCCAGGTTTCAGTTCTTTTTTGTTAATATGCTTTAAAGCTCCCTTTACTCCCCAAGGCAACACTCCTGAATGAACAGGTATATGCTCTGCCTGTGCAATCGTCTCTCCATTTACATCAAATAACGCACACGAACAATCTCTTCTATCTTTAATATTTGTGGAATAGGCTGTCCGAATTAATGCTGCTCCCATCTCTTCTGTAATTGCAAAAAAGCGATTTCGCATAACTTCCAATGTGATTGCATCCATCTTTTCATTCCTCCTTTTAGTTCTCTTCTAATGCTTCCATCTTCCCAGTCTCACGATTTGCAATCTTCACAACCAAATTCATTCTCTCATCTACTGTCACCTTATCGCCAGGCCCTACTACGGACGTAGCTCCTGTTTCCTCTATGATTGCCGGACCGATAAAGCTGTTACCTGCTTTTAAAGCATCTCGCTTATATACGGCTGTATCCAGCCACTCTCCCATAAAATAAGCTTTTCGAATTTCTTCTGGTTTTGGAAGTTCCTTGCTAATTTCTCCTTTTGAATACAAGTTACTTTTGTCCATTTCCCCAACTACAGAAAGACGCAAACTAACCAACTCCATGGGATCATTCTTCTTAAATCCATAAGAACGCTCATGTGCATCACTGAAATCATTCACAAGCTTATCCCAAACCAGCTGATTCACCGGGCTATTGGGTACCGAAATCGTTAATTCGTAGGCCTGACCAAAATAACGGATATCTATTTTTCTCTCAAAACTTACGCTACTCTCTGATACGCCATCTCGAGCCATTTCTTTTCTTGCTTCAGCCTCTAATTTTTCAAATTTTTCTTCCATATGGTCGAAAGAAACATCTTTTTCATGTTTATGATACGTGCATACTTCATCATATCTAATTGGTGCAACTAATAATCCAAAAGCAGAAAAGTTTCCAGGTTCGATAGGAATAACAACTGTTCCTATATCCAGAGTTCTTGCCAGTTCAACCGCATGAAGTGCTCCCGCTCCTCCATATGGCAGAAGCACAAACTTTCTCGGATCGATTCCTCTTTCTACCGTCATAACTCTAATTGCTCTGACCATGTTGGAATTCGCTACACGAAGAATTCCCTCTGCTACTTCCTCCACTGTCATATTTAATTTTACGGCCAATTTTTCTTCTATCGCTTTCCGTGCAGCCGCCACATCCAGGTGCATTTTTCCACCTAGCAATTTTTCACCCACACGACCTAACACAGCATGAGCATCTGTTACTGTTGGTTCTGTTCCTCCTTTGCTATAACAAACCGGTCCCGGTACTGCTCCTGCACTGCGAGGACCAACCCGAAGCGCTCCGCCAGCATCCAGCCATGCTATAGAGCCTCCTCCTGCTCCAATCGTAGTAATATCTATATGTGGGAATTTTACCGGAAATCCCTCAATCACTCCTTCACCTGTGATACCAATAGAACCATTCTGCACAATTCCTACATCAAATGACGTTCCTCCAAGATCTCCAGTAATAATATTATGATAATCCGTAATCTTGGAAAGAAATTCGGCAGCCAAAACACCTCCAGCCGGACCAGATAATAACGTATTCACACTCTTCTGAGCTGCAATCTGATCGGTCATCATACCTCCAGAAGATTGCATAATAGTCAATGGAGAATTAATCCCATTTTCATCTAATCGTCTACGCAACTGGGATACATATTTCTGCATTCTTGGCTGAACATATGCATTCATAACGGTTGTATTCATTCGTTCAAATTCACGAAACTCCGGCAAAATTTCACTAGATACAGACACTGGAAAATCTGGTGCGATTTCACGAATAACTTCCAACGCTTTTTTCTCATTTTCATCATTCGCATAAGAATGAAGAAAACAGATTGCAATGGATTCCGCTCCCTCTTCCATTAATTCATGAATCGTTTTCTTTAATTCCTCCATATCCAACTGCACCAATACAGTTCCCGTATAATCCATTCTTTCGTCTGCCTCCCGACGAAGATATCGGGGAATTAATGAAGCTGGTTTTCTAGCATGTAAATCATAAAGTTCTGGTCTGCTCTGGCGACCAATATCTAAAACATCTCTAAATCCTTTTGTTGTTATTAATGCTGTTACAGCGCCGTTTCGTTCCAAAAGTGTATTTGTAGCCACTGTCGTTCCATGTGCAACACCCGTCACACAATCTGGTGCTACTCCCAACTCTTCTAAAAGTGCTCTAATTCCGTTCAGAACACCTATACTTTGATCTTCAGGTGTAGAAGGCGTTTTTGCAAAATACACCTTACCATCTTCATTTATTCCGACTACATCGGTAAACGTTCCTCCTACATCTACACCTAATTTCAATTTAGCCATTTTTCATCCTCCTTTATCTCTATCCCTGGTAATAATTTACTTTCGGCATATATTTACTTCCTAGCATCTTATGAAATTCTGGGTATCTTGATTGTTCCGGGTGACGTCCTTTCTTTTCTGTTACATCATTAGCCAGCCATTGTAATGGAATAATGTAAAATAATGGAGTTAAAATTTCATCCATTCCTCCTGGAAGCGAGATAAAACGACCTTTTATTTCAATCTCTTTTTCAAAGCCCTCGTAACCAATAACTGTCACGTGATCCGAATGCTCCTGAGCAAATTGAATCATTCTCTTTATTCGCTCTACTCCAGGTCCCTCGTTTACCAAAAAAATCAAATATGACCACTTTTCAAGACAATGATACGGACCATGCATGTACTCTTCCACATCATATACCTCTACCGGGATTCGCACTCCTTCTAATACCTTAAGAGCCCCTTCTTTAGCTGCAGCTGTTAAAGTACCACCTCCGATAATTGTCACAGATGGAGCAGATTTATACTCCTCCGCAAAATCTTCAATTTCTTCAGATGTACATCTCAAACTTTGCTCCATCCATTTTGGAACTAACGAAATGTCTAATTCCTTACCAGCTAATCCCGCAGCATATAAATACAACATTGCTATAGTCGAAGTAAATCCCTTCGTTTTGGCCCCTACCAGTTCTTCTCCTGTACATGTATCCAAAATCGCCTCAGCACTTTTTCCGCCAGGATTATCAGGCTCGGCTGTTACCATAACGGTTCTAGCCCCATACTCTCTTCCTTTTTCCAAACAATGTATCGTCCCAATACTACGTGCCGTCTGTGAAATTCCTAAAATCAGCGTTTTCTCATCTAGTCGATAATGTGGATAGTAATACAAAAAATCAAATGGGGTAAACACCTGAACCTCTGCATTGAACCATTTTGTAAATGCATATTTAGCCGCAATTGCTGTATGAAGTGAGGTTCCAGAACCAATTAAATAGATTTTATCAAATGGACCTTTTCCCACTATAGAATACACACTATCACACACTTTTTCTGCATTTTGGCAAACTCTTCTAATTGTGTCTGGCTGTTCCAATATACAGCTCTTCATGGTTTGCTTCATTCTATGTATGCCTCCCAACTCTTGTATTTTTCTCTATTTTATTTTTTTACCTGTATGTCCTGCTCTTCGATTTTTTTTGAAGCAAAATTAATTGCTCCTAGAGCTCCTGCTTTTCCTCCCAAGTTTGCCAAACAAATATCCGCCTGAATTGGCGTAAGCCTGCCAACCTCCTCTCGAATCCGCTGAATCACAGATCCCATAGAATCAGAAACTCCACCGCCTATTACAACCTTCTCTGGATTTAAAAGACTAATCGTATTGGCTATCGCAACTGAAAAATCACGAACAAATTTGTCTATTACCGGTATTACTGAGGCATCTCCTCGGCTATATGCTGTAAATAATGCTTCTGCCGAACCAACAATTTGATCCAGTGCCGAGCCAGAACATTTTTTTTCTAAAATTCCCTGTTGTCCTAATTTATTAATTTCCCCTTTTTCCACATCAGAACTTTCTAAATAATATCCTAATTCTCCTGCTCTTCCTTGAGCCCCCAATACCAACTGTCCACCACATACTAATGCTCCGCCAATACCTGTTCCCAATGCAATAAACAACATATCATCCGTCTGTTCACCTGAACCTATCCAACGTTCACCTAATGCTGCCAGATTCACATCATTTCCGACATACACTGGAAATGAAAAATATTCATTCATTAAACTTTGCAAAGGAAATTGATTCCACGATAATGCTTTGGCACGCACCACTGTTCCATCTGAATCCACCGTTCCCGGGACTCCAATTCCCATGCCAAATATCATTTCTCGTTTAATTCCTGCTGCTTCTAATGACTCCTCTACAATCTGGACTAATTCCTCAAACTGATTTTTGGTTGGTATTTTTTTTTCGTACACAATATTACCCACCAAATCTGTTATCAAAAACAAAAGTTTTGTTCCGCCAATATCCATGCCAATACAATACGCAGATTTTGGATTAAATCCCAACATAGTAGATGGGCGTCCAACCCCTGATGGAGACATACAGTCTCCATACTCAACTAGGAGCTTTTTCTTAATTAATTCATCTACAATCGCACTAACTGTTGTTTTACTTAAATTTAATGCCTTTGATATCTGTGCACGGCTAATCGGCTGTTTCTCCTTGACCATATTCAGAATCAATGTCCGATTAATTTTTCGTATTAATTCTAAATGCCCTAAATTTCCATTCTTCTCCATATTACACCCCTTACTCACTTAATTAGTTCAGTGCACTTACTAATTCTTTTAAAAATTACCTCTCGTATTAAGCAAGAGGATTTATATATAAAATACACTTTTATTATTCTGTTTTCAATAGGATTTTTCAACAAAATATCTTTATATTTTCGTAAAAATTACCAAACGCGTTTCACATAATTTGTTTCTTCAGAAAACTAAATGTCACTTTCAAGATACACGTCCATATATGCTGAACTCTTTTTGCAATGCAATTGATAATTCATAAAATCAATTATATCTAACAAAAATGCAATTACAAACCAAAGATGACAGTAACTGTCAACCTGTAACGAATCAACAATTTCAAGAATGTTTTTACTAACCTTCTATATGGTTCCACACATACCCATGCAGTAGAACTTTCAACATTTCCTTATCTCGCTCTTCCCAGGCGGCTTGTACATTCTCCATATCGAACATGGGCATTCTTCGTAAATCTGATATGCTGAAATCTCCCAAGAGCAGGCGTGGCAAAGGCAACTGAAAGAAACGATAGCAACAAAAAACAGGTCCGGACGCACGGAGAGTAATCAGTGTATCTGAACCTAGCTTTTCTATGGTCTTTCCGATGAATAGCTTGGCTGGCTTTTCATTGAAATTTCTTATGCTTTTTTTCGTTGACATTTAATACTGTTCAATGTATCATATAATCAAGAAATGGGTTTGTTACCGTACAGCTATTGCTTAAGCGGGGTGCTCGTTTCTTTTTTGTGTTCACCATATCGTCCTGTCATTATTCAAGAATGCCTCGGTGCTCTTGTAGCAAAAAGCAGACGCACCCTTTCTTACGTCCTCGAACATTTTTCCGCATCGATCGCCAGCACAAACATTAATGCATCCAGTGCATATTCCGGCTCATTTACCTGAATCACATACGTGTCCGTCATATGGAACAGCTCTTTGCTGACACTGGCAACCGAATATCCCCTTTGATCGAGGATATTATAATCCCATTCCATAATCGAACCGTCGATATGCCAGCCATTGTAATCAATATTGTAATGCGGCATCAGGAAAGAGAATTCTTTACTCAAGCATCCGATATAGGTGCCTTTTTTATATATCTCAAATTTTGGCAGAAATGTCAGTACACGCTGAACAACCATTCCAATTTCATTGCCGTCTGCATCATATATCACCAACTTATGGCCCCAGGACAACTGGCCTTTTACCACATATACTGTATTGCCAAACTCATCATAAATATCATAACTGTCAAACCACGAAAATAACCGCTGTTTAAATAAAAGCTTCATAAAATCACCTCAAATATCATAATCCGTTCTCTTTTGTCCTCGCCCGGAAACAAATCCGATGTGTCAATCTCATCATAAAACATTAGCTGTTCCTCCGTCATCAGACAACTGATATATTCCTCCGATGGATAATAAAAAAACAGCAGTATCTCTCTCGGATTTTCGTAATAGGACTCATATATCCTGGCAAGAACAGAGTGCAATATCTCTACCGAAAATGGATTGAAAAAATAACACCGGTCCACTTCTGAAGGAAGCTCATAGTTCTCCGCACTGCTTAAGATAAAGGAAGTACGGTTTCCGGACACTGCCGTCTCCTTATTTTCTGCTGCCCCCTGATAAATACGTTCATCGTATTCGATTCCGATTGTTTTACTCCTTGTCTGATAGGACAAGTAAAAACAGACTCTTCCCTTGCCGGTTCCATAGTCCAATAAGGTATTATTCTTCCGAATTAATCCGCTGTTCGCCAACCGTTCCAGAACCACGTATGCCGTCGGTTCGTATGGGTATCGGTATTGATCCGCATGCGAATCATCTCTGCCGCTTGTTCGGATTTTCAGAAATCTATCCCATTGGGTCTCATTTTGGTTCATGGTATATCTCCCGTATCATTTACTCGATTCTTATATCTACAGAATATAGGAAATTGGCGGCGCTTGTCAACTTGCAGCTTTGGAAAGAAAAAAATTGCAAATATGTAAATCTCCCATCGTCTTATTATGGGCAGATCTTGTTGTTAATTCTTGGCAAATCTAATATTTCGTACTATAACTATTCTGTACCGTTTTCTCTGTACTGGGCATCTGCTTCCGTAAAGAGAATGTGCCTTGTCACATTCTCTCGCCGGGCGCGGTCGCTTGCAGCATGATTCACAAGATACGGAACCATTCCTTAGGTTTTATTACGAAAGAAGGCTTTTTATGATTTCCCGTCTACTTACCTTAACTGCCTGGTCCATGACACCGCCCGCAGTCTGGTCTCCCTTTCATTTAGTATTTATGCTGATCGGCATCCCGCTCGCCGCCTTTGCCGCATGGAAATTGCGGACGCGCCCCGAAGCGTTCCGTCTGCATCTGCTCTTTGCCTGCGGTGTTTTTCTGGCATTTTCCGAGGTCTACAAACAGCTTTTTCTCTATTACATAGAAAACAACCAGCACTACGACTGGTGGTATTTTCCATTCCAGCTCTGCAGCCTGCCGATGTACCTCTGCCTGCTGCTGCCCTTTGTTCCGCATAAATATCAACGTATTTTTTGCACTTTTATGTATAATTACAACCTGCTCGGTGCCGTCATGGTGTTCGTCGATCCGTCCGGTCTGATGCACCCGTACTGGACGCTGACCCTGCATGGATTTATCTGGCATATCCTTCTGATCTTCATCGGGCTACTCATCGCCTTTTCCCGCATGGTGCTGCCAACCGCCAAAGGATTCTGGCAGTCTACAGCTGTATTTGCGGTCGGATGCGTCATCGCAACCATCATCAATGTTACCTCACATCCGTATGGAAACGCGGATATGTTTTATATCACGCCGTACTACGCGACCACGCAGATTGTGTACTCCCAGATCGCTGCTAAATTTGGAATTTTTGCCGGAAACACGGTGTATGTGCTTTCAATCATTTTGGGCGCATGGCTGCTGCATCTCGTATTTCAAGTCGAACGTCCGTGAGACTTGGCGCGTGATTCTGGTCAGCAAAGCTGGCATATTCGTTGCTGCTCACTCATTCCGTGCACATCAACGGGATTTTACCGATGCTTCGCATTTCAAATCGGCAAAATCTGCTATCGATACGATATCATACGGAATTTTCAGTTCAGAAAATTCCTATCTGCAATTAAAAGAGCGCCAGCCCCGCATTCACAGCCGGGCAGACGCTCTTTTCTATAATAGCTCAATTAATTCACTGTCACGGTAAAATCCACTGAAACGACTCTGTAACAATGGATTTTACCCTTTTATTTTTATTTACTGAATCTCGCTATGGAACTCCTGCAGGGACTTAACCTCCAGATGTCCGTTCTTCTTGATACTTCTCAGCGCCTGTACAGTAGCCTTTGCTGCTGCCATGTTGGTGAAGTACGGAATCTTCGCCTTTACAGCTGCCTTACGGATGTAGCTGTCATCGCCTCTGCCCTTCTTATCGTTCGGGGTATTGATAATGATTGCCACTTCTCCGTTGGTAATCTTATCTAAAATGTTCGGACGGCCTTCGTTGATCTTGCATACCTTCTCAGCCGGAAGTCCTGCTGCTACCATCACATCACAGGTTCTGCCTGTACCCATCAGGGTAAAGCCACACTCGTAGAAGCCTCTTGCAACCTCGATAAGCTCTATCTTATCCTTGTCATTGACACTCAGGAGGACAGTTCCGGAGGAAGGAAGACGTGTCTGGGTTGCTTCCTGTGCCTTGTAGATAGCCTCACCAACGCTGGTGGACATACCAAGAACCTCACCGGTGGAACGCATCTCCGGTCCAAGTACCGGGTCAACCTCCGGGAACATCTTGAACGGGAATACCGGCATCTTAACACCGTAGTGCGGAATCTTCTTCTCTTTCAGTGCCGGAACCGGTGACGGACGACCTGTTAAGTAGGAAGTCATGATATCCGTTGCCAGTTTTACCATCTTGATGTTGCATACTTTGGATACCAGCGGCACGGTACGGGATGCTCTCGGGTTTGCCTCCAGCACGTATACTTCGCCGTCCTCGATTGCATACTGCATGTTCATCAGACCTACTACGTGCATCTCTTTTGCGATACGGCTTGTGTAATCGCGGATTGTCTCTACCTGATCCTTGGTCAGATTTCTGGACGGAAGGATACAAGCGGAGTCTCCGGAGTGGATACCTGCCAGCTCGATATGCTCCATAACTGCCGGAACAAATACGTTCTCGCCGTCGCTGATCGCATCTGCTTCACACTCGGTTGCATGATGCAGGAAACGGTCAATCAGGATCGGACGGTCCGGAGTTACGCCGACAGCTGCTCTCATATAGAAGGTCATCGCTTCATCGTCATGAACAACCTCCATGCCGCGGCCGCCAAGTACATAGGACGGACGAACCATAACCGGGTAACCGATCTTATTAGCAATCTCCAATGCATCTTCTACAGTAACTGCCATGCCTGACTCCGGCATCGGAATCTGCAGTTTATCCATCATCGCACGGAACAGGTCACGATCCTCTGCCATGTCGATGGTTTCCGGAGTTGTACCCAGAATGTTGACACCATATTTCTTCAGGTCTGCTGCCAGGTTCAGCGGTGTCTGGCCACCAAACTGTGCGATAACTCCCAGCGGTTTCTCCTTGTGATAGATGCTTAATACATCTTCCAGAGTCAGCGGCTCGAAATACAGTTTATCGGAGGTATCATAGTCTGTAGATACAGTCTCTGGGTTGCAGTTAACGATAATTGTCTCAAATCCAAGCTCTTTCAGGGCGATAGCTGCATGTACGCAGCAGTAGTCAAACTCAATACCCTGACCGATACGGTTCGGACCGCCGCCCAGAATCATGATCTTCTTGTTGTCGCTGCACGGACTCTGATCCTTGATGTGATAGCTGGAGAAGTAGTATGCAGAATCCGGTGTGGCACTTACGTGTACGCCCTCCCAGCCTTCTACGATACCTTCTTTGGTTCTTGCATCGCGGATCTCTTCCTCTGTAACGCCTAACAGCTCGCTTAAATATTTATCTGCAAAACCGTCCAGCTTCGCCTGGCGGAGAACCTCAACCGGCGGAACCTCGCCCTTATACTGCATCAGGCTTTCTTCCTCTTCTACCAGTTCTTTCATCTGCTGGATGAAGTAATGTTTAATCTTGGTTAATTCGAACAGCTCGTCTACGGTAGCGCCCTTACGAAGTGCCTCGTACATAATGAACTGACGTTCGCTGCTCGGAACATGCAGCATCGCAAGCAGTTCTTTTTTTGTCTTCTTATCGAAGTCTTTCGCATGACCAAGACCGTAGCGGCCTCTCTCCAGGCTTCGGATCGCCTTCTGGAATGCCTCTTTGTAGGTCTTTCCGATACTCATAACCTCGCCGACTGCCTTCATCTGGGTTCCCAGCTTGTCCTCTGCGCCTTTGAACTTCTCAAATGCCCAGCGTGCAAACTTGATAACAATATAGTCGCCGGACGGAACATACTGATCCAGAGTGCCGCTCTTGCCGCATGGAATCTCATCCAGAGTCATACCGGTTGCCAGCATCGCTGATACCAGTGCAATCGGGAAACCAGTTGCCTTGGATGCCAGTGCGGACGAACGGGAGGTTCTCGGGTTGATCTCGATAACAATATCACGGTCTGTCTTCGGATCGTGTGCCCACTGTACGTTGGTACCGCCGATTACCTGGATTGCTTCTACGATCTTGTAGGATTTCTCCTGCAGACGTTTCTGTACTTCTTCCGAAATGGTTAACATCGGAGCAGA
The DNA here is from genome assembly GCF_003478725.1 of Clostridium sp. AF22-10. NCBI lineage: Bacteria > Bacillati > Bacillota > Clostridia > Eubacteriales > Clostridiaceae > Clostridium > Clostridium sp. AF22-10. The sequence continues at coordinate 207,555 of NZ_QUFZ01000001.1, forward strand.
ACAGAAGGAATCTCCGGTGTGTACGCCCAGCGGATCAATATTTTCAATAAAGCAGACAGTGATCATGTTGTTCTTCGCATCGCGGACAACTTCCAGCTCAAGCTCTTCCCATCCAAGGATAGACTCCTCTACCAGAACCTGACCAACCATGCTGGCCTGCAGGCCTCTTGCACACACGGTCTTCAGTTCTTCTACGTTATATACAAGACCGCCGCCTTCGCCGCCCATGGTGTAAGCCGGACGAAGAACAACCGGATAACCCAGTTTATCTGCGATTGCCAGTGCATCCTCAACGCTGTAGGCAACCTCACTTCTAGCCATCTCGATACCCAGCTTTCCATTGTATGCTTAAACTCGATACGGTCCTCACCACGCTCGATAGCATCAACCTGAACGCCGATTACTTTAACATCATATTTATCCAGAACACCTGCTGCTGCCAATTCGGAGCAGAGGTTCAGTCCGGACTGTCCACCCAGGTTCGGGAGCAGCGCATCCGGGCGCTCTTTTTCAATGATCTGAGTCAGACGGTCTACGTTCAGCGGCTCAATATAAGTCACATCTGCTGTCTCCGGATCCGTCATAATCGTAGCCGGATTGGAATTGACCAGCACAATCTCATAGCCGAGTTTTCTCAGTGCCTTGCACGCCTGTGTTCCCGAATAATCGAACTCACACGCCTGTCCGATAATGATTGGACCGGAACCGATAATCAATACTTTGTGAATGTCATTTCTCCTCATGTTTTCTCCCTCTCATTGTCTGCTGTTTTTTGGCTTTAAAAAAGCGGCCTCCCGGATCAACTAAAAATCAAGCACCTCCGCGGTGCCTTCACGCGCGTCTGTCTGATCTTCCGTCACCCTGACAGCCTCCGCCAATCGCAGCTCTGCCAGACCCCAGTTAGCCATTATCAGCATTATAATAGAAAGCGCTTTATTTGTAAACAAAAAATTTTACAAAAATCGATCTTTTTTGCTTTTCTTTTTTCAAAATGTATGATATTATAGTAAAGATATACTGGGGTGTTTATTTTGTCCAAAAGGCAGATTTAGACCCTCTTATTTTCGTTCCTGCGCGAGAATGTGCCAAGGCACATTCTTTTTTATTATCTTGTCCTACGAAAATCCTACGAAAAGGAAAGGGGTTATCCATTATGAAAAAAGTTGTCATCATCGACGGTCAGGGCGGACGCATGGGGCGCGCCTCGTAGAAGAAATCCAGAAACTCTGTCCCGGACAGCCGCTTCTCGCGCTCGGTGCCAACACTACTGCCACTGCCGCGATGATGAAAGCCGGAGCTGCCATGGGCGCCACCGGAGAAAACCCCGTTCTCGTCGCCTGCCGAGATGCCGACCTAATCATCGGACCAATCGGCATCGTCATTGCAGACTCCCTCTTAGGAGAAATCACCCCCGCCATGGCAGCCGCCATCGGACAAAGCCGCGCCCAGAAAATCCTGATTCCTGTCAATGGAAGCTCCTATTGCCGCCATATTTTAGTAGGAACACAGAATTTACCAATGAATGAATATATCCATTTGGCGGCAGAGGAAGCAGCTGCCTACCTGAATCATATTTAAAAAATGCACGAAGCTGAACTCTCATCGTTCCGCTCCGTGCATTTTTCTCCCGGTTTCTTTATCCTTCAAAACCTGCATCTTCAACTCATCCACCCCGGAAAATTTCATCTCCGGCCGCATAAAATCTAAAAAATGAACCTCTATCTTTTTCCCATACAGGTTTTCATCCAGATCATAGATATATGTCTCCGCACCCGCCGGTCGTTCCCCGGCAATCGTCGGTTTTTTTCCAATATTTGTGATACTTCCATAAGAAACACCATCAATCACCGTCCGGGAGAGATATACCCCGAACGCTGGAAGATGTTTCTGGATTCCCGGCAGGATATTCGCCGTCGGAAACCCTAGGGTGGAACCTAAATGCTCCCCGTGTACCACCTGTCCGCTGATCCGGTACTCATATCCCAACAGTTCATTCGCCTTGCGGATATTTCCCTTCGCCAGCTCTTCCCGGATATAGGTGCTGCTGATCTCGCGATCGCCGTCCATCGCCTTTTCAACGATCGACACCTCATATCCATATTTCGGTGCCAGTTTCCGAAGCAGTTCAGCATCGCCCTTCCGCTGGTAGCCAAAATGGCAGTCCGGACCGGACACGATCGCCTTTGCGCCCATCTTGCCGACCAGAATCTCGGCAACAAACTGTTCCGGGTCCATATGTGCGACTTCCTGGTTGAACGGATATTCCACCAGATACTCCACCCCCGCCTCGCGCAGGTTCTCCTCGCGCTCCTCGTTGGTCGTGATCATCGTCTGCAGCTTTCCCCGGATCAAGGTTCCCGGTGCCGTCTCAAAGGTAAACACCGCTGGTTTATATCCTTTTTCCCGATACCGCATCACTTCCCGCAGCAGCTTCTGATGCCCTCTGTGAAGACCGTCAAACTTACCGATCGTGACCGCAGTCGGCTCTTTTATCTGAAATTCTCTGGTTCCGGCAAAATACTGCATCTTACTCTCCTCCCAGAAAGATCTTACGTGGTTTCCATTGTTTCTTCTCCGGCTGATAGGCATAGAGACCGATAAACTGGTTTGCGCTGTCATAGACGCGGATGATTCCAGAATCCGGAAGTACCATCTCTGAGTTTCCATCCGCAGAAACCTGGTGTTCAGCCAAACTGCTTCCGATCTGCACTAAGCAGCCGTCTCTCGGTCCCAGCCCCTTCGGGAATGGATTTCCATTCTGCAGAAGCTTATCCAGAACTTCGCTCTCCGATACATACGCCGGGCAGTCCTCAAACATTCCATCCACCGGCACGATCCTATCCTCGATCTGACCGGCTTTCGCCAGCGCTTCCACCTCGGACAGGCGCAGGCTGTCCCCGATCGCAAATCGATCGACGCGGGTGCGGATCAGTTTTTCCATACAGCCGCCGCATCCCAGCTTTTCACCGATGTCATGGCACAGGGTACGGATGTAGGTTCCCTTGGAACAGGTCACGGTCATCGTCACACGCGGCAGTTCCACCGCATCTATCTGAAGATCATAGATTTCCACCGGACGCGCTGCCCGCTCTACCTCTTTTCCGGCTCTCGCCAACTCGTAGAGCTTCTTTCCGTTGACCTTGAGCGCCGAATACATCGGCGGTACCTGCATATATGGACCAACAAAGCTCTCCGCCGCCCCGCGGACTGCCGGTTCTGTCAGCTGTTCCGTCGGTTTCTCCGAAAGAATCGTTCCTGTCATATCCTGCGTATCGGTTTCGGTTCCCAGCAAAAGAACTGCCTGATACGTCTTCCTCTTATCCGTCAAAAGGTCGCACAGCTTCGTTCCCTTCCCCAGACATACAGGGAGTACGCCCTCCGCTGCCGGATCGAGCGTACCCGTATGACCGATCTTTTTCTGTCTCAAAATGCCCCGGAGCTTCGCCACCACATCGTGGGACGTAAACCCCGGTTCTTTATAAATGTTTATCACACCGTGAAACATAAAATCTCCTAAAAAATCAGAACTATTACCGTCCATGCGCTGTGCACCTGAAAGCAGGCAGCGCAATCAGCAACAGAACCTCCTATTCCTCCCTACGGGCATCCATCTGTTTCTCAATATGTCCCGTCAGGTTGTTGATCACATCCCTCGGATGTCCCTGCATCGTGCAGCCCGCCGCGTGGATGTGTCCGCCGCCGCCGAAATACGCCGCCACCTTGCTCACATCGACATAGTCGTTGGAACGAAGGCTGACCTTGTACTCGTTGAACGCCTTTTCATAGATGAAAATGGCACATTCCACTCCTTCGGTAATCCGGAGCTGATCGATAATGCCATCCAGATCGTTCGTATCGACACCGTAAAACTCCATTTCTTTCTGGGAAACCACACTGAAAATACATCTTCCATCCAGAATCCGTGTACTGCTAAGCAGCGCTTTTCCGAGAATCTGGTTCTGTGCGTAGGTCTTGCGGTAAAAGCTGTCGTCGATGATCTTCGCCGCGTTCACGCCTTTTTCCATCAGCGCGCCCGCGATTTCCATCGTTTTCCGGGTCGTTGAATTGTACTTAAATACACCTGTGTCATGCACAATTCCGGTATAGAGACACTCTGCCGCCTCCCTGCTGATCTTTGCCTCATCAAGAAGCGTGTATAACACTTCGCTGCAGGAGCTTGCGTCCGGAATGATGTAATTTTGTTCTGCAAATCCTGTATTGGTTCTGTGATGATCGATACAGAGTGTCTTGGCGGCGCTGTCAAAATAGACCGCGTAGCCGCCCAGACGCTCTTTGTCGCTGGCATCCAGCGTAATGCACAGATCAAACTGTTTTTCCGGCACAATCTCGGTATGAATTTTCTCAAAATCATTCATATAAGAAAATTTAGCAGCCGGATGGTCGAGAAACAGTTCTGCCTCTATCTGCGGATAATTCTCCCGCAGATAGTTAAGCAGTCCCAGAGTCGTTCCGATACAGTCCCCGTCCGGATGGATGTGACCAAGCAGTACGATGTGCTCCGCCCCTTCCAGTGACGCCTCTAAGATATTTTTACTCATTTTCTTCCTCATCTCCCGATTCTGAGTCTCTGAGGTTTTCAGTTACTTCATCGATCAGGCGGGTCATGTGTACACCGTACTCAATCGACTGATCGAGAATAAATGTAATTTCCGGCGTATTCCGTAAATTAATGCGTTTTGCAAGCTGGGTGCGGACAAATCCGACAGCACTTTTCAGTCCCTGGATCGTATCCTTCGCCGCTTCCTCGTTGCCTAACACGCTGATATACGCCTTGCAGTACTTGAGATCCGGAGTTACCTCCACGGAGACAACCGTTGTCATCGGATGAATCCGCGGATCTTTCAGCTCACGGCTGATGATGGAACTCAGCTCTCTCTGTACTTCACTGTTAATTCTTGTATTTTTAATGCTATTTTTACGCATGAATCCCTCTGCCTTTCTAGCGCGGAACCTCTACCATCGCATATGCTTCGATCATATCGTCTTCCTGCAGATCGTTGAACTTCTCAAATACAAGACCACACTCGTATCCGGAAGCAACTTCCTTCACGTCGTCCTTGAAACGCTTTAAGGATGCCAGCGGACCATCGAAGATCTGCTCGCCGTCACGGGTAATACGTGCCTTGCAGCCTCTCTGGAATTTACCATCCAGGACGTAGGAACCAGCGATAGTACCAACGCCGGAAGCCTTGAAGGTCTGACGTACAACGGCGTGACCGATTACCTGCTCCTCGTAGATCGGGTCAAGCATACCCTTCATCGCTGCCTCGACATCCTCGATTGCCTGATAGATGACGCGGTAGAGACGAACGTCTACTTTCTCACGCTCTGCGATGGACTTCGCGGTTGCGTCCGGGCGCACATTGAAACCAATAATGATCGCGTTGGATGCGGCTGCCAGACTGACGTCGGACTCGTTGATCGCACCAACACCGCCGTGGATGACCTTGACTACAACTTCCTCGTTGGACAGCTTCATCAGGCTCTGTTTTACTGCCTCGACAGAACCCTGTACATCTGCCTTGACGATCAGTGGAAGTTCCTTTACATTTCCTGCCTTGATCTGGGAGAACAGATCGTCCAGGGAAAGCTTCATCTTTGTATCTTCAATTAACTTATTCTTGCTCTCAGAGATAAAGGTTTCTGCAAAGCTTCTTGCCTCTTTCTCGTTCTCCGGCTGTACAAATACCTCGCCGGCGTTCGGCACGTCATTAAGACCCAGAATCTCGACCGGAGTGGACGGACCAGCCTCTTTGACGCGGCGTCCCTTATCGTCCATCATCGCACGGACACGGCCGTAGCAGGCACCTGCCGCGATCGGATCACCGACATGCAGGGTACCCTTCTGTACCAGGACGGTTGCAACCGGACCTTTACCCTTATCCAGCTCCGCCTCGATGACAAGACCTCTCGCATTACGGTTCGGGTTTGCCTTTAACTCTTTGACCTCTGCGGTCAGAAGGATCATCTCAAGCAGTTCCTTGATACCTTCCTTGGTATGTGCAGATACCGGAACGAAGATGGTGCTGCCGCCCCAGTCCTCCGGAACCAGTTCGTACTCGATAAGCTCCTGTTTTACCTTCTCAATATTGGCACTCGGCTTATCGATCTTGTTGATCGCTACAATGATCTCAACCCCTGCTGCCTTCGCATGGTTGATCGCCTCGATGGTCTGCGGCATAACACCGTCATCTGCTGCAACAACGAGGATTGCAATATCAGTGGATTTTGCACCACGCATACGCATTGCGGTAAATGCCTCATGTCCCGGCGTATCGAGGAATGTGATCTTCTGTCCGTTGATCTCTACCATGTACGCACCGATGTGCTGGGTGATACCGCCTGCCTCTTTTGCAGTTACATTGGTCTGGCGGATTGCATCCAGAAGGGAGGTTTTACCATGATCGACATGACCCATAACGCATACAACCGGCGGACGGGTTACCATGTCCTTCTCATCCTCTTCTTCCTCTTTCAGAAGTTCCTCGATGACGTCAACCTTGACCTCTTTCTCACAGAGTACGTCAAACTCCATCGCGATCTCTTCTGCCTGCTCGTAATCTACTTCCTGATTGATGGTGACAACCTTGCCCTGTAAGAAGAGTTTCTTTACAATGACAGACGGCTGAAGTTTCATCTTGTCTGCCAGATCCTTGATGGTAATTACCTCCGGGATCGTGATTGTCTTGATCTCCTCAACCTTTGCCTCCTTCTTCTGCGGCGGCTGAACAGCGCTCTTTACGTTCTTTCCGCCTCTTCCCTTGGAGTGCATCTCTTCCTCATGGTCGATCTTGCTGTATTTATCGTTCTTGTAATTATTCTTATTCTGCTTGTTGTTCTGCGGTTTCTGTACAACCGGGCTGTCGAAGGATGGCTTCGGAATATTTAAACCGCCGCGTCCATCGCGTCCGCCTCTCTGACCATCACGACCGCCCTGATAGCCGCCGCTTCTCTGTCCGTCGCGGTTTCCCTGATAGCCGCTTCTCTGTCCGTCACGGTTCTCTGCCGGAGCTGCGCTCTTAGCCGGCTGTACGGTCTGCTCTGCGCCTGCTGCTGCCGGACGGCTTGCCGGTGCGCCGGTCTTGGCTGCGTTTCCTGCATTACCCTTGCCTGCTGGACGGCTTCCTCTCTGTACGCTGTTCTGCGGACGATAAACCGCTGCAATCCGCTTTTTCGGCGGCTCAGTTGTCTTCTCCGCCTCTTTCTTCTCTGCCTCTAACGGCTCTTTCTTTATATCTTCCACTCGATTTGTTTCCGCCTTTCCTGTATCTGTCTTTGACGCTGTCGTCTGTCTCTTTGCTCCTGCAAGGAAGCATCTGACTACTTCTGCCTGTTCCTCCGTCACCTTGGAAGAATGGCTTTTTACGTCAAAATGGTTTTTCTGCAGTATCTCTAAAACTTCTTTATTTGATTTGCCAATCTGTTTTGACAACTCATTAACTCTCATGTTTTGCTACCTCCGTTCCGGCACTGCCTTCCCGTTCTGCATAAGCTCCTAAAAGAGCCCGCCCAGAAAAGCGTTAATCATCTAACTTCTCTCTTAACGCCTTTGCAAAACCGGAATCCAAAACGGCCAGAGACGCTCTCATCTCTTTTCCCATCGCGTGTCCCAGCTCTTCCTTCATGCCGAACTGGTACACGGGAACCTTGTAGTATGCACATGAATTTTCAAACATCTTTTTTGTATTGTCCGACGCTTCTTCTGACACGATCACCAGATACGCTTTTCCACTCTTGATCGCTTTCTCGGTCATGAACTCGCCGCTTGCCGTCTTACCGGCGCGCGTCGCCAGTCCCAGAAGATTCAGCACCTTTTTACGATTCTCCAAACTGCTCCATCTCCTTTTCCAGCGTCTCATAGACTTCCTTCGGAATCGCCATCTTGAGCGACCGCTCCAATCCTTTGCTCTTTACCGCCTTTTTCCAGCAGTCCATCGAGGACAGAGGTAGGCGCCGCGTCCATTCCTACGGCCTGTCGCGTCAATCTCGATCGTATCGTCGGCTGTCTTTAAAACGCGGATCATTTCTTTTTTGCTCTTCATTTCTCCGCATCCGATGCACTGTCTGAGCGGCACTTTCTTTGCTCCCACTGTCTATCACTTCCATTTCTGTCAAATCCCGGTTCTGCTGCTTTCTTTCTGCCAAATCTGCTCGTTCCGCCCGAAATCAGCATCCCCGCACATTATCTGTCAGGATTATTCCTGCTCCGCTGCCGGCTCTTCTGTGCCCTCAGCCGCCTCATTTTCTGCTGCCTCGGCTGCGTCTTCCTCTGCCACGCTGATCAGCGGGTCATCGGTGTAGCCCTCGAAGCCTTCCTCATAACCGCTCTCAAGCTCATCTAAAAGACCGGACTCTCTTGCCTGTGTCTCGCTCTTGATATCGATCTTGAAGCCGGTCAGGCGGGCTGCCAGGCGTGCATTCTGACCCTCTTTACCGATTGCCAGGGAAAGCTGGTAATCCGGAACGATCACCTGTGCCTCGCGTGCTTCCTCATCTGCTGCAACCAGGATAACCTTTGCCGGGCTTAATGCGTTCTCAATCAGGAATGCAGGGTTGTCATCCCAGTTGATGATATCGATCTTCTCACCGCGCAGCTCATTGACAACCGCGCTGACACGCGCGCCGTTTAAGCCGACACATGCACCGACCGGATCGACGTTCGGGTCGTTGGAGCTGACTGCCATCTTCGTACGGGAACCTGCCTCACGTGCGATCGCCTTGATCTCTACGGTACCGTCTCGGACCTCGGCAACCTCAGACTCAAAAAGGCGTTTTACCAGATCTGGATGGCTTCTGGATACGGTGATACGCGGGTCGCGCTGTGTCTCTTTTACTTCGATGACATACAGTTTGATACGCTCGGTCGGTTTGAATACCTCGCCCTTTACCTGCTCACTCTCGTTCAGGATCGTGTCGATCTTGCCTAAGTTGATGCTGATGTTGCGTCCTACATAGCGCTGTACGATACCAGTTACGATATCTTTCTCTCTGCAGTGCCACTCCTCATACAGGGCGTTGCGCTCTGCCTCACGAAGTTTCTGTAAGATAACATTCTTCGCGTTCTGAACGGCGATACGTCCAAACTCCTTGGAATTGACAGAGAACTGAACGACATCGCCCAGCTCATACTTGCTGTTTAAGAGCTTTGCCTCTGCCAGGCTTACCTGGGTCATCGGATCCTCTACGGTCTCCACAACCTCACGCTCTGCCACGATGGAAAAATCTCCTGTTTCACGGTTGATGTTTACCTTGACATTATCTGCCCGGCCATAATTGTTTTTGTATGCTGTCAGCAGAGAATTTTCAATTGCTTCTAAAAGAACATCTTTGCTGATATTGTTTTCTTTTTCCAGCAGATTTATTGCCTCAATCAACTCTTTATTCATTTTATTTTATCTCCTCCTACCGTCTAAAAATCAAAGGCTAAACGAATCAAAGCAATCTCTGATTTTTCAAATGTACGCTCGCTGCCGTCCTCCATCGTGATTGTCACAGAATCTGCGTCATAGGACGTAAGCGTTCCTGTAAATTCCTTCTGTTTGTCGATCGCTTTATACAGGCGGATCTCCACATCTTTGCCGATGCTTCTTGCAAAATCTTTCTCTTTCTTCAGAGGACGTCCCAGTCCCGGAGAACTCACCTCCAATATATAGCTGTCCTCGATGAAATCTTCCTTATCCAGCCATTCACCAAGCAGACGGCTGATTACCTCGCAGTCATCAACGGTAATACCGCCCTCTTTGTCAATGTAGCACCGCAGATACCAGACACCGACCTCGCGGACATACTCCACATCAACCAACTCAAACTGATGCTGCTCCAGAACCGGCGTGATCCACGCCTCTACCCGTGCTTCGTACTGCTCTCCCTTTGCCATACCCCCACCACCTTTCTATGAAATTAGAAAGAGTGGACTTTTTTGTCCACTCTTTCCAGTCAGTCTATTATGTTATCGTGCCTAGTATAACATGCTTTTTTCGGAAGTTCAAGAGGTATTTCCTATTGTTTCTCTTTATTTACCGAATACAGCCTCATAATCTGCTTTGAATTTCTCGATACCAGCATCGGTCAGCGGGTGTTTTACCATCTGCATCAGAACCTTAAACGGAACAGTTGCGATGTCAGCGCCAGCCTTCGCGCACTCGATGATGTGCATCGGATGTCTGGTGGAAGCACAGATAATCTCGGTGGAAATCTCCGGATAATTGTCAAAGATCTCTACGATATCGTAAATCAGGTCTGTACCGTTGGTGGAGATGTCATCCAGACGGCCTAAGAACGGAGAAACGTATGTAGCGCCTGCTCTTGCAGCCAGAAGTGCCTGGTTGGCAGTAAAGATCAGGGTTACATTGGTCTTGATGCCCTCAGCGGACAGAGCTTTCACAGCCTTTAAGCCCTCGGTAGTCATCGGGATTTTAACAACCATGTTCGGATGAATCTTAGCGATCTCACGGCCCTCAGCGATCATATCCTCTGCCTTCACAGTCGTAGCCTTAACCTCACCGGAAATCGGTCCGTCTACAATGCTGGTGATCTCTTTGATAACCTCATTAAAATCACGGCCTTCTTTTGCAATCAGAGACGGGTTTGTGGTAACGCCACAGATAATACCCATATCATTCGCTTCACGGATCTCATCAACATTCGCGGTATCAATAAAAAATTTCATTTCCCATATCCTCCTAATTTTTATAAGATAGATAGCCAGTATCTCCTATATCTGCTATACATAAGTATACCATACTTGTCCCATCTATTTCCATACTTGAATCTATATTTTACAAATTGTTACTGTTCACGCATACGTGCCCAGTAACTACAAATCCCCCTGTCCGTAATACGCCCCCGGGCCATGCTTCCGCAGATAATGTTTATCCTGCAGGCACTGCGGCGCTTCCTTCACATCCGGATTGATCATCTCGCAGCGCGCCGCCATCTTGGCAACCTCCTCGAGTACAACCGCGTTGTGAACCGCCTCATGGGCATCCTTGCCCCAGGTAAACGGTCCATGGTTCTTGCAGAGCACACATGGCACAGCCATCGGGTCAAGCTTCCTCTCCTCGAACAAATCTGCGATCAGCACGCCTGTGTTCCACTCATAATTCTTTAATTCTTCCTCATTTAAGTTTCTCGCGCATGGAACGGAACCGTAGATATAATCTGCATGGGTCGTTCCGTAGCACGGAATGTCGCGTCCCGCCTGCGCCCAGGAAGTCGCCCACGGACTGTGCGTGTGAACCACGCCGCCGATCTTCGGAAAACGGTTATAAAGAATCAGGTGGGTTTTTGTATCAGAGGACGGATTCAGCGTTCCCTCAACGCGATTTCCTTCCAGATCCATGACAACCATATCATCTGGCGTCAGTTTGTCATAGTCCACGCCAGACGGTTTGATGACAAACAGCCCCTTCTCACGGTCAATCCCGGAAACATTGCCCCAGGTAAAAGTAACCAGACCGTATTTCGGAAGCAGCATATTGGCTTCGTATACTTCTTTTTTTAATTCTTCCAGCATCGATTAAAACCTTCCTTCTACGGCGCCTCTCTCGGCAGCCAGACCATTGATATAGCTTGTCATAAACGCATTGAAGCCCTCGACATCCTTTGCATTCGGCTCCATCGTCTCCGCCTTTGCATCTGCAAACACCTGCTCATTTAAGTAATCGGACAAGCTCTGTCCCGGCTTCTTATCCTTGCGGTACGCCGCCAGAACCGCGATACCCCAGGCACCGCCCTCACCGGCTGTCTCCATAACGGATACCGGCACGTCAGCCGCTGCCGCCATGATACGCTGTCCAACACCCTTGGTCTTGAAGAATCCGCCATGACCCATCAGTTTATCCAGTGTCACGTGCTCTTCCTTGAACAGAATGTCCAGACCATATTTCAGGGTTGCCAGGGAACTGTATAAGTGGGTACGCATGAAGTTTGCCAGTCCCAGCTTGCTGTCGGGATGGCGCATAAACAGCGGGCGTCCCTCCTCGAAGTCGGTGATCGGCTCGCCGGAGAGGTAGCAGTAGGACATCAGTCCTCCGCAATCTTCATCGCCCTCAAGCGCCTTGCGGTACAGGGTTCCAAACAGGGTGTTGCGGTCTGTTTTCTGACCCATCAGCTCATAGAACTCTTCAAACAGACCTACCCAGGCATTCAGATCGGAGGTACAGTTGTTGCAGTGAACCATGCCGACCAGATGACCGTCCGGCGTAGTTACCATGTCAATCTCCTGGTGAACCGTCTCCAGAGTCTTTTCCAGAACAACCATTGCAAATACGGAAGTTCCGGCAGATACGTTACCGGTGCGGACTGCCACACTATTGGTTGCAGTCATACCGGTTCCTGCATCGCCCTCCGGCGGGCACAGCGGAATGCCAGCTTCCAGATTGCCGCTCTCATCCAGCAGCTTCGCGCCTTCCTCAGTCAGCTTCCCGCCTCATCGCCAGCGCTCAGAACCTCCGGCAGAAGGTCGCGCAGCTTCCACGGATATCCCTTCGGAACCATCATTTCTTCGAATTTATCCAGCATTTCAGCATCATACTGTCCGGTTGCCGGGTCGATCGGGAACATACCCGAAGCATCGCCGACGCCAAGTACCTGCTTACCGGTCAGTTTCCAATGTACATATCCGGCTAAGGTGGTCAGAAAATGCACGCGGGATACATGCTCCTCGCCGTTGATTACCGCCTGATACAGGTGTGCAATACTCCATCTCTGCGGGATATTGTAGTTAAACAGATCCGTCAGGCGTCTTGCTGCCTCGGCGGTCATCGTATTTCTCCAGGTACGGAACGGAACGAGCAGTTTTCCGTCCGCATCAAATGCCATATAGCCGTGCATCATGGCGCTGACGCCCATCGCACCAACCTTTTTAAGCGTTAAACCGTATTGTTTCTTCACATCGGCAGCCAGATCCGCGTAGCAGTCCTTTAAGCCTTTCCAGATATCTTCCAGGGAATAGGTCCAGATACCATTTTCCAGACGGTTTTCCCACTCATAGCTCCCCTGCGCGATCGGCGCGGTCGTGCCGTCCGTCAAGACTGCCTTGATTCGGGTCGAACCAAATTCAATTCCGAGCGCTGTATTTCCGCTCTCTATGTCTTTCTTGATCTCTTCCGCACTGCGGCCCATATCCATCCTCCTCATTGTAGCAAAAAGCGCACCGCCGCCGGAATTTTCATCCCCTTGGCTGCGGCACGCCCCGTCATTCATAACTATTCTATTTTCACAGTTGTGGCAAAAACTTATGCAGTTACGTCTTTTTCAAAAATTTTTATCTTTCAAACGCCCTATTATTTCATAAAGAATTTCTGTAAATCAGCCTCTGTCGTATCTTCGCCGATTGTAATTAACTCGGTACCGGTCAGACGCGCGAACATAGCGATGTCATCTCTTGTCAGAGCGGTAGATACAACGGAGTGATGAGCGCCGCCTGCGTAGCACCATGCAGCCGTACCGATCTGGAAGTTCGGTTTATGACGGTACATAATTCTCGCTACCGGAAGTTTTGGCATCGGTTTCGGCTGTTTTACAAGCTCAATATCTGCACAGATGATGCGGAAATGGTCGCCCATATCTACCATCGTTACCTGGATACCATCGCCGGTCACGCCGTCAAAGATCAGTCTTGCCGGATCCTCCTTGCCGCCGATACCCAGCGGAATTACATCAATCTCCGGTTTGGTTGCTGCAAATGCCGGCGGAACCTCCAGCATATGGGAAGCTAACTCTAACTCCTGTCCCGGAGTCAGATCGTAGGTATAATCCTCGATAAATCCGGTTGCTCCCTCTTTGCCCTCGGACATCTTCATCAGGACTGCAGACAGAGCGGAAATCTTGTAATCACCCTCCGGACCAAAGCCGATGCCTTTGCCCATCAGGTTCTGTGCTGCGATACCCGGAAGCTGCTTTAAGCCGTGCAGATCCTGGAATGTATCAGCAAATGCGCCGATTCCGTTCGCGGAGAGAAATTTTTCCAGACCCACTTCATATTTAGCCTGCTCGCGGACAGAATCAATGCGGTCGGTCTTCATTGTATACTTATCGGTATACTCTTTCATCTTCGCGTCGATCTCTTCCTCGGTTACCTGGTTGATGATGTCAACCAGATCGCCCAGTGCGTAATAGTTACACTCCCAGCCGTATTTGATCTGGCTCTCTACGCGGTCGCCGTCGGTAACCGCCACCTCGCGCATATTGTTGCCGAAGGAAGCCACCTTTAAGGACTTGGAGTAGGAGATAGCCTTTGCAACGGATGCAAACTGGCGGATCTTTGCTACCACATCATCATGTTTGTAATATCCAGCTACAACCTCATGCGGAATACCCATTCTGGCAACGATGAAGCCGTACTCACGGTCGCCATGTGCGGACTGGTTCAGGTTCATGAAATCCATGTCGATCTCATCATACGGAAGCTTCTCATTTGCCTGTGTATGTAAATGAAGCAGCGGTTTTCTTAATTCCTGCAGACCCTTGATCCACATTTTTGCAGGGGAGAAGGTGTGCATCCATGTGATAACGCCGACACAGTCATCATCATTGGAAGCTTTCCGCATATCCTGAATACAGATTTCAGAAGTCTCTACGGTTGGAAGAAGTTCGATCTCTGCCAGATCGCCCACTTTTTCGTTTAAGAATGCAACCATCTGACGGCTGTCTTCTGCAACCTGTTTCAGGCATTCCTCTCCGTATAAGTCCTGGGAACCCACAATAAAGTATAACTTTTTCATTTTAATCTGCCTCCTTGTCATTTTCAATGTATATCCCGAACCGAATTTCCGTTGTTAAACATCACCGGAAACCGGTACGAATACTTCTTTTCCTGCCAATCCGAATCCTCTATCATCCGCAGAAGATTGCGCGCTGTCAGCCGCCCAAGATTGTACTTGGGATGAATCACGGACAAGATCGTGAGATCCCCCTCCTGCACCGGTCCGGCATCATCAAACGATACCAGGGAAATATCTTCCGGCACGCGCAGTCCGCGGTCCTTTAAAAAATCCATATAGCTGCCCGCTACCTCGTCGTTGTAGAGGATCATCGCGGTACAGTCCTTCGTCCGGCGGTACATCCGCTGGAGTCCTTTTTTGCTTAATTTTTCTTCCATATCCCGGGTCGAATACCAGCGGATCCAGTCCTCCTGGAAATCGATCCCGAAATCCGACAGGCACTCGATAAAGCCGCGGTAACGCTCGATCCCCTGCCAGTCATCGTATTTGAAAATACCGCCGATCCGGGTATGTCCGTTCTGTATCAAAATCCGCGTCAACTCATAGCCCGCGCGCGCATCCGACATCTCCACGCTGTCAAACGTCTCATTCTGGTAATGATTGTGAATAAACAGCGTCGGAATATTTCTCCGCCGTATCTCCTTGTAAAGCCGCAGATTCGGATTCGGGAAACTGGAACGCGTCCCCTCGATGATGAGTCCGGACACATTGCGCCCCAGCATCCCCTTGAGATACAGGGCCTCATCATTTAAGCGGTTACGCGTGACCGAAACGCTGATCTCATAACCTTCCTCCCGCAGGACGGACTCGATTCCCTCGTACACCTGCGGAAACAGGTAATCTGAAAAATAACTGAGAATCAGTCCGATGCGGGGACGTTCTTCCTTATCCTTCTCCGGCGCATAGGAAACGTATGTGCCGCTTCCCTTGACCCGGGCAATCAGCCCGTCCTGCTCCAGGCGGTCGAGCGCGTTGCGGACCGTCTGGCGGGAGTATCCAAATTTATTCTGGAGCATATGCTCGGATGGAAACTTGTCCATATTCCGGAGCACCCCGCTCATAATCAGCGTCCGACCCCAGTTGTAGAGCTTCTGATATTTAAGTCCACCCTGATTCCGGCTGCTGTTCTCCCTCATACTGTAACCTCCAGATGTCGCTTTTGTCTGTCCTATTTGATAACCTGCAGAGACTGACGGTCTGCGAATACAGCTACGAATATCAGGAATACAACACCCTGGATGAGCTGCATCATCTGTGTGGTAAAGCCCATCATCGTCAGACCACTGTTCAGGACGATGTACAGAAGAGAACCAACGATGATATTCTCAAAACGTACCTTCGCACCACCGGAAATCGGCATACCGCCCAGTACCAGTGCAATCAGGATCTGGGTCTCAAGCTGGTTACCACCGGAAGAAGTAACCGAACCAACCTTGATAACATTGATAAATGCGGCAAATCCTGTGATCGCACCTGCCAGTGTGTAGATAAGGAACTTCATGCGGTCGGTACGGATGCCGGAGAACATCGCTGCTTTCTCACCTGCTCCGATCGCCTTTAAATAAGTACCAAACTTGGTAAAGCGGAATAAAATAAATCCGATAATCAGGACCACCAACGTACAAGCCAGCTTTAATTCAGTGCTGTCGAAGTTGATTAACATCGCAGAGCCGGCTACCGGCGCGTTGGTCGTCAGATATTTGATAAATCCACGGAATAAGAACATCGTACAAATCGTAACGATGAAGGATTTAATCTTGCGGTATACATAGAAGTAACCGTTGATGGCACCGATCGCTGCACCAACCGCGATACCTGCCACAATCGCCAGTGGAATGCTGGTCTTGGAAACCATGCAGACAACAATCGATGCAATACCAAGGATGGAACCCTGGGAGAAATCCAGACCGCCCATCGTCATGATAAAGAATACGCCGGTTGCCGAAATCATAGTGACATACACCTGGGAAAGTACCAGAGGAAGGTTATTCATCATCCGGAAATTCGTCAGGGCATTGAACATAAGAAAGATAATAATCAGTCCCGCAATCGGCAGAAGCGAACGGATCATCGTCATTTTTGATAACTTTTTGAGCTGCTGCTCTTTATTTTCCGTACTTGTCTTAACTTGATTCTCCATTGCATCCTCCTTATACCATCATCGTGATCAGGCTGTTCTCATCCATCGCCTCATCACGTTCCAGCTCACCGCTGATCTTGCCGTCCTTCATGATAATGATGCGGTCGCACATACCAATCAGCTCCATCAGCTCCTCGGAAATCATGATAATCGATTTTCCATTCTTTCTCATCTGGTTCATTAACTGGTAAATGTCCTGTTTAACCTTAATATCAATACCACGGGTCGGACTGTCGAGAACGACAATATCGGAATCTTTTCCAATCCATCTTGCCAGAACGACCTTCTGCTTATTACCACCAGAAAGCTCCGAAACGAACTGGTTTACGTTTACCATCTTAACGGACATCTGTTTTGCAAACTGGTTGGAAAATTCTCTTAATTTCTTATCGCTCAACAGGTGAATCTTGTTTGCCAGCGAATCCAGGGACGGCAGGCAGATGTTGTCGCCAATGCTCTGGTTTAAAACGACCGACTCATTATCACGATCCTTCGATGTATACGCGATGCTGTGCTTGATCGCGCTCGGGATATCGTTAATCTGCGTTCCGTCTGCCAGCTCTACCGTACCGGTTCTGTCATAGGATGCGCCAAAGATTGCTTTGCCGATCTCATGCATACCGGACTCAGACAGACCGCCAAAGCCAAGGATCTCGCCCTTGTGAAGTTCAAAACTGACATCCTCGATGAGTCCCGGAACCGTCACGTTCTTAACAGAAAGAACGACTTCATCTGATACTTTCTCACCGTAATCTGCACGGTAATAATCACCTGTTACCTCACGGCCTACCATCAGACGTTTCAGATCGTCCTCGGTCACATCCTTGCTCTTGACGGTATCAATGTAAACGCCGTCGCGCAGGATCGTGATGGTATCTGACTTCTCCAGAATCTCCGGAAGGTCATGGGAGATAAAGATGACTGTGTTGCCGCTCTCACGGATGCGGTTCATGTGTTTGTAAAGTTCTTCACGGCCTTCCTGGGAAAGTGCCGTGGTCGTCTCATCAATGACAACAATCTTCGGATTGAAGTAGGTCGCCTTTACGATCTCGACCAGCTTCCGGTCCTCGAAATTGTAGTTGTCGATAATGTCTGCCGCCTTGATACGCTCGAAGCCGTACTGTTTCAGAAGCTCCGTCGCCTTTTTATTCATGGCATTTGTATTTTTAATTCCCATATGTACGAACTGATCTTCGTGTCCCAGGAATATATTTTCCGCTACTGTAAGTCCTGACAAGGTTCCTAACTCCTGTACGATGATAGAAACACCCTCGTTGTTGGCTTCTACCTGATTCTTCGGATGAATCTCTTTCCCATCCAGAATGAAGGTACCGCTTCCGATACTGTAGATGCCGGTCAGCATGTTGGTCAGCGTCGATTTACCGGAACCATTCTCTCCGATCAGCGCGTGAACCTCGCCTTTATTGACATTAAAAGACACATTCTGAACTGCCTTCGTGATACCGAGGACTTGCAAAGATTTTTTACCTGTAATCTTACCTCGCTCATTGCATTTCCTCCCTCGATTTACTTGACAATCTCGCCTTTTTCCGCTTTTGTGGTCAGCGTGATTATGATTAACAGTGCCAGACCTGTGATAACGTCCTGAATTGCTGTCGGTGCGCCCATCGCGATGAAACCAAAGAAAATAATGTTGATAACGAACTCTCCGATGACAATCGCCTGCAGCGGCATACCATATTTCTTAAATGCCAGACCGAAGAAGCATCCCATCGTCGGAACGAAGTTACGGCTCATCGACGCCATACCGGTTACCGCTACCATAGAGGAACCATAGCTGATCGTCAAAATAGCCATAACACCTAAAAATGCGCCGCTCAAAATAAATGCAAGCACTTTGTACTTATTGACATTGATACCCATGTTTTTCGCTACGAACTCGTTGCTGCCGATCGCATATGTATAAGTCCCAATCTTTGTATAATTTAAGAAAATGTAAGCTGCCACACATGCCAGAAGTGCCAGAATAATGTTCCAGGGCATCTGTCCGAATGCACGGAGGTTGGACGGAAGCGTCTGCTCCACGCCGCCTGCGATGTAGTTGGCAACCGACTCATAGATAAGAGCCAGACCCGTCGTTACAATCATGGACGGGATACGGAGTTTTACATAAAAAACACCGTTTAAAAGTCCGACAATCGTACCAGTCAGCACGCTGCCGATGATAAGACCGGCATATCCCATGCCGAAACGAGAGGCAAATACACAGCCTACAATCGCTGAAAGCATGATGTTCGCGCCGATGGAAAAATCGAACATACCCATAACCATAACAAAGTAAAAACCAACAGCACCAACCGTCGCGATCAGGCTGGCCTGAAAATAACTCAGCATATTGGCCGGAGAACCAAAATTGCCCGGCGTCAGAGCTTTAAAAATCGCCCAGGAAAGCACTACCAAACCCACCAGGATGATATAACCCTTGGCAGTTCCCGAAAGTTTTTTCTTTCCGGTTGTTTCAACAACAGAAGAACCCATATTTTATACCTCATTCATAACTGCTCAGTTTCTTTTTTCTTTTAAAGAAAAGACCGGCATCGCGCCGTGCGATACCGGCCTTTTCTATTACATTCAGCCTCTTAAAATTCTATAATTTGAATCAGTTTCTGAACTAATTAGTTGCCTGCTCTCTGTGCAGCATCCTCGATGGAGATACCAGCTGCAGTTGCTTTCAGGTCATCCAGGCTAAGCTCGGACATAGCTACCAGTTCCTCATCGGTGTATGGAAGCTGATCTACGAAGTACTGCTCATATGCTTTGTAGTCGTCCGGAGAAGATACATACAGATACGGGAACGGAACATCCTCGAAGTTACCCTCGATACCTGTGTAGTTGCCCTTGATTGCGTTGTAAACCATCATGAAAGCGATAAGCGGATCGCAGTAATGTCCACCGGACTCACCGGCCATAGAACCATTTTCAAGTCTCTCGCCCAGATCCGGAAGGAAGTCCGTGGAAACGATGTCGATATCCTGAGTCTTGCCTGCACGCTCAACTGCTGCGATAGCGCCCTGAAGCGGGTCACCGCCGCCGCCTGCCGGAATCAGTGCATCCAGAGTCGGATCTGCGGACATCAGAGCCTCTGCTGCCTTGGAACCACCCTCAGAAGAAGTACCTGCGTACTGCGGCTCAGACAGTTTTGCCTGATCATCCGGATGCTCTGCGTTCCATTTCTCAACACCAGCTTTGTAGCCTTCCCATCTGCCAAGCCAGGTAGCGTCGCCCTGCTCCCAGCCGATCAGACCGATGTTTCTGTCGCCCTTGTCCAGAAGAATCTGAACTAATTTTTCACCGTTCTCCGGCTCGTTCTCATGAACAGCGCCGATGTAGTATGGTGATGCGGTTGCTAAATCATAGATATCCTTGCTGTTCTCCTGGCTGATAACACGGAAGAACTGTGCCAGATATACTTTATTGTCATTACATGTCTTAATAGCGGATGTCATCTCTGTATCAGAAGAGTTGCAGATGATGATACCCTGGCATCCTGCTGCTGCTAACTGCTCTACGGATGCGGTAACCTTCTCCGACACATGACCCTGGTCAACATACTGAACCTGAACGCCAGAGCCTTTGCTGCCTCGTCGATGATCAGCTTACACTGGGAACCAAGTACATCGGTGGAGGACCAGATGGAAACACCGATCTTGATGTCTTTGTTGTCGATCGTCGAAGCTGCTGCCTCGCTTCCTTCTGCTGCAGAAGCATCTGCTGCCTGTGTCGCATTTGCTGCTCCAGAGCCGCCGCATGCGGTCATGCTCACTGCCATCGCTGCTGCTGTCATGGATGCAGCGGCACGTTTGAACATTTTTTTCATTCTAACTACCTCCCATAAAATTTTCTTTGCAAGCGGCACCCCAGCCGCACTGCGTTGTTGCTTTTCACAACTTTTTGTAATTTTATTATAACAATCTAGGACAAATTGCGCAAGTAAATACAAGAGCATTTTTTCATAAAGTTGTATTTTATTTTGTATATTGTTATAAATTTAACGTCTAATTTTGACATTCTTTTATCCGAAATACAAATGATGCATAAATTAAAGCGGCTGTTTTCGCTAAATATTTATGCATCATGTATAGGTTTGTTGATTTTCTCTCGAATTATGTCGAATCAAAAAAATACATCTTTATATTGTTTCTGATATGTACTGTACTTTTTTCAGATGTCTTCCCTCTCTTTGCATGGATATTTCCCGTCATTTTGACTGTTCTATCTTGATGCTGTCATACCAGACATTCATGCCGGTTTGTCTGTCTCCGGAAGAGAATTTCTACTTTTTCTTCTTTACCATCGCAAGGATCGACTGAAGCACGATGAAGAAGCATAAAAGCGCCGCGATCGTGATACGGGTCCACCAGGAAGAAAGGGTTCCCTGGAAAGTGATAAATGCCTCGATCGTCGCCTTGATAAGGACGCCAAACAGGGTTCCGAATACATTACCGACGCCGCCGGTTAAGAGCGTGCCGCCGATAACAGAGGAAGCTATCGCATCCATCTCGAAGCCCTTTGCCTGCTCAACGAAGCCGCCCAGCGTATTCAGACAGAACAGGACACTGCCGACGCCGCAAAGGAAACCGTCCAGGATATAGGCTTTTAGTTTTACCCGGCGCACATTTAAGCCCATCATCAGCGCTGACTGCTCGTTGCCGCCGATCGCATAGATGCTGCGTCCAAATTTCGTATATTTCAGCATGATAAATGCCAGAACCAGAAGAACCAGCGCAATCACAACCGTCGGATAGATATATGGATAAATCATCATGCCTTTTTTGTTGAGATAGCCGCCGAACGGAATATAAAGTTTCATCTTCGCCCATGCCATGAAAGTTTCATTCGTAATACTGATCATGTCCTTGGAAATGATCGCAGTCATGCCGCGGGCAAAGAACATACCCGCCAGGGTAACAATGAATGGCTGGATATCCATGTAGGCAACCAGAAATCCCTGTACCAGACCGAAGACAATCCCGGTCACCAGCACGATGAGAACCGCCGGAACCGCACCGATACCGCCTTTTTCCATCATCCATGCCAACATCATACAGCCCATCGCCACGAAGGAACCGACGCTGATATCGATACCGCCGGTGATCATGACGATCGTCATGCCGATACCGATGACAATCAGACCCGCATTGGAAATAAAGAGGTTTAAGAAATTCTGTGTCTTGGCAAAGCCCTGTGCATTAAAGAGCACGCAGCCGATCGCGTACATCACGAAGAACAGCAGGATCGTGACAAGAAGCAGGAACGTGTTCTGATTTAATTTCTTCTTTTCTTTCATGATTTATGCCGCCTCCTTTCCTGCCGCGCCCAGTTCTTTTTTCTGTGCCAGAGATTTTCTCCATCTAGCGAATCCCGGTGACTGGAGTGCTACGATGATGACAACCACGATCGCCTTGTAAACCGGAACCTGATCCGAGGATACGTGCATCGCATACAAGGTGGTCGTCAGCGCCTGAATCGTATACGCGCCGATGACGGAACCTGCCAGCGAGAATTTACCGCCGCCGAGGGAGTTTCCGCCGATGGCAACTGCCAGAATCGCATCCAGCTCCATATTAAGACCGATGTTATTCGCATCCGCCGAGTAGATGCGGCTGGAAGCAATCAGACCGGAAAGACCGGAGCAGAGTCCACAGTACGCATAAGTAAGGAAAATAATCATAACCGACTTGATGCCGACGAGCTGGGACGCACGTTTATTGATACCGACCGACTGGATGTACATACCCAGTGCCGTTTTCTTCAAGAGTAATGAAGTCAGCGCCACAACGACGACCGCCACGATAAACGGGGTCGGAACCGGGAATCCCGGAAGGGAAGCGCCCAGGGTACGGTAGCTGTCCACGCGCACGTATGTGATCTGTCCATCCGTGATCAGCTGGGCGATACCGCGCCCGGCGGTAAACATGATAAGAGTCGCTACCATCGGCTGGATGTTTAACTTTGCAACCAGAAAACCGTTGAAGCAGCCAATCGCCGCGCCGACGATGAGCGCTGCCAGGAAGCCGAGAATCAGCGGATTGGCATATGCAGTTGCTGCGCGCTCGCCGCCGGTTAAGAGGTTGCAGCAGACTGCCGCACTGACCGCCATGATCGCGCCGACGGAAATATCCGTTCCAGCGGAGGACGATACGACAAGCGTCATGCCGACTGCCAGAATCACCAGCTCTGACGCACGGTTGATGATATCGATTAAGTATCCGTAGAGAACGCCGTTCCGCACCTCGATCGCGAAGAAGTTCGGCGTCGTGACGATATTTACCAGCAATACCAGCGCAAGGCAGAAAATCGGGAGAAACAGCCTCTGCGAGGTAATTTTTTTGAACGTCATATTTTTCATAGCTACTGTCCTCCTGCAATGGTTGACATGATGTTGGACTGGTTCATCTCATCCTCGGAAAGTTCTCCTACCTTTGCACCATCGCGCATAACAACCATGCGGTCGCAGGTACGGAGCATCTCCTCGATCTCGGAAGAAATGAACACGACTGCCATGCCCTGTTCTGCCAGTTTTACGACCAGTTTCTGAATCTCTGTCTTGGTTCCGACGTCGATACCACGGGTCGGCTCGTCCAGAATCAGGAAATCCGGGTTGGTCAGAAGCCAGCGTCCGATGATTACCTTCTGCTGGTTGCCGCCGGAGAGTGATTTGATCGGTGTCTCACGGCTGGCGGTCTTAATCTGCAGCATATCAATGTATTTATCGGTAAATTCTTCCTGCTGCTTGCGGCTGAGCAGGTGGAACATACCGCGTTTTGCCTGAAGTGCCATGATCAGGTTCTCACGCACGGATAGATCCGCGATGATACCCTCGTTTTTCCGATCCTCCGGCAGATATGCCATGCCGGCATTCATCGAAATCAGCGGGTGGCGCGCCGCGATCGGTCTTCCCTTGACGCTCAGCTCGCCCTCATCCGGCTTTTCCGCTCCATAGAGAACACGGACCGTCTCAGAACGTCCCGAACCCAGAAGCCCGGTAAATCCGACGACTTCACCCTTGTGAATCACCAGATCAAACGGCTTTATGTATCCTTTCTTTCCGAGTCCCACCGCCTTGATGACGATGTCCGCTTCGCCGTGTTTCTCCTCACTCTTGGAATCCTTGATCGCTGCCAGATCATCGAAATCCTTTCCCATCATCTTGGCAACCAGCTGGACTCTCGGAAGCTCCGCCGTCGTAAATTGTCCTACCAACTGCCCATTCCGAAGAACGGTGATCTTATCGCAGACTGCATACACCTGCTCCAGGAAATGTGTAACGAATATGATGCCGACGCCTTCGGATTTCAGGCGGCGCATCAGATTAAAGAGCTTTTCTACCTCTCCATCATCGAGGGAGGAGGTCGGCTCATCAAGAATCAATACCTTTGCCGACATATCGACTGCACGGGCGATCGCTATCATCTGCTGAATTGCAATCGAATAATTGTCGATCGTCTGTGTTACATCTGCATGTATGTCAAGGTCCTGCAGCAGTTTGCTGGCCTTTTTATTCATTGTTTTCCAGTCAATCAATCCGCCTTTTCGCGGTTCGCGTCCGATAAACAGATTCTCTGCAACCGTCAGGTTCGGACAGAGATTGACTTCCTGATACACGGTGCTGATGCCCCGGTTCTGTGCCTCCTGCGGGCTGCGGTTGATGATCGCATGATCGCAGCCGTCTATCATGATTTCCCCTGTTTCAAACTCCTCTACACCCGTCAGGACTTTGATCAGCGTGGATTTTCCTGCGCCATTTTCCCCCATCAGGGCATGAATTTCGCCTTTTTTTAAGGTAAAATCCACATTCTGCAGAGCTTTTACACCCGGGAATGTCTTATAAATATGCCTCATCTCAAGAACGGAATCCTTTTCCATAAAAGCTTTGCCTCCTTATTTTTTGAAAAAGAAAGCGCAGGGACGGAAACCTAAGCCTCCAGCCCCGCGCCTCCTGATTGCCAAGTGCCTGCCGTCCGCCGAAACCTCCGGTCTGACACTCATTCACTTACGGTCAAAAGCGATTGCCTGTCCGATTATTAACATTTAAAAATACCATTCAAAAGCGAATTAGTAAGCTCTTGTCTTTAAGATTTCTTCCAGATCCATGCTTGTATCGAAGTATGCTTCGTCTACGTACTGAATCTTCTCAACCTCTTCGCCTTTTTCCAGTTTCTGGATGATTTCAGCTACACGCGGACCATGAAGCGGGTTGCACTCGAGGTTGCGTTTAAGTCGCCAGCGATCATGGACTCGAAAGCTGCCTTTACAGAGTCAAAACTTACAACGATGATGTCGCCGTCCGGACCACAGGTCTTGCCTGCTGCCTTGATAGCATCGATGGCACCAAATGCCTCGTTATCATTCTCACAGATAACAACGTCGATGTCATCATAGCTCTTTAAGAAGGACTCCATAACTTCCTGTCCTTTTGCCTGGGTGAACTCACCAGACTGTCTGTCAAGCATCTTCCAGTTGGAGTGCTCTTTCAGCTTGTTGTCCATACCTTCCGTACGGCCAACCTGTGCGGATGCACCGATGGTACCCTGAATGGTAACCATGTTGATCTCTTCGTCGCCGCGTCCCTGATCCTCTAAATATTTAGCCAGCCAGTCGCCGCAGGTCTCGCCTTCTTTTACGAAGTTTCCGCCTACCCATGCCTCATACAGGCTGTCATCAGAAAGCTGCATCTGACGGTCAGAAAGGATAACCGGGATACCAGCCTCTTTTGCTTCTTCCAGAACGGTCTCCCAGCCAGTCTCAACAACCGGAGCAACTACGATGTAGTCAACACCCTGCTGGATGAAAGAACGGATTGCCTTAATCTGATTTTCCTGTTTCTGCTGTGCATCGTCGAAAATCAGTTTGTAACCATTTTCCTCAGTAAATGTAGATTTGAAAGATTCGGTGTTGGCTGTTCTCCAGTCAGACTCAGCACCAACCTGTGCATAACCTACGGTAATCAGATCGCCGTCTGCTGCCGCTTCTTTCTCTTCGCCCTCTTCTGCTGCCTCTGTATCAGCCGGAGCTGCTGCCTCCGTCTCTTTCTCAGCCGGATTGCTTGTACAAGCGGTCATGGATAACGCCATTGCTGCTGCTAAAGCTGCGGACACTAATCTTTTTCTCATACTGTTTCCTCCTTATAAGACCCAATATATTTGTTTTTGCGTATTTATTATAACAAAGCACCCCGCATCATGGATACGGGGCATCTTTGGAAAAAGGTATATTATTTTTTTGCGATGTTTGTCGTTTTCTGTGTTTTTCCGGGTATGTCTTTAAAAAATTACAATTTTTTCGAAAAGTTATGATTTTTTTTGATTTCCCAAATAAACCTTAAAGCAGGTGCCGATATTCTTTTCAGATTCAACCAGGATCTCAGCCTGATCGCCATAATACATCTGAATCCGCTGTGCCACATTATGTAACCCAAATCCGCCGCTGCCGATCAGGGCAAGTTCCTCTTCCGGTTCCAGTGTCAGCTTGGCGCGCACGGCGGCAAGCTCCGCCTCATCCATGCCAATCCCATCGTCCTCCACCTCAAAGACAAGCCCATTCCGATCCTCATAGCCGCGGAGCACAATGCATCCGCCGCCGCGCTTATTTTTGATGCCGTGGTAGAGGGCATTTTCCACCAGCGGCTGCAGCAGCATTTTCAGCACAATCCGGTGCCGGATGGACGGCTCGATCTCGATCGAATAGTCGAGAATGTCCTCGTACCGGATCTTCTGAATCTTTAAATAGCTCCGGATGTGTGATTCTTCCTCCTCGATCGTGATGAAATCGCGCCCGCCCGATAAAACCGTGCGAAAAAAGTCGCTTAAATCCGTCGTCATCTCCACGACCTGGCGGTTGTTGCCGCCCTCTGCCATCCATACGATCGAATCAAGTGTATTATAGAGGAAATGGGGACTGATCTGCTCCTGGTGGAGGCGCAGCTCCAGCTCCCGCAGGTTCTTCTGCTCCTGCCTCGTCTTATCAAGCAGCCGCCGGATGCGGTCGCTCATCTGGTTAAACGCCCGTGCCAGCACGTTGATCTCTTCCAGTCCGCCCGTTCTCGCCCTCGCATTCAGGTTCCCGCGGCCGAGCTGTTCTGCCGTCCTCTGTAACTGCTGCAGCGGTTCCGTGATGGATTTCGTGATCGTGACTGCCAGAAACATACCGACCACCAGCACCACCAGAAGAAGCGCCAGATAGCTCTGCATCTGATCCGCCATCTGCACCTTCAGCTCTTTCTGAAGCTGCTCCATGTTGATCATCTCATAATAGGTATACTGCGTGATGTAATCCTGAATCATCGAGCAAAGACCCTGGATGTCATTCTCCCAGATATTGACATTTTCATCGTAATATCCACCGGCGGCGGCATTTCCAATCATTTTATCCACTGCCCGCTCCAGGGAATCCAGACAGGAGAGGATACCTCTTATCTTGATATCACAGTCCGACCCCGGTTCCCGCTCGATCGTCGTTCCGAACGCCTGTCTCGCCGACGCAATCAGGCTGTGGGGATTCTTGACCACCGTCGCATACTTCGTCTCGCCCTCGACAATATCTCCATTTTCGAACTGTTCCGCGTCGATCAGCCCGATCATAACACGGTACATCGAATACTCCATATCCGATTTGAACTTTATGTTGTACTCATTCGCCGTCTTTAGATTCGCCAGAATCGCGTCATAGGAAGCAGAATAGGAGGCGATCATCTTCTGGAATCCGAGCGCCATGCCTGTCAATGGAATGGCGATCACGAAGAGGAGAAGGATCAGACGGGCGCGGAGAGAAAGAGGGCGATATGGACGGGCAACAGATAATGAATCAGCGCCCGGATCCTGATTTTTATTCAAATCTGCCATCTCTTCTGTTTTTCCAATCTGCCCCTGCTCCACTCCCATATCTTTCCTCCCTTTTTCAGTTATGTACTGACACTTTTCTTACTCCTGCCGCGTCTGGCTCGCCTTATACTCTTTCGGCGACTGCCCCATCGCTTTCTTGAATGCCGCGCTGAAATAGTGTGAATCGTTGTATCCCACCTGCTCCCCGATCTCGGACGTCCGGTAGGAGGTACATTTCAAAAGTTCACACGCCCGTTCCATCCGCACCTGCGTCAGATACTCCACAAAGGACTGCCCCGTCTCCTGCTTGAAAATCGAGCTGAAATAGCTCGGACTGACGCCAATGTGCACGGCAATCCGGTTCAGCGACAGGTCGCTCTGGCTGAAATTTGCCCGGATATATTCCTTTGCATCCCGGATCACGCTGCCATAACGGTCGTTCGACGCCCGGTCGCGCGCCTGCAGAGCAGCCGTAAACTCCTCAATCAGATAGGCTTTCGTCATCTCCACGCTCTCGATCACCTTCGGAACCCGTTTTATGTCAACCACGCTTTCCGAAACCTCCGGCGGCTCCGCTTTCAATTTCTTCAAAAACTCCTGCACACAGTAAAAAATATCCATCGTCATATACTGACGCAGCAAGAGCGATTTGTAATTATGTTCACCGATCGCTGCGAAATACTCCTCGACAAACGGACTGCACTCTTCGACTGAGCCGAGCTTTAAAAAATCGTTGATAAGCTTCCGGTCAACGCCGCTGTAATCCGTTTTGTCCAGAAATTCTGTATATTTTTCGTAGCTGACAAAATACCGCTCCAGAAGCCTCGATTTTTCCCGTTCTTCCCGGATCTCGTCCGCCGCCTTTTTCAACGCATCGATGAGTCCCGCCGAGGATACCGGTTTCAGCAGATAATCGCTGATTCCTATCTTGATCGCCTCTTTTGCATATTCAAATTCATTGTAGCCGCTGAGCACGATGATCCGCGTGCGCGGAAGCGTCTTTTTCACCAGACGGCTCAGCTCCAGCCCGTCCATAAACGGCATCTTGATATCCGTTACCAGAATATCCGGCTGTGCCTTCAATATCAGCGGATACGCGTACTCGCCGTCGCCCGCCTCCCCCGCAAATTCAAATCCGTGGCTTGCCCAGTCAATATTATCCCGGATACCGCGCCGGATAATCGCCTCATCCTCTACCAGAAACACCTTTACCATGGTTTTCCCCCCTGGACTCCATTTTTCTCTATCCTTTTTATCCATTTGCCCGAATACACCCGTTTTTCATTTCCGTCCACCGCCATTTTGCCGGCTGAAAATATTCACGCCTTACTTCTTCTCACTCACCTCATACAAATCACTCCGCCGGTTTTCCAACGACGGAATCTGTTTCCGTATCTTATCCAGATAATCTAAATCAATCTCCGCATAGGTGATCCCCGGTGCATCCTTTGACCGTGCAATCACCGTTCCCCACGGATCTGCCACCAGGCTGTTGCCGTATGCTGCATACGCCGGTTTCTGTCCAATCTGTCCCGCTGCCACAATGTAACAGCCGTTCTCGATCGCCCGTGCCCGCAGAAGAACCTCCCAGTGATCCTTTCCCGTCGGCATCGTAAAGCTCGCTGGAACAAAGATAACCTGCGCCCCGCGAAGCGCCATGAGCCGGTAAATCTCCGGAAAACGCACATCATAGCAGATCGACATTCCAAAAACGCCCAGCTCCGTCTCCACCGTCACAATCGAATCGCCCGGTTTGACCCGGTCCGACTCCCGGTACGGCGTGCCGTCCGCCAGCGTGATGTCAAACATATGCAGTTTGCTGTATGTCGCCAGAATCTTCCCCTCCGGCGAAATCAGCACACTCGTATTTGCCGATCGCTTTTCCCCCGGAAGTGCCTGCGTGATACTGCCCCCTTGAATATAGATGCCGTGTTCCTTCGCTTTCGCGCAGAGGCGCTCGGTCGTGTACCCTGGAATTTCCTCGCGTCCGCCGCCTTCACCGATATTTTTCCCGATCAGATTCATCACCTCCGGGAAACAAATAAGCTTCGCCCCCCTTGCCGCCGCCTCGTCAATCCAGGCGCATGCCGTCTCCAGATTTTTCCCTTTATCATTCTGCGTATCCATCTGCATCAATGCCACTGTATATCTGCGTATCATAAATACCCCCTGTATCCTGTCTATAAGCGCTTTTCTCTCCACAATTACCTATATTTTATTATAGCATCTCTTTTCCACACGGGTCAACCAATGCAAGGCGCTTCTCGCACAACCAGTAACCCGGCTTTGTTACTATACACGCATACGTGTCCAGTAACGGAATTTGCCGTGGCTTCGCATTTCAATACGGCAAATTCCTGCTGCCACCACGTTTTCTTACGGCACTTTCGGTTCCAAAAGTGCCTACCCGTGTACAGTAACCCGGCTTTTCATTTCCGCATATTATAAAGTAAGAATGTTTCAAGGAGCGTAACTGTCCCACTGATACACAGTTACCCAGGTATTTGCTTATGCCGCCCATTCTGGAAGTTTCCGGGCTTTCCTATTCCTATCACACGATGTCTGGGGAGACGAAAGCCCTTTCTGATATATCATTTCAGGTAGAAACCGGCGAATTTATCGCCATTGTCGGACCGTCCGGCTGTGGAAAATCCACGCTGCTTTCCTTAATCAGCGGGCTCCTTCCTCTGGAAGAGGGTTCCATTCTTATAAATGGGGTTCCACTCTCGAAAAGCCAGTGCCGCATCGGTTATATGCTGCAGAGCGACCAGCTTTTTGAATGGAGGACGATCATCCAGAATGCTGCCCTCGGGCTGGAAATCCAGAAAAAAATGGATCATGCCGCGGAAGACCGCCTCCACCGGCTCTTAAAAATCTACGGACTGGAACAATTTGAGCATTCCCGCCCCTCCGAACTATCCGGTGGAATGCGCCAGCGCGCCGCCCTGATCCGGACACTGGCGCTGGAACCGGAGCTTCTGCTTCTCGACGAACCATTTTCGGCGCTCGATTATCAGACACGCTTAACCGTCTGCGACGATATCAGCACCATCATCCGGGAGAGCCGCAAAACAGCGATTCTGATCACCCACGACCTCTCCGAAGCCGTGAGTGCCGCCGACCGCATCCTGGTTCTGACTAAACGCCCCGGAACCATCTGCCGCATCCTGCCGGTTACCTTCCCGCTGTCCGCTAACCGACCGCTGGAACGCCGGAATGATCCGGCTTTTTCTCTTTATTTCAATGAACTATGGAAGACACTGCAAGGGGAGGGCAAAAAGTATGAAATGTAAGAAAGAATCCACCGCCCAGAAAGCCTACCTCCGCCGCCAGCTCCATCGGCGCCGTCTGGTTCTCTTCTGCCGGATTTTCTTATTCGTTTTCTTTTTAATATGCTGGGAAATGAGCGCCCGACTGGGGCTCATCGACGCGTTTATTTTCAGTTCCCCGTCACGCACCGTGCGCTGTTTCCTGCGGATGATGCAGGACAAAAGCATCCTCATCCACACCGGTGTGACGCTCTATGAAACGCTGATCAGCTTTACACTGGTCATCCTCTGCGGGCTGATCGGCGCGATTCTCCTCTGGTCGAGCCGGAATCTTTCAGAGATTCTGGAGCCGTATCTCGTCATGCTCAACAGTCTGCCGAAATCCGCCCTCGCCCCGATTCTCATCGTCTGGCTTGGGAGCAACATCCGCACGATCATCGTTGCCTCCATCTCGGTCGCTGTCTTCGGCTCGATCCTGACACTCCACAACGGATTTTCCTCGATGGATCCCGACCAGATCAAATTAATCCGGTCCCTCGGAGGAAACCGGATTCATATTTTAACCAAAGTCCTGCTGCCAGGCTCAATCCCGCTGATTCTCGCCAACATGAAGGTCAACATCGGTCTCTGCCTGGTCGGCGTCATCATCGGTGAATTTCTCGCTGCCAAACAGGGACTCGGATATCTGATCATCTACGGCTCACAGGTATTCCAGATGGATATGGTTGTGATGAGTATTATTCTTTTATGTATTATGTCTGCGGCGCTATATCAGGGAGTAGGAATACTGGGAAAATTTCTACAGCAGCAATATCACCAGCATTAAATCTGTCCCCTGCTTCACGTTTGCTGTTCTTAAACGCCTGCATTTTTCCGCATCCTGTTCCCGCCGAAGCCTGTTTCCTGCCGCTTTTCTTTCCCTCATCCTGTAGAAAACTTGCAGGGAACAGACTTTACAGCTTCTGCTCCTTCTCCAGCTTCTCTGCTTCTTCCATCTCCTCTGCCGCCTCGACTGCCGTCTCCTCTGGAGTCTCGCTTTCAAGCGGAGCCGTACCGACCGCGATAAAGGTTCTCGCAGCCGCCAATGGCAGAAAGCCTACATAGGCGCTGTAGATGCCGAACTGACCGACCGCCCACGCTCCGAGTACCACGCCCAGGAAAAAGCTGATGACCGTATAGGTATAAAGAATTGCTTTTCTCTTAAATTCCTTATCCTTTGTCAGACCGTACTGCAGCCAGCCAAGCACCGACTGTTTGAAGTTGTTCGTCATAAAGATCGTCGCACTGTTAAATCCGTCGGCACCGGAATAGACGCCCCACTGAAATGCGGATGCAAAGAAAATCGGATAAATTCCGACCAGCGCCGGTTCAAGCGGCAGCATCGATGCCAGTGCCAGCGCAGCCGCATCCACCCAGAGGGCAAGTTTCCGCATGTTTATATTCGTAAAGTTCGTGAGCAGATATGCGGATGCCACGCCCAGTCCAAACAGCACCAGCGCAGCCAGGCGCAGAAGGACGTTAAACCATTCCATCGATACCAGTTCCGCTCCCATCTCCATCAGGTTGCCTGTCTGAGCAGAGCCAAAGTTTCCGGCATGAAGCAAAATCGCATAGGCTCCGAGAAATCCCCCGACCAGGGATATATTCCAATGAAGGATCGCATCCAGGCGATCCCGAATCACTTTCTGTACCATACCATTACCGCCTTTCGCGGTTGATTGTATCGCGCGGCGGCTGGATCGTCAATGACAATTTACAAAAAATTACCATTTCTATCATAGACATTATCTATATAATAGCAAAAAAACAGCCCCTGCCACACGACAGGGACTGCCTTTTATATTAGACTTTAGGAGTTAAACTCTATATCTAATAATATGTAACGATTCACATTCGATTATTTATCTTCTGCGATACGTTTTTTGTTGATGTCTTTCCACATCTCAACGTCTACGCCCTTCCAGCAAAGCTTATCCGGGTTGTAGTACGGGTCTTTCTTTGCTTTCATCTGCTCTTCGTAGTCTTTGTACAGTGCAAATACCTCGGAGACAGAAGCAGTACAACTAACATGTTGATCCATGTAGATCCACCAAGTGCAAGGTCGGAAAGATTCCAAGCCAGACCGGAATCGATATTGCCCCAGATGAAGATAAGGATAGGCATAACAATCTGCATAATTCTGATAACCACTTTACGGGTAGCTGCTTTATCATCGCCCTGGAACAGGTAAAGAACCGAAGTCTCGCCCTCGTAATAGTAGCTGATTAAGCAGGTAAAGGAGAACAGAGCCAGCATGATAGCAATGAACAGAGGAGCAATACTTCCCATAACGGTGCTGCAGGCATTCTGAACGAAGATAACGCCATATGTTCCATCTGCTGCTAACTGAGCCATCTGATCGTGCATTGCACCGGTACCACCGATGTAACCAAACTGTGTATTGTAGCATCCGCTTAAGAGCATCATCAGACCAGAAGCGGTACATACGATAACGGTATCCAGCCAAACACCAGCTGCGTTTGCCATACCCTGTTTAATCGGGTGGCTGGTCTCTGCTGCTGCTGCGGTCGGCATGGACTCACCCATACCAGATGCAGATGAGAATGTGCCTCGTTTAACACCCTGCTGGATAGCGATACCAACGCCGCCGCCCAGAAGAGCTTCTTTGGAACCAAATGCACAGGATACAACCTGAGCGATAACGCTCGGAATCTGACCTGCGTTTGCGATTAAGATAACGACTGTTGCAATCAGGTAAACGCCTACCATCGGCGGAACCAGCATAGATGCTACAGAACTGATTCGTTTAACACCACCCATAACTACAACTGCCATAGCCAGTGCGATAACCAGAGCCGTAATCCACATCGGAATACCTAAAGCGTTCTTAAATCCATCGCAGATTGTATAGGTAGCTGCTGCCGGCATGAATAATACAACGCCCAGTCCGAAGAATGCTGCATAGAAAGTACCATAAGCTTTCCAGCCAAGACCTCTCTCAGCACAGTAAGCACCACCGCTTCGATACTGACCATCGATACGGTTCTTATAAAGTACGGATAATGTACACTCAGTAAAGCAAACAGCAGAGTTTGTCATACCAGCGATGATCATCCAGAAGAGTGCACCAGGACCGCCCATGTAAAGAGCTACGGCTACACCGGCTACGTTACCGGTACCAACACGCATCGCCATGGTCGTACAGAAAGATGCGAATGAAGAAATACCGGATTCAGACTCCGACTTATCAATGATTCGGCTCCACATATCTTTGAAATGAACAAACTGGAAAAAGCCGAGACGGATTGTAAAGTATAAACCACTACCAACAATCAGAACTAACATTCCAACGCCCCAAATGGGTCCGTTCAACATATTGACGATGTTGTTAATTGCTTCCATATAAAGTTCCCCCTTTATTTGATGTAGTGCCGCGCGCTGGCTAAGCAAGTTTTTCAATTCGCTCAAAAAACTTCTTGCTTTTGAAAAAATTATATCACTAAAGTGAAATTTGTTCAACAAAATTATTTGAATTTATTATGCAGAATTTTCATGATATAGCGCAGAATCATGAATCCATCTGTTTTTTTCATGAAATAAATTGCACTTTTTCGGGCGTCAATTAGTATAAATGCACAAGATATCATGATATTTTGTCTACAACTGCACCATTTTCCGTTAGACTCCCGTTCAGAATTTTGTCCATTTTCTTTCGGAGTTTCATGAATTTTGTTTACCATTTGTTTATTTTTTAACTTTTTGTGTGTTTCATTTAGATGAATTTTTTATGTTGTATTTGAGATCGTAGGCATATTTCTATCTTTTTCTCCCATTTCTTTCACGAATATGATATACTAGGGACACTTGGCAGAGCCATCGGAATGAATGTCCGCCGCACACGCACCCATGTAATCCGCCCGGATATTCCGTATGAATCAGATTCGTATTCTACATAATTCTTACAAATCTTCTCATCCTCCTTTGGTATCTGTCAGCTCTGTACATTTTATGAATCAGACCGAACGCTTATTACGAAAATGGAGGGAGTATTTTTTGGATCTCAAAGATATGCGGCTTTTTTTAGCCATTGCAGAAGAAAATAACCTGACGCGTGCCGCCCAGAAAAACGGTTACACGCAGTCGGCGGCAAGCCATATGCTGCGAAATATTGAAACAGAACTCGGGTTTTCCCTGTTTTCGCGTTCCCAGAGAGGACTTGCCCTGACGCGGAACGGCGAGGCACTGCTTTCCCCGATCCGGCGGACGCTGGCGGCGGCGGAATATTTTGATCAGACAGCTGCCTCCATCCGGGGTGTCCAGACCGGGCACATCCGGATCGGCGCTTACTTAAGCGCTTCCGTCCAATGGCTGCCGCCCGCCCTCAAAAAGTTTCTTACCGATTACCCGGATATGACCGTTGAAGTGCTGGAGGGGTGTTCACAGGAGATTGAAGGATGGCTGGAAAATAGCTCCATCGATTTTGGCATCGTCGGCCCCCACCCGGACGGAAAGATGGACTGGCTTCCCCTGAAAAAAGAACCCTACCTGGCTGTCTGCGCGAACGATTCCCCTTATGCTGAATATGAGCGCTTTGACTTAAAGGATCTCCCCAAGGTTTCTTATATAGAAGAAAAAGGTGAAAATGACCTGCTGCGCCAGTTCCAGCAGCTCGGCATCACACCGCCAAAGCCGTCGTTTACCTCGCAGAACACCTACTCCATG
Organism: Clostridium sp. AF22-10; assembly: GCF_003478725.1. Lineage (NCBI taxonomy): Bacteria > Bacillati > Bacillota > Clostridia > Eubacteriales > Clostridiaceae > Clostridium > Clostridium sp. AF22-10. The sequence continues at coordinate 243,274 of NZ_QUFZ01000001.1, forward strand.
CTGGCGATGGTCAGCCACAACCTGGGCGTCTGCATCCTGCCGGAGCTGGTTGTCCGTGATATTTCTAAAAATGTTGTCCGGCTGCCGCTCAATCCGCCGATGGAGCGCGTGCTCGGTGTCCGGATTCCGTCAGCAAAAAAAGCGTCCCCAGCTGCCAGCCTGCTGATCGCGCAGCTGCAGCGGACGGTGTTTGAGTTAGAAGGGCCACTTTTATAGTCAGATGCTTTTTAGAAACTTAAGATGAAAGTTTTGGGAAAAGAGGAGTCATTCGAATATGAATTTTCAATCAATGGAATATTTTGCCGCGGTTGCGAAAAACCGCAGCTTCACTAGGGCCGCCGATGCGCTGCATATTACCCAGCAGACATTAAGCGCCCATATCGCCGGAATCGAGCGGGAGCTTGGATGTCCGCTCCTAATCCGTCACATCCCGCTGGAGCTTACCTATGCGGGGGAGGTATTTCTGCGCTATGCAACGGAATTTAATACAAAATATGACTGTATGCTTCACGAATTTGGCGATATTTTAAATAACCAGACAGGAAAACTGCGGATCGGCATCGCATTCACGCGCGGACACGCCATCATGCCGGAGCTGATCGCCGCCTTTCAAAAGGAATATCCCGGCGTGGATGTGGAACTCGTCGAATCTTCCAACGATGTGCTGCAAAAATACCTGCTGGACGGCACAATTGATCTGGCGATCGCCAATTTTCAGTTCGCATTCCCGGCATCATTCTGCGGGATTTCTATGAGGAAGAGATGGTTCTCATCGTCTCCACTGCCCTGCTGCAGAACATTTACGGCAAACAGACCGAAGCCATTATCCAGGAAGTCAGCCGCCATCACCGCTACTCCCTTCTGGCTCCATGTCCGTTTCTCCTAAACCGTGAACATGATCTAGTCGGACGCATCGGGCGGAATATCCTCGCGACAGACAACTTCGTCCCCTCGGTTCATGCCTGCTCTGACAACATCGCTACCCTGCTTGCCCTCTGCGCGATGGGAAAAGGTGCCTGCATCAGCCCAAAAAACCTCGCATTTTCTATTCTCAGCAAGGAACAGCTGGATACACTCCATGTCTTTACGCTCGGGGAAGAAGCGCGGTACCCGATCAAATTTGCGTGGCTGAAACAGAGCTATGAGTGGAATATGATTTCACGGTTTATTGAATCGTCGCTGAAATGCACTCATTAAAAACAGGGGAGACAGCCTCACACACACCGCTGTCTCCCCTGTTTATTCCCCAAATGGTCCCTGTGCGCCCCGGCGCACGCCTCTTATTCATCTACCAATGTAATCTGTACCCGTTTCCCCATCGCCGCTGCGATCTTTACCATAAAATCCAGCGACGGATTGTAGCTGCCGCTCTCGAAGCGGGTGATATTCGGCTGGGAAATCCCCGCCTTTCTGCCAAGCTCCGTCTGTGTCATGCCGTTTAACTTACGATTCTGCTTAAATCCCTCGATCGTCGCCTCCCGCGCCTCCTGCTGCCAGCGCTCCATCCACTGTCTGTATTCCGCATCCGTCTGAAACGTCTCCGGAATCCTGTTTGCGTTTTTCATTGTGCTACCTTCTCCTTTTCGAATCTGCTCTGCCGCGGCGCCACCCTCCCAAAGCCCGCCGCTGCCGTCCTCTATAGAATACCATCTTTCCACCCTATAAATCAAGGTATTTCCCTGTAACGGTTCACCGGCAGTTACTTTAGATCGCCTTTTCCCCTAAAACATACGATTCGCGCGCTCTGCCACTTGAAAGCAATGCCTCTCTTCTGGTATAATAGATGGACTTATGCAAACATCTGCCTGACCGCTTCCAATCGGCGGACTTCTAGATATTTGCGGCAAATCTTATATAATGTTTGAGGAGTTACAATTTCATGGAAAAAAGAGAATCTTTCAACAGTAAGTGGGGCTTCATCCTCGCCTGTATCGGCTCAGCGGTCGGTATGGGAAATCTCTGGATGTTTCCCACCCGCGTCTCCCTGTACGGCGGTGGCTCGTTCCTGATCCCGTACTTTATCTTCGTCGCCCTGATCGGCTCCACGGGTGTCATCGGGGAAATGTGCCTGGGACGCGGCACCCGCTCCGGTCCAATCGACGCGTTCGGCGCTGCCTGCGAGACACGCGGCAGGCGCAAACTGGGTGACGCGCTCGGTTTCATCCCGGCAGCCGGTTCCCTCGCGATGGCGATCGGCTATACCGTCGTCATGGGCTGGATCCTAAAATATGCCATCGGAGCCTTTACCGGTGCCACGCTTGCCCCGGCCGACACAGACGGTTTTGCCTCTGCTTTCGGCTCGATGGCGTCCGCATTTGGAAACAATGGCTGGCAGCTTGCCGCCCTCTTCTTCTGCATTCTGATTCTGATGTTCGGCGTCGGAAGCGGAATCGAGAACGCCAACAAGCTGATGATGCCGGTATTCTTCATCCTGTTTGTCTTTTTAGGCATCTACGTAGCATTCCAGCCGGGTGCGATGCAGGGTTACCGCTACATTTTCCGCATCGATCCTGAGATCCTCGCAGACCCAAAAACATGGATTTTCGCACTGGGGCAGGCATTTTTCTCCCTGTCCGTCGCCGGAAATGGAACCTTAATCTACGGTTCCTACCTCTCCGATGAGGAAAACATCCCGGCATCCGCCGCGCGGGTTGCCCTGTTTGATACGATCGCCGCGATTCTCGCCGCCCTCGTCATCATCCCGGCAATGGCAACCACCGGCGCAAAACTTGATCAGGGTGGTCCGGGACTTCTCTTCATCTACCTCCCGAACCTCATCCGCTCAATGCCGGGCGGTACGTTGATCGCGATTATTTTCTTCGTAGCCGTTCTCTTCGCCGGGATGACCTCCCTGCTCAATCTCTACGAAGCACCGATCGCCACCGTCCAGGAAAAACTCCACCTCGGCCGCGTCCCTGCCTGCGCAGTTATCGGTATCATCGGAGCTGCCGTCTCCCTGTTAATCCAGGGCATCGTCTCCGACTGGATGGACGTTCTCTCCATCTACATCTGCCCTCTCGGTGCCGGACTCGCCGGAATCATGTTCTTCTGGGTATTCGGAAAAGACTATGCAGAAACGCAGGTCAACAAAGGTCGCGAAAAGAAATTTTCAAAATGGTTTGTACCGGTGTGCCGCTATATTTATATTCCGGTATGTGTGCTGGTATTAATATTAGGCATCGCATTGGGCGGTATTGGATGATATGAAAAAGAATGTGCCTTGGCACATTCTCGCGGAGCGTTTTTTATTTCTTAGGACGCAATTTCCTATGAAATAAAAAAATGATTGACAAATCTCATTTCCGCGCTATAATAAGAACTATCATTTAAAACCCACAAAACAAGTAGGAAATATATTTTTATAATCGTTTATGAATTTTAAGGAAAGGAGGAAACCATCATGAGAACATCTTATTCAGTTATGTCTGCTATGTGTTGTTGTATGGAGTGTATGTGCTGCTGTTGCTGTGACACTCTTACTTTTGTTGTGCAGACAGATAACTGGATGATATCTTCATGAGGTTTTTCTCATCTTGCTTTCACTGGAAAGTGATAGATACAATCCAATTTAGGAGGTCTGGACAACCAGACCTCCTTTTTTGTACCCATTTATATTTCAGTATGCAAAATTAAATATTTATATTGCATTTAGATATATCATTCGTATAAAAAACGCGACACATACAGAAGTCATTTTTCAGGAATTATCCCTTAAAAATGTGCTTCCCCAGATAAACAAAGTTAAAGGAGACCAGAAATGATTCGATTTGAACATTTAAGTAAAACATTCCAGACGAAAGACGGTGCATTTGAAGCACTGAAGGATGTGTCCTTCGAAATCGAAAAGGGCGATATCTACGGCGTCATCGGTTATAGCGGTGCCGGAAAATCCACCCTGATCCGAATGGTAAACGCCCTGGAAAGACCGACTTCCGGAAAGATTTTCGTCGAAGATAAGGACATTGGAAGCCTGAGTGCAAAAGAGCTTCGCAGCCTCCGAAAGGGAATCGGAATGATTTTCCAGCAGTTCAACCTCCTGGAATCCAAGACAATTTACGACAACGTCGCGATTGCCCTGAAACTAAACGGCACCCCCAAAAAAGACATCGAAGCGCGTGTGAATGAGCTGCTGGAGTTCGTCGAACTTTCCGATAAGAAGTCCTACTATCCGGGACAGCTCTCCGGCGGACAGAAACAGCGCGTCGGTATCGCAAGGGCACTTGCAAATAATCCGTCGATTCTTCTCTGCGATGAGGCGACCAGCGCCCTCGACCCGAAAACGACCGATTCCATTCTCGATTTGCTAAAGAAGATTAATGAAACTCTTCATATTACAATTGTGATTATCACACATGAGATGAATGTCATCCAGAAAATCTGTAATAAAGTCGCCGTCATGGATTTCGGTAAAGTCGTAGAAACGGGCTCTGTCATCCAGGTTTTCTCAGACCCGCAGTCCGATATCGCCAAACGGTTTGTCGGCAATCTCATCCACGATGTTATTCCGGAACCGCTCGTCGAGAGCATCCGCCGAGAAACGCGGAACAGCCGCCTGCTCCGCATCAAGCTGGAAAATACAGACAGCACCGAGCCGCTTCTCTGGGATATCAACCGGCGGTTTGAGGTGGAAACCAACATCCTCTACTCCACCATCAACGTTATTCAGGGCATCGTCGTCGGCATCATGCTCGTTCTCTTCATCGGAAGCGACGAGGAAATCAAAAAAGCCGAGCGCTACATTCTCGAATCAAACGAAGAATATAAGGAGGTTGTATTACCATGATTCAGCAGTATTTAGGCATTTCGCCAGACAAACTCATCAAGGCCGGTTGGGAAACCCTGTATATGGTCGGTTTTTCCCTGATTATCGGTTCCATCGTCGGATTTTTCATCGCCATTGTCTTATGGCTGACCCGCAAAGGCGGGCTCAAGGAAAATCCATTGCTTTACACGATTTTAAACGGTTTCATCAACATCATCCGAAGCACACCGTTTATCATCCTTCTGGTATGTGTAATGCCCTTTACGAAAATCATCGTCGGCACCCGGATCGGTACCAGGGCGGCTATCGTGCCATTAGTTATCTATACCGCTCCATTTTTAGCAAGACTTCTTGAGACATCGCTTCTGGAAGTCGGCGGCGGCATCATCGAGGCAGCCCAGTCGATGGGAGCGACCACGTTCCAGATTATCGTTCATTTTGTGCTTCCGGAAGCATTTGCTTCGGTTATCCTGGCTCTGACAACCGGAACCATTGCCCTCATCGGAGCAACTGCGATGGCTGGCTACATCGGAGGCGGCGGCATCGGAAACATCGCCCTGACCTACGGCTATCAGACCTTTAACTTCCCGCTGATGTTTGCGACCGTTTTCATCCTGATTGCATTTGTCTGGATCATCCAGAGTCTGGGAAACCGGCTGTCACAGAAGAGACGGACACATCAGTAAACCAAATCATATCATAAAAGCTATTAAATTATTTTATATACAAAATAACAAAACGAAAAAAGGAGAACCCCATTATGAAAAATGTAAAAGCTTATGTAAGAACCACCCTGACCGCCGGTCTGATCCTCGCAGCTGCTGTTCTGGGAGGCTGCTCAAAGAGTGATGCTGGAGCTCGCTGCTGATACTGCCGCTGCTTCTTCCGGCACCGAATCTGCTGCTTCCGCCGATGCTTCCAATTCTAATAAGAAGGAGCTCAAATACGGAAAAGCTGCCGGTCCGTACACTGTCTTATTTGAGGATGCCATCAAACCAATTCTGGAAAAAGAGGGCTATACACTCACCGAGGTTGATTTCTCTGACCTTCTCCAGAATGACCTTGCTTTAAATGACGGCGAGATCGATTTCAATGTAGAGCAGCATACCGCTTATGCTGAAAACTTCAACGAAGCCCAGAAGGGTAACCTGGTCCCGATTTCCCCGATTCCTACCGTTCTGGCTGCCATCTTTTCTGCCACCGAAACCTCTCTGGACGCCATTCATGACGGTGCCAAAGTAGCCGTTCCGGACGATGCCGCCAACACAGCCCGCGCTTATGTACTCTTACAGAAAGCCGGATGGATCACCTTAAACCCGGATGTGGATCTCTCCACTGTCACCCAGGCGGATATCACAGAAAACCCTTACAACATCGAATTTACCGAAATGAACTCCACCAATATTCCAGCTGTTTTAGATGACTTTGATTATGCGGTTATCACCGGAAGTATTGTATACAATGCAGGAATCGATCCATCCACTGCCCTTCTTCAGGAAGACATTCTGCCGCATCTGATTCTGCAGGTCGTTGTAAAAGAGGAAAATAAAGATGCTCAGTGGGCAAAAGATATCGTTGCTGCTTACCACTCCGATGAATTCAAAGAATATTTAGACAAGAATAACAATGGTTTATGGTTTGTTCCGGAGGAACTGTTTAACTAATAGGAAACAGCATCGGAAGGCATCAGCAGGAAACAGGAGGATTTCACATGGCTCTCATTTTAGATAAAACCGAACAGAAAATTGTCGATATCATCGACGCACACCGCAACGAGATCATTGCATTCGCCAAAGATATCTACACCCATGCAGAGCTGGGTTATAAAGAATACAGAACTGCAGAAAAATTTGCTTCTTTCATGAAAAATCTGGGGCTTGAGACAACGGAAGGATTGGCTGTCACCGGTGTCAAAGCTACTTAAATGAAGAAGAGAAAAAGAATGTAAGTCTGGCCCTCATCGGGGAACTGGATGCGCTCCGCATCCCGGAACATAAATATGCCAATCCGGAGACTCAGGGAGCTCACTGCTGCGGACATCATGCCCAGCTGGCCGGTGTCATCGGTGCAGCCCTGGCTCTGACCAATGAAGATGTTAAAAAAGAGCTGGACGGACAGGTTGTATTCTTCGCCGTACCGGCAGAGGAATATGGTGAGATTGAATTCAAGAACTCCCTGACCGCCCAGGGAAAAATCAAATATGGCGGCGGAAAATGTGAACTCATCCGCATCGGTGCTTTTGATGATATCGACCTGGATATCGTCCACCACACCGGTGACAAGGATATCAGTGTGGGTTCCCACTCCAACAATGGTTTCGTCTCCAAGGTCATTCGTTATAAAGGACTGGCTGCCCACGCAGCCGGTACCCCGCATCTGGGAGTCAATGCATTAAATGCAGCTTCCCTCGGACTTTCTGCCCTGGCTTACCAGCGCGAAACCTTCCGGGATGATGACCATGTCCGAATCCATCCCATTATCACAAAAGGCGGAAATCTCGTCAATGTAGTACCGGATGAGGTGGTAATCGAAACTCTGGTACGTGCCGCCAACAAGGATGCCATCGCCGATGCTGCTGCCAAAACGGACCGTGCCTTCAAGGCAGGTGCCATCGCCGTCGGTGCTTCCTGCGAAATCACCACTATGCCCGGATACCTTCCGGCTCTGAGTGAAAAAGCCGATGAATCAGTCCTGGCAGCCGCTGAGATTGCCGCACAAACCAGTGAAAAAGATTACCAGATCGTCCAGGAAGATACTCACGCCTACAGCGGCGGTTCCACCGATGTAGGGGATGTACAGCATCTGCAGCCGGTCCTTACCTTCAACACCGGCGGCAAGGTAAGCGGCCTCCACTCCGTTGATTTCGATATCGTGGATGAGGAGCTTGCCTATGTGGTCACTGCAAAAATCTTCGCCCTCTCCGCTTACCGCCTGCTTCGGGACGGGGCTGTGAAAGCAAAAGAGATTGTAGCGAATTATCAGCCCATCTTTACCAAAGAGGAGTATATCAAATATATGGATTCCTTTATTAAGACGGAGACGTATCAGTAAGATAACAGAAAAGAAGGACGGGAGGTACTTTTTACAGCACCTTCCGTCCATTTAAAGTCAACTTAAAGGTCGTTCCCAGTATCTCCGCCGACTTCCGGCAAAGCATCATTCTTCCCAGGAAAATCTCAAAATAATCATACATGGAACATATCTTTTCATCTACCTGAAGATTCAGGGCAATAACTGAACGATCCTTTTCAATCTTAAGTTTGGACTCTGTTACCGCATAATTCACACGGTCGTGGATATCAAAAGTGGCTCTCTCTTTTTCACGAACACGGCTTCTTCGTACATCCATCTTATCAGCGATAATCAGAGCTGCGGATATTACATCCTCCGGACTTCCGGTGTGCGGCAGTCTCACCGTAGACACCGGCTCCGTGGGAACAGAAGACCGAGCCGCTTGGGTTTGCCAAATCCGCATCCGGATCATAACCGGCTGCTTCGATGACCTCTTCCTCATTATGGCAGGGTCCATATCCATCCAGGGTACAGACAAGCTGTCCTAAGCCGCTGGTATAAACCGTTACTTCTGTCTGATATCCATCCAAGGATGAAGCCGGTGCACGGCCGGTAAGTATCGCCTGTCCATCCTCCAGAACCGGTCCTTCAAAAACCGCAAACCGGCGTTCCAGATCCGTCATTGCACGTCCTACCATCTTGTCCGGTATCGTCAGATGAAATGCATAAAATGGCTCCAAAAGCATCGAATGTGCCTGCATCAGGCCATGACGGATAGCCCGGTAAACCGACTGACGTAAATCACCGCCATTCAAGGTATTCACAGGCAATTTTACTACCTGTTATGATACCATGAATGGCGGGGATTGTAAAATTTTATCATCGGTTGATGAAATTCAGTACCACCACAAGCAGCAGCATATGAACTGGATAAAATGCATAACAGAGATACTGGAATGGTTTACTGTGGTAACCCTGTCTGCCGTGGTACAGCCAGATGGGGATCAATGCCAGAAGCGCAAGCCCCTGCTGGCACAGTTCAAATTCCATGCCAAAGAGCTGAACCGGATACATCAGACCGCCCAGCAGTTCCACATTCAGCCAGTATAGGGCAGCCAGCTGTCCCAAGAAGCACCACCATTTCCGCCCATGTAGAATAGAACACAAATACCGTCAGAACACCAACCCCGTAGTAATCCACCATGCAAAGAGTTCCCAGTACCAGACCTGCCGGCACAACCAAAACGCACACCAGCAGATACATCCAGGTTTTTCCTTTTTTCCGTACCTGTTCCATAAGCCAGACACCTAAAAGACCCAACAGGAATGTCCAGAGGACATTCTGGTGAACCGGATAAAACCAGGTACCGCCGTACATCAAATCAAAGGGAATTTCTGAAAGCACTGCAAACAGCAGCATCCGAAGGATGTACTTTTTAAAGCTTCTGGTGTGGAAGTACCCCTCCACCGCCATAAAAGCGAAGATAGGAAATGCCACTCTTCCGGCACAGGTAAGCCACTCCCTAGCAGGAAGAAGCGTCGCCCAAAGGTGATCCATCAGCATAAGTGTCATGGCGATAATGTGCAGGACAGCTGCAGTAAGTTCAAAGTTTTTTGAAGCAGATGAATCCATTCAGTTCTTGTTCCTTTCCTATTGCATTTCTATCGTATAATTATAGCTGTATGTGTGAACATAAAGCATATTGTCCTGAGGCACCAGAAGATCCGGCTGTTTTTTCAGCTCCAGGCTTGCAATAACCTCGCCGGTGTGAAGGTTGAGCTGATAAAGATAATCCTTTTCCGAGGTAAAACCATACCCGCAGATAATAACATCCTTTTTTACAATAAAATTCATGGTGTTGCAGGTCTGATCCCCACTTCGCCAAAGAAGCTTGTTATTTTCCAGATCATAGGCAAACATAAAGCAGCTATCCGGCTGTGCGTAACCATTTGTCACACTGATGCCATAAAAGATATCATCCAGGAGGCAGGCATTATTGCCGTTGATATACCATTTATCCGTTGGATACTCCAGCACATACAGACAATTTCCGGAAATATTTTCATAAATATACAGCGCATCCCCGGACCAGATATACTGATATTCGTCATCATAGAAATTATTCCATTCCTTTCCGACCATAGGAAGGGATAACTGTTTGCTTTCATACCATTCGTTCGCAAAATCGATTCCATTTTCCTCTTCCGACACAATTTTTAACGTTAACGGTGAAACTGCATCTCCCTTCGGATGAATCTCCCCAACTCCGGATAAGTCAATGGTGATATACTTAGTTTCAGGAGCCGAATTTTCCCCTTCCCCTGCATCCTCATTTTGAATCAATACGGACTCCTCACCGGTCTCCCGGACACTTTCTGCAACACTTGACTCATTTTGCATCGTATAATCCATGTCCTTCTTGCCACAGCCAGCCAGGGTAAGCAAACAAGTCCACACAATCATAAAAGTTAGAAGTTTTTTCATATATATCCATTCCTCTATGCTCAAAAAGATGTTATCACTTTGGATGAACTTTCTTCTGAGCCATTTCTATTTGAACACGTTGAGAAGTTACCTTAACTTATCTCTATATCAAAACATGCCCGGCAGTTTCGCCGCCAGGAATAATCCAGCACCAAATGAGATCAGATTGGCCACAAAGGAATACAGGATATAATATGCATCCTCCTTTTTCTTTTCTGATAGCCTCTTAAGAATTGTGCAATACAACACTGCCTCCAGAGCAAATACAATCAGCTCAAAAAGTACATAGAAAAATGTAAATGCAAGAGGGCCGGAATTATAATTAATCACATTGAGCAGCACATTTAAGATAATTTGCGTAATAATGTTGACAACAGCCAGAATCAACAGCTGTTTTTTCTGTCTGAAACCAAACAGCAGCGCCACCAGCATTTCGATTAAAATAGTAAGGACGATCCTTGCCCCAAGAGCCAGCATCTCCTGCCGGTAATTATACGAACGGTAGGCCTCAATCCGCTCATTGGTACTCAAATCATCATTGTATTCCACCGAACCGATATCCACACCATCCATATCCACTGTATAATACGTATCAAATGCATAACGAGCATAAATTCCACTGGATACAAAGGTTTCCGTTTCCGGATAATACAGAAGAATCTTAAAATCACCCGGCGGATAATAGGTCCATGCAAGCTCTTTGCTTTCACTTACCTTCCAGCTCCGCTGCAGAAAATAGTATCCATCCGGATCCTTGTAATTCACAAAGATCTTCCAGATACCAGGATCCATGTACTCTTTCTGGGCACTCTCCGTTCTTCCATCCCAGGCACTTGCCGGACCAGTAGATTTCTCCTTCGACAGCAAAGTTCCATAACAGAGCTCATCCCCCATATGCTCAAACTGAATCCGAACAGAGGCCTTTGGTCCCATATCGGCATTGACTGTCATCGGAAATGCTGAAACTGCCATTATCATACACAAAAGCATTATAAAAACAAGACTGTATTTTCTATTTTTCATACCAAAAGTCTCCCTTCAGATATTTTTTTCTGGTGAAGAATCTCATCGGCATTCTTGCTGCAAAATACTACATCCAATGGGAATCATCTTCCATCTTGTAAACAAACAGGCGGTTCATCCCCTCCTGCCATGGGTATTCAAATTCCAGACGATTCCCAATTCATCACATATTCTTTTTCTCTTGTGAATTCGTCCATCTCTTCACTCTGAATAGTAAATCCTTCTCGTTGATAAAAAGACATTGCCCTGACATTCTTCTGGTATACCTTTAACTGTAATCTGTCTTTTTTATCCTTGATGTAATCCAACAATATTTTACCTATGCCACGTGACTGCATTTCGTCAGAAACAAAAATACCTTCTATGTATTCATCATTTATTCCTATAAAGCCTTGAATCATTTTATCATCTTCATACACATAGACCTCCGCCTGTGGCAGCAATTCCTTCACAAATTCATAATTACTTATCCAGTATTGTTCGGAAATAAAAAAATGTGCCTTCAGATTGGTCTTCAACCATATGTCAGCAACTCTGTTATATCTGCCTTCTGCAACTTTCTAATCATAATGATTATTCTCCATCCAACCTGATTATAACACGATTAACTCATTACGATTTACCTATCTGTACTCAATAATTTCTTCGAAAGGTTTCCTTGGTCTTTTAGCCGGAGCTTCATTGGCAAAGCCGATCGCAACAATTCCTGTCAACTGGCTGTCTGTTCCGATAAAATCCATCAGCTCATTATAGGCAAAACAAGTATTGGCAATCCATAAGGTGCCCAATCCATATCCCGTTGCTGTCAGAATCATATTTTCAATCGCCGCACCTATGGACAGTGAATCACATATTTCAACAATTCGCTTTTCATTTTCAATGCTTGCAAATGGAGTATGCTGGTTGGTATTAAGCACTGCTATAAGGCATGGGGCCTCCTGCATGATTCTAACGGTATTCTCAGCATCCGGTATGGCAAATGCCCATTCCGGCATAAGTTCATGGGTCATTTTTTCTGAATTTATACCATGACGCATGACATCAACCAGTTTATCTTTTTCTTTCCCCTGATATACAATAAATTTCCAAGGCTGCCTGTTTTTAGCAGATGGTGCAAGGGAAGCACTGTATATGATCTCGTCAATTAACTTCCTTTCGATCTCATCTGGCTTATATTTTCTTATACTTCTTCTATTCTCAATTTCACGTATCATAGATTTCTCTCTCCTTTAGAACCTTGCCCTCAAGACTCATCTTCTCCTATGATTTCCAACCTATCCATCCCAACATGACATTTCAGGAAAAGCACCTCAACACCTGCTGCCTTTGCCTCGTGAAGTGCAGCGCCAAATTCGGGATGCGTTTCCGTATTCGGCCTGACTTCACTAATGCCTTCCATTTGAATCACAAATGCTATCAAACATTTATATCCTTGTCCGCACGCAGCTGCAAGTTCCTTTAAATGCTTAACTCCTCTTTCCGTCGGGGCATCTGGAAAATATCCAACTCCGTCTATCTCAAGGGTGCAGCCTTTGACTTCCATTAGATATTTTTGCTTTCCTTTTTCCATATAGAAATCCAGCCGGCTATTTCCAAAGGTATACTCTGGTTTAATAGAATCATACCCCTGTGTCATCAGCCATTCTTTTACCACTTTATTCGGTGCCTGAGAATCAATGTTAACCCATATCTTATTCTTCTTAACTGCAATCAAATCATAGCGAGTCTTTCGATTTGGATTCTTTTCTATGCAATCTTCCAAAATCACTTCCGCCCCTCGCAGCAGTAATTCACGACAACGTCCCGTATTCTTTACATGAACCGATTCTACCTCTTCCGAGCCATCAATCTTTACCCGCGCAATAAAACGATTGGGACGTTCTATGAAAATTGCTTTCACTATCTTATCATATTTCATGTGACGTTTCCTATTATATGTACTGAAACATTCATTTTACACGATTGGATTCACTGACAGCGGCCTGTGCTTTGCAGTATAATAATCACAATCAATTCGAATAACAGTGAACTACTCGGTAACTAAGTTACCAAAGCATCTGAAATCTGGTGGGATACCGCCTTTTTTCAGGGTGCGTCCATGACACCACTACCGCTTACCTTTCGGCTATACAGCTACTTTTATTATTTCTGGATTCTTTAGTCCGGTTACGGACAGTTCTTTCTGTTTTCCGGATACGGAAAGATGTTTACGCAGGATATTAAATGCTCCTACTGCATCCGCATTATATCTTACTCCATCCGTTATATACATGCCCCGCTCTTTTCTGTTTGATGCTTCTGCATATCTTTTTGATATTTCTGGTGAAAACGGGCTGCACTGGCTGGTATCGCTTTCCAGTTCTGGTTCTTTGACCTCATAGATAACGATAAGGTCACATTTTCCATCTTCCGGTGGATAGATCCGCAGTTGCTTTATGTGATCCATGTTCCTGAAAATCTTATTTTCAAGATATAGAAATTTTTCATGAATCCCGTAAGTTTCTTCCATGTAGCTTTTCAGATCCTTTGACAGAGACAGCCGTAATTGGCCGGAACCCTTCTCGTGCCGGATTCCCATCTGCATGTAAGTGATCGGTATATTGTCCTGTTTAAATCGCGGAGGATTTGGCACTTTGATCCCGCCGGTCTTTTTAAGGGCATAAAATGATTTCCAGGCTTTATCCAGCTGCTTGCAGGTCTCCTGCGCTGTCTGGGACGGAAGCTGTCTATACCACAGATCTCCTTTATGCGCTTTCTTCTGATAATACCAGTCAGGATACTTCTCCAGCCCCAATTCTTTATATCGACGGCGTTCATAGTTGCAGACATTCCAGAGCTTGGAAGCAGCGTAACACATATGCCCTATAATATTAGAATATTCCGGCCGGATATTGACCGATGTTCTGTGCGACAACAGCATTCTCCTCCCCCTTCAGACAGCCATGCATATGAATATTTACAATTCACATTGAATTAATACGACTTGCTCTGATGTTCAATATAACGGCGAATATTTTCCTCAGATACGGATCCGATCGTTTCCACATAATAGGAATGGTTCCACAGTTCTCCCTTCCACAACTGGTTTCTTATTTCCGGAAAACGTTCGAATAATTTCCTGCCTGTGATCCCCTTCAGATACTTGATAATGGCTGTTATTGACAGCTTTGGTGGAGCTGATACAAAACAGTGAACATGATCACCTTCACCACATTCAAATAAATGAACGGTAAAACCTTTATCGTCAGCTATCTGCTGCACGAGTTCCTGTAGGTATTTCTCAACTTCTGGGGTTAATATCTTCCGTCTGTATTTCACCGGCCAAACCATATGGTAGTTAATATTACACACGCAAGTTCTATAATGTATCAGATTTCCTTTCATACATATAGTATATCATATTGAAGTGTAATACGCAATTATTATTCGAACATATTTTCGTTTTTATTGTATGCCGGTTACGGCATTACCATCAAAGGATGAGAATTATTATACTATTTGCATTGTGCAGATATGCACACTCCTGCGCTTTCATCTCGGTAATTGAATTGCCGAGGATTCCCGCTTATTGTCCTAAAAGATGGCCTTTACTGATAGAAAAGAATTTTATAGTAAAACCGATTGGTTCAGATGGGCTGCCGTGCCAATGTACGGCAGCCCATCTGGCATCATTCTATCAGCCCTTTCGCTACCTCTTTCAGTTTCTTAGCCGACTCCACCAGCTTCTCCGCCTCTTCCTCACTCAATGCAATCGGCACATGCGTCTCCACACCCCCGATTCCCACGATCGCCGGCATACTCAGCGTGATGTCTTCGATGCCGTACTCCCCGTGCATCATCGCAGACACCGGCAGAATCGAGCGCTCATTGCGGACGATACACTCGCAGATACGTTTTACCGACATCGCAATTCCGTAATACGTCGCCTGTTTTTTCGAAATAATCTCGTAAGCACTGTTTTTGACCTTCTCCGCGATCGCGTCCATCGCCGCATCGTGGTTAAAATGCCCGCGCATCTCGCAGAAATCGTTCAGCGGAATGCCCGATACATTCGTACTGCTCCATGCCGCGATCTCGCTGTCCCCGTGCTCACCGATGATAAACGAATGTACACTCCGGCTGTCCACGCCCAGGTGTTCGCCCAGCGCATATTTAAGCCGTGCCGTGTCAAGCACCGTACCCGAACCGAGCACCCGGTTCTCCGGCAGCCCGCTCAGTTTCAATGCCACATACGTCAAAATATCTACCGGATTCGATACGATCAGCAGAATCCCGCCAAAATCGCGTTTTACAATCTCCGGGATGATACTCTGATAAATTGCCGTATTCTTCTGCACCAGGTCAAGCCGCGTCTCCCCCGGCTTCTGGTTCGCCCCCGCCGTGATAATGATGATCGCCGCATCCGCCGCATCGTCATAGGTACCTGCATAAATCTTCATCTGCCCCGCAAACGGAATCCCGTGCGCGATATCCTTCGCCTCGCCGTCCGCCTTTTCCATATTAACATCCAAAAGAACCAGCTCCGAAAACAACCGGCTCTGCATCAGTGTAAATGCCGTTGCTGAACCCACAAATCCGCACCCGATGACTGCCGCTTTTCTTGGATTTACCTCTCTGCTCATACGCTCATTTCTCCTTTTTTCTCCGGCTTATACTGCATGTCCATATTTCTAGCATCCACTCTCTGCATATGGACAAGCATGCCTCTAGTCTCTCCTGCCATTCATATGTATTGTGCCGCTTACAAGAAGGAGTATACATGCTTTGGGACATTTTTTCAGTTGTTTTAACAACGAAAATAGAAACTACAACACTTTCTGATCATCCGACGACAATGTGATCTACCAACAAAGAGGCGTTTCCATCATGTATTTTTCCGTACAGTCCCGCTGCTTCGATTCTGCCGAAATCTATTTTCACTTTGCATCACAACAGGCAGAGTTCTTCGTAACTATCTTATTTATGTAAAATTGAATAAAAACATGTAAAATCAACATTTTCATCGATAGACAAAAAAAGTCCCACGAAACTGCTACTTCCGGCAATCCCGTGGGATGTTTTCGTTTTTTTATTTCAAAGCTCTGCCACGCTCACATTCTGGCTACTCCAGCGCCTCCAGAAATTCCTCATGGTTCATGACTTTTCCAATCTTCGGGAAAATCCATTTTTCACAGAAATCCTGCTCTTCCTGCGTATCGGTCGCGGTGCAGTCGTTGATAACGATGACACGGTAGCCCTTATCATACGCCGAACGCGCCGATGACTCTACACACCAGTCGGTATGGAAACCAGTAAATGCTACATACTCGATCTCATTTGCCCGCAGATAATAGTCCAAACCAGTCGAATGGAACGCGTCTAGCGTTTTCTTGCCTTCAACCACCACATCACCCGGCTGCGGAGTCAATTCTTTGATAATCTCCGGTCCCGGTGTGCCGCGCAACCATGCGCCGGTTCCCCAGTCTGCTTCCATATCCATCTCGATTCCACGCAGACCCTCACACGCCGGACCACCCTTTTTCAGCTCTGGAAATCCCGGATCAAACGGATGGAACGGGCAGTAAAAGATTTTTGCCACCTGACCTCGCGCCTTCTCCAGTAAATCCTGAAGATTGGCGATGACATGACGCTCGGCGAGCTGCTCCTTGATGTGGGCGTACATCGTTCCGCCCTCGGACAAGAAGTCATTCTGCGGTTCAATCAAAACAATCGCAACTTTCTCTTTCGGAATCTTAATCTGTGCCATACACTTCTCCTTTCCTATTACATCGCATTCGGCAGGAATAATACAATCTGCGGAATGAAAATACAAATCAAATCGACAATAATGATCGCTGCCAAAAACCACATCGAACCGGCGAAAATCTCGTTGACTGTGATCCCCTCCATGCCATCCATTCCGTACAGGGACGATTTAACGGTAAATACGTTCATGCCAAACGGAGGCGTAATCATACCGGTTTCAATCGCAATGATCATAACCAGACCGAACCATACTAAGTCATAGCCTAAATCTGCCATAATCGGGCACATCAGAGGCGTCGTTAAAAGCAGAATCGAAGTAGAATCCAGGATACATCCCAGTACCATCAGAATCAGGATAAATAATAAAACGATTCCGATCGGCGGGATGCTGAAACCTTCTACCAGATCCCGGAGTACATTGATGACACCGCACATGGACAACGTCTTGGAATATGTGGATGCCGATACCAGAAGAATCAGGACGCTGCCGGAGGTTGAACCTGCCGATAAAAGCGTCTCCCAGAACTCCTTGCGGTTGAATCGCTTCCGGAAAATCACAATCAGGAAAGCGCCGAACGCACCGACTCCGCCTGCTTCCGTCGGAGTGAAGAATCCACACCAGATACCTCCGAGGGAGATGATAATCAGAAGAACAATCGGCCACGGACGCAGCACAATTTTCCAGAAATTTTCTTTTTCATACTCAGTCAGCTCCTCTACCTCCGGAATATAATCCGGTTTGATATGTGCGACCGTCAAAATGACGATGATAAATGCGATCGTCATCAGAATACCCGGCATAACCGCCGCCACAAACAACTTGCCGATCGATACGTCCGCCTGCGAGCCGTAGACAATCATCAGAAGACTCGGAGGAATCAACATACCTAAGATCGCAGAGCCAGAGATCGTTCCCAGCGCGATCTTACGGTTATATTTCAGACGAAGCATCTGCGGAAGTGCAATTTTCGTAAAAACAGCCGCTGACGCAACCGTAACACCTGTGATAGCTGCGAAAATCGCATTGGCGATAACCGTCGCGATTCCGACGCCGCCCCGGACTTTCTTTAATAAAAGGCTGGCTGAATCATACAAATCCTGGCTGGCGCCGGATAAGTTCGCCAGAAGTCCCATCAAGACAAACAGCGGAATAACGCCGAACATATACTGCCGGACCGCGCCCCACGCCGACTGGCTTAGCACGTTCATCGCTGTTGAAAAACGTCCCGTGAAAAGGAATACACTGAGCACACTGGTAAACATCAGGGATGTGCTCAGATGAACACCAAAGAAAATCAGCGCCAGCAAAAGAATCAGTGAAAGTGCTGCTACTGCTCCTGTACTCATTCTGCCTTCCCCCCTTCTGCAAAGCTTTTTCCTGTAACTAATTCATACGTATACTTTATAATCTGGTTGATAAATTCCAGAATCATCAGCGCGGAACCGAATATAATGGAAAAACGCCCCGGAACCGTTGTGATACGGACCGATCCGGCTATCTCCGCTTCATGAATCGAAATTGCATTTAACAGATTTCCCCAGCTTGCCCGGATAATAAATGCATACACCAAAACACCAATCAGCGCTGCTACAATATCGATCACATGTTTTCCCTTTACACCGACCTTATCATACAGCATAGTTGTCCGGACATGGGCTCCCTTAACTGCTACATACGGATCTCCAGAAAACATACGATAATGATAATGCTGCTGACAATTTCCGCCGTTCCCGCGAACGGTTTATTTAATATCAATCGGCTTAGAACGTCCGCTGTAATCAGAATCATGATTCCAAATACTGAGATCGCTGCAATTCCATCCATAATACTCAAAAAACGTTCCAGACACCGATCTAATTTTCTAAGGACTGACATATCATCCCACCTTTTCTCTCTTCTGTCTGTTCTTTCTCTGTCTTTCTGAACACATCGGGACATACCTTCGCTGTATGTCCCGATGAACTTTTCACACGGCTCACACTCTCCTCTGCGACAAGCCGCTCCCTTCAATTTTCTTACTCGCTGATCTTCCAGTCGCGTACTCTCTCTACACCCTGAGATTCCAGAATCTCATAATAATCTTCCACGATCTCGGAACCATTGTACCCAGCGTCGTCAAGGCTCTTTACCAGACCATTGACAACATCCGGAAGACTTGCTGCCCATTTTTCCTGCTCTTCACGGCTCAGAGTTGTAACGGTACAGCCCTGCTCTTCCAGTGCTTTGATATCTTCTTCGTGAATCGTATTGATATACTCAGACTCATAGTCCAGATAGCCCTCGCCAACCTCGGAAATGATGTTCTGTACATCCTCCGGCAGGTCATTCCAGGTATCCATATTGACAGTAATTGCATTGAACGGAACTACGTTGAAGTTTGCGTCCAGATAATACGGCGCTACCTCATATACCTTTAAGTTGACACAGGAATGGGTCGGCTGAATCGTCGCCTGACATACATTCGTCTGTAAGTTCTGATAGGTATCATTTAAGGAAGTCTGGACGCCGACTGCACCAGAGCCCTCGATCCAGGAGAGGTTGATGCCTGCCGCGCCGATCTTCATTCCGTTTACATCTTCCAGAGACTTAACTTCTTTCGTGCTGAAGAATCCATACGGATCCGATACACCGATTCCGACGAACTTCTGGTTGTAGCTGTCTTCATAAATCGAAGTGAATTCCGGATATTTCTCATACATCTGTTTGATCGTCTCTGCCACAATCAGCGGATCGGAGCAGGAGAACGGCATACTGTAAACCATATCCTGTAACGGAAGTCTGGATGCCTCAAATACAAGAATCGTACATCCGATATCGACCAGACCATCCTGCACGCCCTGCAACTCATTTCCCAGGGAGATAACAGAACCGCCGTAGGATTTAACCCAGTCGATCTCATAATTTGTCTCTTCACTGACTCTCTCCGATACATTTTTCACAAAATAATCTTCCAGCGCTGTGATCCATGGGTTGGATTCCGAATGTCCGGATCCAATTCGAAGTGTAATCTTTTCTTTTCCGCTGGTTGCTTCTGCCTGTTTTTTATCGCCGCCTGTTGTACTGTCTGTTTTCGCGGATGACCTTCCACCGCATCCCGTCATTGCCGTCATTGCCATTATCGCTGCTAAACCTAATGCCACAAATCGTCTTCTCCTCATGTTCCTTCTTCCTTTCTTTTTCTCTTTTTCACGTTCTGCGTTTCTTTTTTGTTTCGCCTCTCCGTTGGACACCGGATATTGGATACAATTTGATACTATTACTCTAACACCACCTGTCTGTTTTGTCAATAAACTTTCTTATATAAACATCATTCTGTACAGTTTAAACAATATTTTAGTTTCAGATTGGATACATTATCCAATTTTATTGCTATTCCTTTTCTTTTCGGTTATAATAATCATAAAGAAATTTAAAAGGAGCCATGGTTTATGGATCAGACACAACCAATTATTCAATATACAACCGTTTCCGACTCAGTCTATCTCTGGGTCAAAAATGCAATTATTCAAGGTGAGTTTAAGCCAGGCGAACATATCGCCCAGGAACGCCTCACCAAAACACTTGGAGTCAGCCGCACCCCGGTCCGCGACGCAATCAAACGTCTGGAAGCAGAGGGACTTTTGATCACGAAACCGCACTGTGGGGCAGTCGTATTCCAGCTCTCCAAGGAACGTCTGACGGAAATCTACGACATCCGTATCCTGATGGAGCAGTACTGCGCCGCCAGAACCTGTATCAGGGCAAGTGATGACGATATCCGCCAATTGGAAGAGATTAGTTTAAAAATGCTCGATTTTTCCAATAATTCGAAGGAATTTATGCAGCTGGACCGCCAGTTTCACACCCGGTTCTGTGAGCTCTCCGGCTGCGACGACACCGTTGAGATCCTGCAGGGACTCTGGAATAAATGTGATTCCTTCAAATCCATCTACTACTCTCTGGAGGGACGCATCAACGATACTCTGTCCGAGCATGCAAAGATCATCCAGGGACTGAAAAACCGCGATATCGACGCCACCAAACAGGCGATCTACGGTCATCTGAAAGATGTTGTCGAATGTGTTGGACGCCAAGCCAATTTTTCTTAAAGACAAAACACCTACCAAGCATCGACAGCCGTATAATTACAAAAGGCGATGAGCGCAGTTCCTGTCTCTCTGCGTTCACCGCCTATTACTTTTTTCTGCTTTTCTTATCTACCCGCCAGCAGCGAAATCTGCGCCGTCTCCTCGACAAGTTCCGCCAGATAAGCTGCCTCGCGCATCGTCCCTGCCACCGTCACCTGACCGTGACCGCGCAGAAGGAATGCATTCATCTCTTTATTTTTCCGGAACTCTTCCAGAATCATCGGGAAATATTCCTTCGGAACGGCATACGAATGGGTGTCAAACACCGGCACATTTCCGCCCAGCTTCATTTCCGAATGGTGCGTCGAAAAATCAAGCGTCTCATGCTTATCCGCCCATGCAGTCGCATATGGGGAATGGCAGTGCATGATCGCGCACACCTCCGGGAGCTCCCGGTAGATCGCACCGTGCAAAAGAGCTTCTTTGGATGGTTTCCGATTGCCCTCAATCAAGTTTCCGTCAAAATCCGTCACAACAATTGTGTCCGCGCACACCTCGTCAAACGCCACATCCGTCGCCTTCACAAGCATCCAGTCATGCCCTGGCGCACGCATACTCAGATTTCCGCCGTTGCTCATCTGATAGCGGAGCTGATAAAATTTGTGAGCCGCCTGTTCCATCGCATCGCTCAGCTCTTTGTATTCCTGATATTTCATGCGCTCTCCTTTCTGCTGCCCTCCGCTTCATTCAGCAGCGCTTCCATCTCCTGTGCGCAGATATCCGCAAATTCAGGATCACAGAAATTCAGATCATACGCTTTAAACACAATCTCCGGCTTCAGATCCGCCTCGAAAATCTGACGCATCTTCTGAATTGTCTCCGGTTTATAGAAAAATTCACCCGGATAACTCATTGTCCGCAATCCGCCCATCGGGAGAATGACCTCCGTTTTTCCCTTGGAACGATTCAGTCGTTCCACGATCGTGTGTGTAATATCCAGAATTTCGCTCTCATACAGGCGCGTATGTGTTAAATCCTGATTATGCCATACGTACCCCCGATCTTCCTCATCTTTTAAAAGTTCCTCTTTCCTCAGACACGCAAAATCAATGCCGCCCGGGCAGATCAGCGCCGGGATCCCCATCTCCGCTGCCGCACACAGGCGGTTATCCGCACCCTTGCTGTATCCGTAATCGCCCAAATATTCCGCTGTCATCTCATGCAGTGAGAGATCCATAACGGCTGAAATAACGCCCTCGCGGATCATCGACTCCATCACCCGGCCGCCGATTCCGGTCGAATGGAAGCTGATCATCTTTCTGCCGCGCGCCGTCAGCTCGTCGGATGCCCGCATCACGGTATCATTCGTAATCCCCATAAGCGTTGTCGCGATATATTTTTCCCCATGTGTATCGATCCGTTTTCCCCCATATGTCACCATGCCAATCAGGGCGCTGACTGTATTTCCCAACACCGCCTCATTAACGGGGTTCATACCGGCAAAATCAACGATCGACGGAACCACCATGATATCTTTGTCGCCCACAACCGTGTCAAAATACCGGTATCCGCTGGCGATCGTGGAACAGATAATCTTCGGAAATCCGATCGGAAGCAGCCGCAGCGCCGCAGAACACATGACCGTATTCTGCAGTCCGCCCATTCCCATCACGCCGTCAATCTTTTTCTCCCCGACGAGTTTTAACAGCATCTTGGAAATACTCTCCGTCATCGCTGCGATCGCACCGCTCTTGTCCATCGCGTGCACCTGCTCCCAGGTATAACCACCCATTGCCAGAATCTCCTCCCGGCTGACATCTGCGCGCATCGGAATATGCGGTCCCGTGCTGACATCGAGTATCAGCGGACTGTTTCCGCTCATTTTTATTTTTTTCTGTACAAACTGTACTTCATGATATTTCGTGTCACAGCTTGCAATTACCCCAACCACTGCCATTTTCTCGAAGTCTCACGAACTTCTTCTTTCACCTGCCTTTCGTCTTAAAGACCAAGGATCGGTGTTTTCGAAACCCGATCTAACATCTCGCGGTCATGACAGGTCAGAATCTTATCCAGACTCTCTGCCCGGGCTTTGATAAGCTCGATGCTCTTCCAGGCGGAGACAATATCTGAAAACCGGTTCGGAGGCGTAATATCATAATGAATCTCTTCGATCGGTTTCGTATTATCCATAATGAAAATTGCATCACCGCAGCAAATATATCTGCCGCTGCCGTGTCGATCTCAACCGACTGATGCCCGATGGAATGTCCCGGCGTCTCAAATACGCGCACTCCCGGCATGACCTCTGCCTCGCCTTCTAGCAGTTCCATCTTGATTCCCTCAAATGGGCGGGTAATGCCAAGCTGCGGCGCCTCGTATGATTTGTAATAGAGCGGGATTGGATCCATCGCAAATTCGTATTCCTTCTTGTTTACATAAAATTTCGCATTCGTGAATTTATCCATATAGAAGCAATGATCCCAGTGCAGATGGGTAAACACTACAATATCAATATCCTCCGGTTTATATCCGATCTTTGCAAGCTGATCCGCGATCGCCATGCCCTCCGGCTGATATGATCCATGATGGTGGTATTTATCGGCGCGCTCTGTGTATGCCATGCCTGTATCCACAAGCAGCAGTTTGTCTCCGCCCTCTACCAGATACGTAAAAACTGGGTATTCTTCCTCCCGATCGGAAGCATCGGGATAATATGCCACCGTAGAATGGTGGTAAAGATACTGTTTCGGAATCATCGTCACGAAACCAGTGTTGATTGGTCTGATTGTTAAGTTACTCATATCGGTACCTCCTGTCGCTCGTCTGGCTATCTCAAACATGAGATAAATGCCAAATTTGTTTCTTAAAATGGAGCATCCAATATTGTATCCAGTGTCCAATAGTATTATAATAAAAAGAAGCATAGCTGTCAAGAAAAGTTTCAATTTCCATCTGAAAGTAACAATGAATCGGATCCAAAACACCAAAAAGGAGGAACCTCATATGAAAATTACGGTTGCAATCGATTCCCTGAAAGGAAGTCTGGCCTCAATGGAAGCCGGAAACGCCGCCAAAGGCGGCATTCTCCGCGTCTATCCCGAGGCAGAAGTCTTCGTGCGCCCTCTGGCAGATGGCGGCGAGGGAACCGTGGATGCCCTGACGGAAGGACTGGGCGGCAGGATCCGCACCATCTCCGTCTCCGATCCGCTCGGACGCCCCCTTCAAGCCGACTACGGGATTCTCACCTCACCGGGACAGGGCGAACCGCTTGCGGTGATCGAGATGGCTGCTGCCTCCGGACTTCCGCTCCTGGCTGCTGCGGAACGCAATCCACTCCGCACTACCACCTACGGTGTCGGAGAACTGATCCTTGACGCCATCCGCCAAGGCTGCCGGCGTTTCCTGATTGGCATCGGCGGCAGCGCCACCAACGATGGCGGACTCGGCATGCTCTCCGCGCTGGGATATCAATTTCTCAAAGAAGACGGAACGCCCGTCTCCCCGGGTGCCGCCGGACTGTCAGAGCTTTCTTCCATCCGTACCGGCTCCGTTCTTCCCGAACTGTCCGCGTGCAGCTTCCGGATCGCCTGCGATGTCACCAATCCGCTCTGCGGTCCAAATGGCTGCAGTGCCGTCTATGGTCCGCAAAAGGGCGCTTCCAGGGAAGATATCGTAAATATGGATCGCTGGATGCAGGCATACGCCGTCCTTACTGCCCGGCAATTTCCACACGCCGATCCAACGGTTCCCGGCACGGGTGCCGCCGGAGGTCTCGGATTTGCCTTTTTAAGCTATATGAACGCTGTCCTGGAACCGGGCGCCTCGATCGTGCTGGAAGAAACTTCTCTGGAATCGTTCATCCAGGACAGCGATATCGTCATCACCGGTGAGGGTCGTCTCGACGGACAGACTGCTATGGGAAAAGCCCCCATCGCCGTCGCCAGACTGGCTAAAAAATACGGCAAGCCCGTCTTCGCCTTCTCCGGCTGCGTCACCCCAGATGCCATCCAGTGTAACGATGCCGGAATCGACGCCTTTTTCCCAATTCTCCGCTCCATCTGCTCGCTGGAAGAAGCAATGGAACCGGCATCCGCCCGGAAGAATCTGAGCGATACGGTGGAACAGGTGATGCGGGTGGTTCGGCGGTTTTCGTAAAAATTGGAAACAAAGAATGTGCTGATATAAGAAAATCGGAGAGGAACTTTGATCATTCATTCTCTCCGATTTTTTTCAACTTACCTTGTATATTAGCTATTATACATTCACTTTTTCGAAATCATTGCCATAAATTTTCGAATATACATCCTTCTAATTTTTATTTAGAGAGCGCCTTCTCCGCCGCATCCAGCCCCTCATATCCATATGCCTTCACTTCCGCCTCCATCGTCAGAAGTGCCAGACTCTTTCCTTCCTTTTTCAGGTCATTGATAAACTGCCAGTACGTATGCAGGGTGCTGTCCGAGTAAGTCCGCAGTTCTCCAAGCAGGTACGTCTGGAAGGAAGTATCATACGGCGTATCTTCAGAACTGTAGAGAAGCCGGTTTCCAGACGCCAGCACCGGATATTTCGCCTGGTACTCTTCCATCCAAGCAAGCTGCTGTTTCACGATCGCATCACTCCACTGTTCACCCGCCAGCGTCGGATCAATCAGAAAATGATGCAGTTTCTTAAACTGCTCCGGTGCGGTGCTCGCCATCATCCACGCATATTTCTCCATTACCAGATTGCGCCCCTGCTCATGGGCGCGGTTCATATCCGCCAGCACGCAGTCGATGAGTTCCTCTGTCCACGGTGCAAAATGGCTTCGTCGCATGATAAAAAATGTCTCCGGATCGTCCTGACAAGAAGCACGTCCGCCCTCGTTATTAACTTTCTGAAAATCTTCCCACTCCATCTGAATCAGTTTCTCTATTTTCTCCTGTTTCGTCATACGCTGTCCTCCCTTTCGCTTGCCAGATCCCTTCCAAATCAATTTCCTGCATCTTTTCTTTCATTTACAGTCCATGCGCGTTCCCATTTTGATGTGTCTATCCGCGGCTTATCCTTCCATCACATGACATTTTTTCAGCTCCGGATCCTGAATCCGTTTCATGATCTCCCACGTGTGCGCTTCCAGAAATGCATCCCGGCTGTCAGTCAGTCCCTGTTTTCGCAGTTCCCCAACTACCGCCTGACAGATTTTCTCAATCCGACCCACACGCGGATCCAACTGGTTTACATAAGGATTCCATCCCGGGGGAAACGGCGGCTTCCACATCTCGCTCGTATCTCCCATCACCGAAAGCTCCCGGATTTTTTCCGCCACCTCCGGCAATATCTGAAATTTTTCCATTCCCCGGAACATCCACTTATAGTAAGGCATATACGTCCGGTTTAGTAAATAGACCATCGAAATCGCCTGCCGCACAAATTCATCGAGCGCCAGCATCGCCGCAACCGTATCCCCCCGCCGCATACAGCGGCCATAATTATACTGTCCCGACTGCGCCATTTTCGCTGCCCGCGCCGCGATCTTCTTGATCCGGACATCCTCTGGATAATACTTCCGAAGCTCCTCGCGGACCGCGGAAAATTCTCCCAGTCCGTCCTCAAAAACTGCCCCGCCTGTAACTGCCGCCAGCTTATCCTCCGGCAGATGCAGCCAGCGCATCAAGCTCCTTGGCGGCTGTTCCATCCCGATAAAACGGCTGTAAAATGCCTCTATCTCAAACACACCGACACGTCCGCCGCCCCGCGCACTTGTAAGCCGTGCCGGAATGCCCGCAAACTCCCCCGGCAAACGGTCGTAAGCATCCTGAAGCGCCTTCCCGTACTGGTTATAATCTTCCGCCGAAAGCCAGAGGTCAAAACCTGCCCCGAAATCGTGATCCTGCGATATCGCATCGTCAAATCCCAGGCATTCCGAACCTTCGCCCACCAGCCCCGCCGCCAGCCGCGGCAGAAGCTCTGGAAAATCCCGCTCCAGCATCGGACGCCCAACTTCTTCATAGTATCGTTTTGCCAGTTCTAGTCCCTGCATCTGATCCCCCTACCTGATTTTATGGTTTTTTCTATTTCTACGTTTTCTCTATTTTCAGTATCTTTTTTTCATGCGCGTTTCTTGCACGCTTTTTATCAAATCTTCCATCTGAAAACTTTTCAAAAAACGCTTTTTTCTTGTCCTGTCTCAGAATTTCGCATCCTTGAACTGGCAGCTCGCACAGTGCTCTGTTTTCCGCCTGTGCTTTCCGTTCTGCCCTCATCACCGGTAATACCTTTTTCTTCCTTTTCTTTTTTGATCATCTCCAGATTCTGGCGGATCACCGCGCACGCATCGCTCTCGCCAAACCGGGACTGCGTTACCATCAGCGCTTTTTCCAGCAGCCCGATCGCCTGATCATAATTACCGCGCCTCCATGCCAGCTCCCCGGCTGCTGCCAGCGCCGAACCAAAGTGTCCCGACTGCACGCCCTCCGGGGACGCATAAAAGGTCAGGCTTTCCTTTAACTCTTCGTCCGCCTCATCCAGCCGTCCCAGCGCCATCAAGGATAGCGCCCGGTTGACATGGGTCGTTGCCACCTCCGCCTCGCTGTTCTCCATCTTTTTAATCAGTTCCAGCGCCTTATCCAGCGATTCCAGCGCCTTTTCATGTTCCTCCTGTTCCTGATAAATCTGGCTGATATTATTGTAGAGACTTGCCATCTCATAGCCATCCGTTTTTCCAAGATTCTTAAAAATCGCTTCCGCCTCCCGGTACTGGGAAAGCGCTTTCTCCACATCTCCTGCCATCCGGCGCGCGGTTGCCGCATTTAAAAGTGTCGTTCCATGGTGGATCGAACCATCCAGTCCCATCCCCGCAATCAGGGACAGCGCCATATCCGCCATATCGACTGCCTGTGCAACCCGTCCGGTATTCCGGTAGAGTCCTTCCATCTCATTACACATCATCAGGCAGAGGCTTTTGTTCCCTGAATCCAGCCCTTCCTTCATCCAACCCATCATTTTCTCTTCCGCTTCGTCCAGTTTTCCCTGTGCATAAAGGTGATCCAGTTCCTGAAACATCTGCTGTGTATCCATTTTTATCCCTCTTTCTTTCCCTTCTTTATTCTTGTTTCTGTTATTTTTTTCATTAATGTGCCTTGGCACCTTTGACACAAAAAGAGATACCGCAAAACCTTTTTCCCATCCCTCTGCTCCCCATCTTCTTATTTCTGACAGGTCAGTGCACGGATTCTGTGGTTTTGCGGTATCCACTATCTGTTCTCAAACCTTGTAAAATCTATCTCTTTCTCAATAATGCTTTCTATGCTGCCATGCAGCACCCGCATTCGGATCGCGTTTCATTTCAACGATCCGGCTTTTACAAATCCTGTATTCATCAAACGAAGCAGCTTCCGATCGCTGCATCACCCCATCGGCGAATATCCAAACGTATTTACCAGCGCATCAATCTTCTTTCCTGCCTTGCAGAGCGGGCAGTCACGGTAATCTGAATACGTATAATCCGGTAAATCCTTCTTGCCAAAGACTGACTTGATCGGCACACCATCCAGCGAATCCATCGCACTGAAAATCGCCGATGCGCCCTGTAAGATACCACCGTAATACTGGATGCTCTCAACTGCCTTATTTAAGGTGCGTCCCGTCGTCACGGATGCCATCAGGATCATCACGTGTTTATCGCGGATCATCGGAATCAGGTTGTCACGGAAAATGATCTGGCTGTTGTTGTTGAACTCCGGGCTGATTACATAGATAGATTTGTGCGCGTTCGTCGAGAGAAAACCGCCCTTTGCCAGCTCCTCCGCCAGAAAAGCACCGATAACTTCCGTGCCCTCCATGCAGACAATCGTGTCGATCACAGTGTCATACAGATACATGCCAACCAGCGCCTGTGCAACTTCCTCCGCCTCTTTCGTTCTCGCTTTCAGGGTCGTCACATCAATGTAATAATTGATATGTGCATGGTTTGTTGCGAAATGTCCTGGACGAATCTTTAACGGTACTGTCGCTCCAGTTGTGTAGATCTTTGTATAACTTTTCTCCATAAAAACGCCCCCTTCTCCATCTAAATAGGTGTTCATAAATGTTTGAAACTGCTTCTAAAAGTTCCATGTTCACAGTCACTTCCATCCATGGATTGATACCCTTATTATACTAGAAAATGTGGCGTTTAACAAGCTAAAATCTGTCATCATATGTATATTTTTTTATTTTTCTGTCTTTTCTTCAGGCATTTTTCACTCACAAACAGAACACACACCCGATACTAAGACTCTAAGAACTTCCGCACGCACTCCAGAAACCGTTCTCCATATTTTTCAAACTTATATGCACCCACGCCGGACACCTCCAGCATCTCCGCTTCCGTGACCGGTTTTAAAATACACATATGCGTCAGCGTCTTATCAGAAAATACGATATACGGCGGCACTTTTTCCTCGGATGCGATCTCGCGGCGCAGCGCGCGGAGTGCCTCGAAGAGCGTCTCTTCCTTCTCCGTAAATTCGGCTGCCCCGGCTGGAAGCTTCGCGCCCCGGCGGCTCTTTTTGCTGCTTCCAGCTACCTGTTTTTCCCGCTCCTTCGCCATCTTCATCTCGATTGGCTCCGGTGCTTCCAGGAAAGCAGCACCTTTTTCTGTCAATTTGACAATCGAATACTCATCCGTCGTGACAAACAGATACTCCTCCACCTGGAGGAAGTTAAACATCTGGCGCAGATGCACGACGCTCTCCTTCGCCAGCTCCCCATAATGCGGATTCTCATCCATCCGGTAATTTCGGATCTTTACCGTATTCGCCCCGTGAACCGTGTCGAGAATCACCGTTGTTCCATAGCGCTGTCCGCACGACTGCACACAGCCTAAGAGACTCTCTGCCGCCGCCTGAATATCGATCGTGTCAAATTGCGTCATACAATTCGAACAGTTTCCGCAGTAATTACTTCCATATTCGCCGAAATACCGCAGGATATAATCACGCAGGCACTCATTCGTAAAACAATAAAACGTCATCTTTTTCAGGCGTTCCCGGTCACGTTCCAGCACCACCTGCCGCGTATAGTCGTCAAGCTCCTGATTGTCCTGGTTCCGCTCAATAAAGAGCTGGTTCGTCACCACATCCCGCCCGCTATAATACAGGATACACTCCGCCGGTTCGCCGTCACGCCCGGCACGTCCTGCCTCCTGATAGTAGGCTTCCAGGTTCTTCGGCATCCCGCAGTGCAGGACAAACCGTACATCCGACCGGTCGATTCCCATGCCGAACGCATTGGTCGCCACCATCACCGGAACCCGGTCATAGATAAAATCATCCTGATTCTTCTGCCGCTCCGCATCAGAAAGTCCCGCATGGTAACGCGTCACTGAAAATCCATCCCGGATTAACTTCTCACAGATTTCCTCGACATTCCTGCGGGTCAGACAGTAAATAATCCCTCCCTGTCCCGGGTGCGCCTCCAGATATGCCCGGATTGCCGCATAGCGGTCCTTCGGCGTCTCCACTGCAAAATACAAGTTTTTCCGATCAAATCCCGTCGTCAGCATCACCGGGTTCTGTAACTGCAAAATGTCGATGATATCATCCCGGACCTCCTTGGTCGCGGTCGCCGTAAAAGCACTGACCACCGGACGCCTCGGCAGCTTCTCGATAAAATCAACAATCTTCAAATAACTCGGTCTGAAATCCTGTCCCCACTGGGAAATGCAATGCGCCTCGTCGATCGCCAGCATCGCAATATCCACATGCATCGCAAAATCGAGAAACGACTCCGTCATCAGCCGCTCCGGCGCCACGTAAATGATTGGATAGCGCCCCTCGCGCGCATACCCAAGCGCCTTATAATACTGTGCCGTCGTCAGCGAACTGTTCAGATACGCCGCGTGGACGCCCGCCTGATTGAGTGCCGTGACTTGATCCTTCATCAGAGAAATCAGCGGTGACACCACCAGCGTGATTCCCGGAAGAATCAATGCCGGAACCTGATAACACAGTGATTTTCCGCTGCCCGTCGGCATGATTCCCAGCACATCACGCCCATCAAGAATCCCATCAATCAGCATTTCCTGTCCTTCGCGGAAGCTGTCATATCCGAAATACCGCTTGAGAACTTCATATTTTTCCGATTTCTCATAATTCATATATCTTTATCCAACACCCTTTCATTCTAGTTCTGTCTCAACTATCCACAATCTTGAGCATTTCAAGTCTCAGACATCCACCAGGTCAATCTTTCCTGAAACTTCTCTCCACAGGATGTTTCTCTGAACTCCACACATCCACACAAATTTCACTCTTTATACATATATATCAAACACCAAACCATTGCTTCCTTACAAAAGTCCCAGCTCTTCCATCGCCCGGTAAATCCCATCTTCCTCCACGGTCTTCGCCGTAAACGTCGCATACGGCTCCAGCCCGGCATCGTGTTTTCCCATGACAACCGCATTCGGCACATACTGGAACATCGACAGATCGTTCATGCTGTCTCCAAAGACCCACGCGTCCTCCAGCGCGATCCCATATTGCTTCAAAATCCACTCGATCGCACTCGCCTTAGAATGCCCCATCGGCACACACTCATAGAAGTCGCCGCCCCGGTCAATCACCTCAAAATCCCGAAGTGTCTCAAAAAATCCCGCCGGATCACTGTCTGCTCCGACTGCCACGCAAAATTTACTGATCGAAAAGGACGGATCCGACCAGCCCTTCGTCGAAACCGATCCGCTCTGGTCGAGAATCGAGCGGATCGCCCGCATCGTCTCGGTCTGCACCCCATCTGGCCGGAAAAAGCAGGCGTCCACGCCCTCCATCACTGTATCCATCCGGAACCGCAGAATATCCTCTTTCAGTTTCTCCGCCCATTCCTGCGAAATTCTCTGGTCATAGAGTGTCTTTCCATCCACGGAAATATAGGTACCACAGCCGCAGAGCAGCCCGTTTACCGGCGCTTCCTCCCGAATTTTGGACGTCTGGCACCAGGTCCGCCCCGTATTAATAAATGTCAAATTTCCCTTTTCCATTGTTTTTTTTAAGGCAAGCACCGCGCTTTGCGGTACCTGCCTTAATTTTTCACTAAACAATGTTCCATCAATATCAAAAAACAATGCTTTTTTATTTATCTTCATTTCTGAATACGATCTCCCCGGTCTCTGCATTCATGCTGTCTACGATCGCCAGTGACTCAACGCGGATGCCCTTATCACGGATGCGTTTGCCGCCGTCCTGAAAACCTTTTTCAATGACAATGCCCGCACCAACTAATTCTGCTCCCGAATCCTGAATCAAAGTGGTCAGACCGTCTAATGCCTTGCCCTTTGCCAGAAAATCATCGATAACCAGAACCTTATCGCCTTTTCCAAGGAACTCCTTGGACACAATAATATCATATACAGTGCCATGGGTAAACGATTCAACCTTCGTTGTATACACTTCTCCGGCAATATTTTTCGTCTTTGTTTTCTTGGCAAATACAACCGGAACATCAAAATATTCGGCTACGATACAGGCAATACCAATACCCGACGCTCGATCGTCAGGATCTTATTGATCTCCTCACCCTCAAAACGGCGTTTAAACTCCTTGCCGATCTCCTGGAACAGATGAATATCCATCTGGTGATTCAGGAAACGATCCACTTTCAATACATTTCCTGCTCTTACGATTCCATCTTTACGGATTCTGTCGTATAAAATCTGCATATGTCTATCCCCTTATCTGTATTTTTATGAGACGCTTTCTACTCCGCCTCGTCCTCGGCTGCTTCTGTATTCAGCGCCGCATTGTTCTCCTCAGTGCTGACGGTGATCTTGGCATTTTTTACCAGAAAATCAAGTGTCTTCTGCATTAGTGCCGTATCGTCCACCATCTTCTGATCGATGTTATCGTTCTGAAGCATCGTCTCCAGGCTCTCGTAGCCGTAGCGTTTCGCCAGTGCTTCCTTGTCCGAATCGTCGATCGTGATATTTTCCTGCTTCGCAATCTCATTTAAAACGAGGGACTGTTTCGCCATTTCCTTGGCTTCCTGGCGGATCTCCTGCTTGAAGCTGTCCTCGTCGCTTCCAATCATGCCCGCATAGGTCGCCAGATCGACGCCGTAGGAGGAAAGCATGTTGGTGTATGCCTTTAACTGTGTATCATATGCCTCGTCGATCGATGCAGTCGAGCATACAACTTCTGAATTGTCCACGACCGCATTCAGAATATCCGTATCTCTCTGATTGTCAATCGAGAGCTGTTTCTGCTCTAAGAGGTTCTCACGGGTGGATTCACGGTATTTCTCCACAGTTCCATCATCCGGTGATACGGAAGCAACGAACTCATCCGTCAGTTCCGGAACGGAGCGCTCCTTGACCGCATTGACCGTTACCTCAAATACAACCGCCTTACCTGCCAGATCCGGGTTTTTCGGATACGGATCCGGGAAGGTCAGGTTTAAGTCTTTCTGATCGCCCTTCACAGCGCCGACCAGCCCATCCTCGAATCCATCGATAAAGCTGCCGGATCCCAGTGTCAGGTCATATCCCTCGGCGGTACCGCCCTCAAATGCCTCACCGTCTAAAAGTCCCTTATAGTCAATGTTGACCTGATCGCCCGTCTGGGCTGCCCGATCTACCTCGCGGTACTCGGCCTTTGAATTCAACACCTGCTGAATCTGGTTTTCTACTTCCTCGTCCGTCACGGATGCCTCGGTCACGGTCACAGCGATGCCTTTGTACTCGCCCAGCTTCACGCTGCTCTCTGCGACATACTCCTCTGTCTCTGCAGCCGTGCTCTCTGCTGCGGTCGTCTCAGTCCCTGTCTTTTTTCCGCATCCAGATGCCGCTGCTGCTACCGCAACCGCCAGACAGATGCCTGCTATTTTCCATTTCTTCATTTAGTCGTCCTCTATCTCTCAATTTCCTGCCTGCGCCATCCGGCACCTGGCTTTCAAACGCACATATGATATATCTGCACGTATGTCTTACCAATCATCATACCACAAACCAGCCTGTCGCAAAAGCGATTTTTCAATATTTTATATTTTCAGCAACACTCTTTTTTCATAGTTCATCACTTTTTCCAATTTAAGAAAACCTGATATGAATTATTTGATAAAAAAATCCCGCCAGAAAAAACGTTTTGTCTTTCCTGACGGAATTTTCTGGCTATTTTTTAGCTGCAAAATGCTGCAAATGCCAGATATGTGTTATAGATATCCAGTTTCGACGCCAGCTCAAATGGGGCATGCATGGATAAAATCGGAACACCCATATCCACAACGTCTACATCCATGCCAGCCACAAACAAGGCAACCGTGCCGCCGCCGCCGACGTCTACTGCGCCCAGCTCGCCGATCTGCCAGTATACGCCTGCCTCATCCATGATCTGGATCACTTTCGCCATCGTCTCCGCGCTCGCGTCGTTGCTGCCGGATTTGCCACGCGCACCCGTATATTTCGTCAAAACGACACCCTTATTCAGATAGCAGGAGTTTTTTTCTTCAAATACACTCGCAAACGTCGGGTCATACGCCGCATTGACATCCGCCGACAGGCACAGAGAATGCTTCAGCACTTTGCGGACATCCACATTTCCTGCCTTGCACAGTCCCTCGATATAATGCAGGGTAAAATCGGAATTTAAGCCGGTATTTCCAACGGAACCGATCTCCTCTTTATCTGCCAGAATCGTAACCGTCGTATATTCCGGGGACTTGGCTTTCATCTCTGCGGTCAGTGCCGTGTACGCGCACACCTTGTCATCCTGTCCGTAAGCGCCGACCAGGCTGCGGTCCAGACCGACATCCGTTGCTTTTACTGCCGGCACAAATTCGATCTCTGCACGCAGGAAATCCTTCTCCGTCATGCCGAAGCGCTCATTTAAGATCGACAGCGCCAGCAGCTTGACCGGCTCCTTGATCGAGTCTTCTTCCTCGCACGGGTACGGCAGGGATCCAACAATGATATTTAATTCTTCGCCCTTGATGCCGTCTTTCAGTTTCCGCTCATTCTGCTGTGCGGCAAGATGCGGAAGCAGATCGGTCACGCAGAAGACTGGATCGCCCTCTTTTTCGCCGATGCAAATATCCATCGAGGTGCCGTCCTTTAAAATCACAACGCCGTGCATCGCCAGCGGGATCGTCGCCCACTGGTATTTGCGGATGCCGCCGTAATAATGGGTCTTGAAATATGCCGCCTCTGCCTTCTCATACAGCGGGTTCGGTTTCAGATCCAGGCGCGGGGAATCGATGTGAGCCACGTTAATGCGGACGCCGTCCTCCAGCGGACGTTTTCCGAACGTGCTCATCAGAAGCGCTTTCTTGCGGTTGATCTGGTATACCTTGTCGCCCGGCTGATAGATTTTTCCTTCTTCGAACTCCTCATAACCAGCCTCTTTCAGGCGGAGCACCGCCTCGCGCACAAATTCGCGCTCGGTCTTTGCCGCATTTAAAAACTCCTTATATCCCTCGCAATATGCAAATGCCTTTTCCTCCTGCTCCGGGGCTTTCTTTCCAATATTAGGAAATTCCCAGATCAGTTTTTCTCTCTGTTCTTTCGCTACTGACATATCCTTCCTCCTTTTGCGAATCATTTCTTTTTCACTATCGTATCACTATCCAGCAGAATCGTAAATGGTCCATCGTTTAAAAGCTCGACCTTCATATCTGCCCCGAAAATACCGTGCTCGACCTTCCGCACCTGTCCGGCGCAGCGCGCCAGCGCGTGTTCGTAGAGATGGTTCGCCAGTTCCGGATTTCCCGCACTCGTAAAGCCCGGGCGGTTTCCGTGGCTGCAGTCCGCGTACAAAGTAAACTGGCTGATCAGCAGGATCTCGCCATCCACATCCGCCAGCGAACAGTTCGTCTTGCCGTTCTCATCCTCAAAAATACGCAGCTTGCACATTTTATCCACCATTTTGTCGGTGATTTCCTCCGTGTCGGTGTCGCTGACGCCCATCAGCACCATATATCCACGGCCGATCGAGCGATCAGCTCGCCGTCTACCTTTACACTCGCGTGTTTGACTCTCTGTAGTACAAATCTCATGTTTTTCTCCTGATTTTTATTTTTCCTGTAATCTTTCTTTACCGCAGCAGCGCCCTCAGCCGCGCCAGCAGATTCTCCGCATTTTCCTCGCCCAGAATGACCTCCCGCGCCAGGATCGGCCGGTCGGTGATGATGTTATCGACGCCGATCATCTTCATTCGCTCCAGTTCACTCTTTTTATTGACCGTCCAGACATGAACCTCCTTACCACAGGCATGGACGCGCTCGACCAGCTTCCGGTTCGCTGAACTGGAGAGCAGGCTGATAAAATCGATCGCATCATCCTCGTAATAGCTTCCATATGCTGCCGACAGGATATAGCCCGTATAAATATCCGAATCCGCCGCCTTCACCCGCTTTAAATAAGAAAGACTCGTCGATGTCACGACGCACTGTTCCACGAAATCATTCTCCCGGATACAGTCCACGACCTTTTCCGGCAGATCGCTCGAAGCGCCGGCATATTTGATCTCGATATTCAGCATCATCCGTCCCCTGACATATTCGATAACGTCCTCCAGCTTCGGAATCCGTGTCCCGCTGTACTGCTCCGAATACCAGCCACCGGCATCTACCTGCTGCAGCTCGTCCCAGGAAAGCGATCGGATCGTCCGCCGCGTCCCGTCGATCCGCTCCAGAGTGCTGTCATGGAACAATACCAGCACACCATCCCGCGTCTCCTGCACATCCAGCTCTGCAAAATCCGCCATCTGATCGACCGCTGCCTCCATCGCAGGCATCGTGTTCTCCGGTGCACTCGTCGATGCGCCCCGATGCGCCGTGAGCTGCACTTCCCTCAGCTGATCCGCCGCCAGCACATTGCCCCGGTAAAAAGCGTCGTACATTGCTCCGGCGCTCAATGCCGTCAGAAGTGCCAGCGCCGCCATCCGGTTGCGGCGGCTCATCCACGGAAGACCCGCATGTTCGCCAGCTTCAAACTTCCAGCGCTCTTTGTTCTGACGTTTCCGGTCCAGCTGCACATATAACACCGTCAATGCGCCATAATTGACCGACATCAGCGCGATGCTCATGAGCGGCATCAGAACCATCTCGATCCGGTCGCGCGCCTCTAAAACCAGAATCAATTCCAGACGCCGGTCCGCAAACCAGACAGCAAACACCGCCACAATCACAACCGCAATCAGATAGAGCACCACCGTCACCGCCGTAACTACCAGATTGCACAAAACAAGTGTCCCAACTACCTGTACCCGATTACCGCGCAGCAGCTCCCTGCTTCGCAGAAATCCGCCCCGAAACGACCGCTGCTCCAGCATACAGCCAAAACAGATAAAAATCGTCGGAAGTGAAATCACAACCGCGCCAACAATCACGCCAACCAGTAAAAGCCGCCCCCAGTTCTCCGCCAGAAGCGCCGGAAGGATAAATTTGACCGCCTTCACATGGCATAACATCCGGTAAATCAAAAATGAATGAAGCACCAGGCCGTGAACCGCCAGCACCAGAAACAACCTCAGATTCCGCTTTCGGATCTCTGATACCGTCAGACGGATGCCTGCCGCAAACATCGAAAAAGCGCTCATTTTCCGCGAGAGTGCCGCCGCCTGATATGCCGCCAGAAGTCCCGCCGCCTCGATGGAAACTCCCACCAGCAGGATCGCTGCCATCAAAACCAGAATCGCGATCGTAACCGGCCGCAGCAGGTAGGAAACCAGATTGCTGACCGTCACATAACTGTAGCCAGACGCGCGCACCGACAGCCGGAACAGCGCCGCCACTGCCTGCAAAAGAAGCGGCAGCGTGAGCAAACGGAAAGCCAGCTCAAACAGCAGAATATTCCCCCCATTTACCTGAACAATCTGCTTTGTCTCACCCATCCGCCTGCGTATCTTCATTTTCTTCGTCTCTTACTCTCCGGCTTCTTTCCGGTTCCCGGTCGCAGCTTCCCCGCTCCGTTTCCCGTCTTTCGGCTCCTGCTCGTTCCCCGCGGGCACATCCTCCCGCTCTGCTTTCTTCATTTCCTCCGCCACTTTCGCAGCTTCCTTCTCCTTCGCCTGTTCCTCCGCAATCTTCGTGATCGCCTGATTCAGGGAAAACATCTTATTATCCAGCATATCCGCCATATCCGCGCAGGCTTTCAGTTCCTGCTCCAGATAATCCGGCGCATTTCCTTCAAATTTATAATAAATCTTGTGTTCCAGACTTGCCCAGAAATCCATCGCTATCGTCCGTATCTGGATCTCCACCTTCGTATCCACCGGACCATCGCTTAGATAAATCGGGATCGTTACAACCATATGGTAACTCTTGTAGCCATTCGGCTTCGGATTCTTGATATAATCCTTCACCACCAGCACCGTCACATCCGACTGACGCGCGATCATCTCCGCGATCCGGTAAATATCCGGGCTGAACGAGCAGATAATACGGATGCCCGCAATATCGCTCAGATGCTCAATCATGTTCGGGATCGTCACCTCATATCCACCGCGTTTAAGCTTCTTGACGATACTCTCCGGTGTTTTCAGGCGCGATTTGATGTGCTCGATCGGATTGTAATTATATAAATGAATAAACTCGTTATTTAGAATTTCAATTTTCGTGTTAATCGCTTTCAGGGCAGAATTGTACAGAAACATGACTGTCGTCCACTGGTCAAGCTGATTATACGTCTCAGGGATATTCAATTTTCCCTCTCCTTTACTGCTATTTAGTCAAATTTAAAGCCCTTTAACAGCTCGGCAAATCCGGTTGTCGCCTCGCCTGACTCATGATAATTAAATACTTCCTCTTCCGGCGCTTCGTCCGGCTCTACCTCTTTCATGCTGAGGCTTAGTTTGCCATTTGCGGTAGACAGGATTTTCACCGTCACTTTCTGTCCCACCTTTACGACTGCACCCGGATTCTCCACGCGTTTTTTGCTCATCTGGGAAACATGTACCAGTCCGCTTAAGCCATTTTCCAGCAGGACAAACGCGCCGTATGGCTTGATTGTCTCGACCGTTCCTTCCATGATCGCGCCAGTCTCACAGCGCGCAATCCGGCTCTTCTTCTCCGCATCCTGTTTTTCTCTCGCCAACTCTCTGCCGGACAGGACGAGACGTTTCTTCTCCTCATCCGCCTCAATCACCAGCACCGGAATCTTCTTTCCATTCCAGCTGTCCAGATCCTCGACATACGCTGCATCCAGTCTCGACGCCGGTATAAAGCCGCGCACGCCTTCCACCATTGCAACCGCACCGCCGTTTACGACCTCGGAAATAGTAACCTCAAGCGGTGTGCGCTCATCGAGCAGCTGACGGAAATGTTCCCACGTCATCCTGTCATTCGCCTCCTTGCGGGATAAAACGACATTGCCCTCGCCGTCGTCGGTCTGAATTACCGTTGCCGTGAGCAGGTCGCCCGGCTGAATCTCTTCCTTCATATTAAAATCCGGATCATTGCTCAGATTCTCACGGTCAATCACGCCCTGAGCAAAATATTTCAAATCCACCAGCACCTGGTCGTCTGTCACTGCAACAACCGTGCCTGTCACAATATCGCCCTCATGCAGGCGTTTGAAAGACGCCTCCAGCTCCTCGGCATAGTCCTCCATTGTCTCTACCAACTCTTTATTCTCATCCATCCTGGTATTTCTCCTTTCCGTTCCTTCTACACTCTTTTGGGTGGCAAAACTCTATTGACTATTTAACCATATTCCACCCGATATTTCCAGAGTGAATTTGTGAAAATTATCTTAAAATCGATTCGCTACCGCCCGATTCACAGCCTCTGGTTTGCAAACATCCCACCGGAAACAAAAAACATACCTTGCTGAAACCGCACGAAGTTTCCTATGCCACAAAAGACCGCACATGCCTGCGCCTGTGCGGTCTACGTTTACACACACTTCACATCACAGTTTACACGTTATGTAAACTGCAATGCAAATTCATTCATCCAACACCCGTCTCCGCATCTTTCTCCAATCCATGGTTCTTCTGCCAGAATGTCACACCGCCAACCAACACAAGTCCCAGAAGATCCGTCCATGCGCCCGGATCCATCATGCACAGACCGCCCACGATCAAAACCAGCCGCTCTACAACGGACAGCCATCCAAACAGAAAACCGTTAAGCGCCGCCGCAATCCCGAAGATACCGAGCAGCGAGGTGATGCAGATCTGCACAACCTGCAGTGCATTCGTGTCGATGAATACCATCGCCGGGTTAAATGCCAGAATATACGGCACGATAAAAGCGGCAACCGCCAGCCGCGTCGCATTGAGTGCCGTTTTCATCGGAGGCGCTTTCGCGATCGCGGAACCCGCATAAGCTGCCAATGCCACCGGCGGTGTGATATCCGCCACGATTCCGAAATAGAAAACAAAGAAATGCGCGCAGACCAGATTGATCCCGATCTCCGGTGCAATCAGAATCGGCGCACAGGTCGCCGCCATAATACAGTAATTTGCCGTCGTCGGAACGCCCATGCCAAGCACGATACAGCATAACATCGTCAGGAACAGCGCGATCAGCGGTTTTCCCTGGGAAACTGCCACAATTGCCGTGATCAGCTTCGATGCCAGACCGGTCGATGTGATACATCCAGCCACCAGCCCCGCCATCGCACAGGCAACCGCCACCGTGATCGTGCCGCGTCCGCCTGCCTCCAGCGCATCCACAATCTTTTTCAGCGTGATCCGGTTATTCCGGTTCAGAGCACCGACCGCAATCGCGGCAAAGATCGCTACCGACGCAGAAAACTGCATCGTAAATGTATTTGTCGATACCAGCACCACCAGCACAATCAACGGTGCCAGCAGATAGATCTGTTTCATCAGCACCCGCATCTGCGGCAGTTCCTCCCGCGGAATTCCACGAAGTCCCAGTTTCTGTGCCTCCAGATGCACTGCGATATAAATACCCGCAAAATACAGCACTGCCGGAAGAATCGCTTTCAGCGCCACCGTCGCATACGGCACGCCCATATATTCTGCCATCAGGAATGCTGCCGCGCCCATGATTGGCGGCATGATCTGCCCGCCGGTCGAAGCAGCCGCCTCCACTGCTCCGGCAAATTCCGGGCGGTAACCACATTTTTTCATCATCGGGATCGTGACCGAACCCGTTGTGACAGTATTTCCAACCGAAGATCCCGATACCATCCCGCAGAGCGCCGAGGAGATAACCGCCACCTTCGCCGGACCGCCCGCCGAGGAACCGCAGAGACAGTTCGCTAGGTCGATAAAAAAATTCGAGATCCCCGTCCGTTCCAGAAACGCCCCGAAAATGATGAAGACCACAATATATTTTGCACAGACATTGATCGGCGTATTCATAACTCCGCTCGTCGTGTAAAATAAATCATAAATAACCTTTCCAAAACGCACCGTCGCAAATGTATATACAAGCAGTGCACCGACCACACAGAGAATCGGGATTCCCACACAACGCCTGCAAAGTTCCATCAGCGAGAGCACCGCCAGAATCGCCATCAGCACCATAACCGGATTCTTCGTGACCCGCGTCGCCAGCTTAATGATCGCATGCGCGTTCGCCGCAAAATAGAAAAATGGAACCGCCCCCACTGCCATCAGAACCCAGTCGTACCACGGCATATGGTTGATGCGTCCGTCTCCCTTCTGAATCGGATAATGCAGATACCCGAGAATCAGAATCATTCCCAGAAACATCGACAACCGGATTTCCGGCAAGGCGGTACTGAAAAGCGTCACATAAATGCTGTAAACGGAAAATAATACCGACAGCCACCGGATGATCGATGCTGGTTTCCCCTGCCAGACGCGCGTGTTGGACTCGCGGTCATATTTTTTCATGACTAACTCAACATCCGCAGCTGTCCCTGTGTCCGAATCGCCCTTTTTCAGGCTTTCACGTTCCAGGTATTTTAGATCTGGTGCCCTGTTTTTCTTTTCCTTCCATTCACCCATTCGTATAACCCCCTTTCATACTTCATTTCTGGGTTTCCCCCTTATTTCACCGGCACCTCCATCCCTTTCTCTGCGAAATAATCCGCTGCTCCCGGATGATACGGAACCGCTGTGACCGAAGTGGCAAATTCAAGGTTCAGCTCCGCTCCCTTCGCATGCGCCGCCTTGATGGAATCCATGTTTTCAAAGACGCCATAGCAGAAGTTATAGATATCCTCTGCCGGAACGTCATCGCGCGCCACTACTACCGCACCGACAGCCACCGTCCTGATATCCTCATCCGTTCCATACGCGGACGCTGGGATCGTGTTTTTGCTGTAATATGGCGATTCTTTAATCAGCTGATCCATATGCTCATCGTCCAGGCTGACGAGATACACATCCTTCGTCGCTGCCAGGGAGGTGATTGCGGTCGTCGGTGCACCCGCTACGACAAATGCCGCATCAATCTTGCCATCCTGCAGCGCCTCTGCGCTGTCCCCAAAGGATTGATACGTCGGATTTATATCTTTTTCGATATCCAATCCATATGCTCCCAGCACATCCACCGCATTATAATAGACGCCTGACCCCGCCGCGCCGACCGAAACATTTTTGCCTTCCAGATCGGCTACCGACTGAATCGACGGATCCAGCGTAACAATCTGCACCT
The DNA here is from genome assembly GCF_003478725.1 of Clostridium sp. AF22-10. Taxonomy (NCBI): domain Bacteria; kingdom Bacillati; phylum Bacillota; class Clostridia; order Eubacteriales; family Clostridiaceae; genus Clostridium; species Clostridium sp. AF22-10. The sequence goes on from NZ_QUFZ01000001.1 coordinate 285,921, forward strand.
GCTCCATATAGAGCGCCGCCACGGTCGAGAAATCAGCAACTTTTCCATATTCTTCAAAGAGATTCGTACCATTGTAGGCATATGCCATGACATCCGACTGCACAAATCCCAAATCCGCATCATGTGCATCCAGCGCCTCGATATTTGCCTGCGAACCGCCCGATGTGATCGCCGTCACCGAAGTGCTGGTCGATTCCCCTATCTTTCCTGCAAGCACGCCGCCAAATCCATAATATGTACCCTGATCGCCTCCCGTCGTGAAAATGAGGCTGGTTCCGCCATCCTTTCCGCCCTTTTTCGTGTCTGTCACCTGCGCAGCGCCAGCCCCACTCTGACTTTCTTCCTGTCCGCCTGCTGTGTTACCGGCAGTATTCCTCCCGGCTTCATTTTTACCTCCCGCAGATGTCTCTGCCGATACTCCTGTCGTTCCGGTACTGCCGCATCCCGTCAGCGCCAGCCCTGCCGCCATCGCCATGGAAATTGCTACTGCCATGTGTCCCTGCATTCTCGTTTTTTTCGTCTTTTTTGTTCTTCTCATTCTCTCATTCTCCTCCCTGCTTGAACATTTACGTCTTAGATAGACTGTCAAAAATTACCATTACTATTTTATGTGTGGGAGGGAAGAATTATTCCTTGGCACGTTAGTGCCTTTTTGCGTAATAGGGAATTCCAAGGAATTTCCTATTACGCAAAAAAGACCGCTGAGCCGGACTTCCTGTCGCCAGGTTGTCCGAATCAGCAGTCTCTTTATGTAACTGCGTTATGCAATTATATTACTTATACATTCACTCCATATGGTATGGGGAACTACTGACTACCAGCAGATACCCTGAGCCATCATAGCGTCAGCAACTTTCTGGAAACCAACGATGTTAGCACCAGCTACCAGGTTGTAGCCTAAGCCGTATTTCTCAGCTGCTGCTGCGGAACCATCATGGATACCAGTCATGATCTGATGAAGTTTGGAATCAACTTCCTCTGCTGTCCAGCTGTATCTCTCGCTGTTCTGGCTCATCTCAAGACCAGATACAAGAACGCCACCTGCGTTTACAGCCTTGGACGGAGCTACTACCATGTTCTTCTGATCCATTAAGAATCTCAGAGCTTCGTTGGTAGTTGGCATGTTAGCTACCTCGATGTAGTACTTGATGCCGTTAGCAGCGATCTTCTTAGCCTCTTCCATACGAACATCGTTCTGAGTAGCAGCCGGCATAATGATGTCAGCCTTAACGCCGAACGGTTTCTCACCTGGGAAGAACTGTACGCCGAACTTGTCTGCGTAATCCTGAACTTTGTTACGTCCAGAAGCTCTCATCTCCAGCATGTAGTTGATCTTCTCTTCAGTTACAACACCATCTGGATCGTAGATGTATCCATCCGGACCAGACAGGGTAACAGCCTTAGCACCCAGCTCAGCCAGTTTCTTGCAGATACCCCAAGCAACGTTACCGAAACCAGATACAACAACGCTCTTGCCTTTGATGTCATCGTTCTCATGTTTCATAACAGCTTCTACATAGTAAACAGCGCCGTAACCAGTTGCTTCCGGACGAACCAGAGAACCACCGAAGGACATTCCCTTACCTGTGATAGTACCGTTCTCGAATGCACCGCGAAGTTTTCTGTACTGGCCATACAGATAACCAATCTCACGTCCGCCTACACCAAGGTCACCAGCCGGGATATCTACGTCCGGTCCGATGTGACGATATAACTCAGTCATGAAGGACTGGCAGAATCTCATGATCTCGTTGTCGCTTCTGCCGTTCGGATCGAAGTCAGAACCACCTTTAGCGCCGCCCATCGGCAGAGTTGTTAAGCTGTTTTTGAATGTCTGCTCGAAGCCTAAGAACTTCATGATAGACAGGTTTACAGAAGGAGCGAAACGTAAGCCTCCTTTGTACGGTCCAATAGCGCCGTTGAACTGTACACGATAGCCACGGTTTACATGAACAGCACCGTTGTCATCAACCCACGGAACACGGAACTCGATTGTTCTCTCCGGCTCAACCATTCTCTCAAGAAGAGCTACCTTCTCGTACTCCGGATGTGCATCTACAACCGGACCCAGAGTAGATAATACTTCCTCTGCAGTCTGAAGGAATTCCGGCTCATGTGCGTTTTTCTCTTTGAGTTCTGCAAGAACTCTGTCAACATACTTGCTCATTAGATAATACCTCCTGATATGTATATAAGTTTGAATAGCTCACTCAACTATGGTTACCACTAATACTCGATGATATATTCATCTATCTTGTACAATTTTCCCTCTGGTTCCAAATCGTTTTTGTGAACTTTTCTGTTTCTGTAATGTATTATATATCATCTCTTCGGCAAAATCAAATAAAAATAGTCTTATAGATGTTATTATCATTTGCTTATGGAGTTATATTGTTCTTGATTATAACTCGGGGATGGACAACGAATGTGTCCTGGCACATTCGGGCGTCTCGCGCGGCCGCTTGCGACAACCTGCATCTTCGCGCGAGTACGTATCATTGGCACATTAGTTCCTTTTTGTGTGATAGAAAATTCCAAGAAATTTCCTATTACGCAAAAAAAGAGGCCTGCCCAAAAGCAGACCTCTTGAAATTCGCATCTATTAGCCCAGGAAGCTGATGAATCCTGTCAGGATAGTTGCGTTTACAAAGTCGATGAATAAGGAACCTACCAGCGGAACAACCATGAATGCAGTCGGAGCCGGACCATATACGCCGGTGATTGCCTGCATGTTTGCCATAGCGTTCGGGGTAGCACCCATACCGAATCCACAGAAACCACTGGTCATAACAGCAGCATCGTAGGATTTGCCAAGTACGTTGAATACAACGAAGTTTGCATAGAAGAACATAAGTACTGTCTGTGCAAGAAGCATAACTACCATCGGTACAGCCAGCTCAGCTAACTGCCACAGCTTCATATCGATCATAGCCAGACCCAGGAATACGGAAAGGGAAGCACCGCCCAGTGTGCTGATCTCTTCCATCGGGATCTCTTTGTTCTGAACATCCATGATGTTACGGATGATAGCACCAACTAACATTGCGCCGATGTAGAACGGGAATGTCATAAACTTGCCAAGGAACATGGATACGATAGTACCAGCACCGATAGCAACGATTAAGTACAGAAGACCGTCAAGGATTCTAGCGGAATCGATTGCACCAGTCTCATCTGTCTCTACAGTCTCAGTCTTAGTAGCTGCCTCAGTAGCTGCGGACAGTTTGTACTTACGGATCTTAGCAGTTGCGATAGGACCACCGATTACGCAGCCTGCAACCAGACCATAAGTAGCGGAAGCGATAGCTACAACGCTCGCATTTGCTACGCCTAATTCCTCAAGTAACGGTCCGAAGGAACCAGCAGTACCGTGACCACCTACCATCGGGATGGAACCGGTTGCCAGACCCAGACGAGGATCCAGACCAAATACGCTTGCCAGACCAGCACCCAGAACGTTCTGAAGAATTACCATAACAGCTGACAGAGCCAGGAATACAACTGTCTGAACGCCGCCCTTCTTCAGCATACGGAAGGATGCTGTGAAACCTACGCTACAGAAGAAAGCTACCATGAATACGTTTTTAAGTGTCATGTCGCAGGAAATTTCCAGAATGCCCATGCCTCTTACGATGGTATGAACGATTGCATAAAGGAAACCACCAACTACAGGTGCCGGAATACAATACCGACGAAGAATAGAAATTTTAGCTACCAGAACACGTCCCAGTAACAGTACAAGTGCCGCAACTGCGGTTGCCTGATACATATCAAGCTCGATTGTCTTCATACAACTACCTCCAACCTATTTTTTTTCTTGCTCGCAAGTGTATAATACTGTAGCCCCGACAAAAAACTACAAAATCCATCATAAAAACATAAAATTTTTATAACATTTTTTTAACTTATGATAAACAGATTGGAAAGTTTTGTAAATCTACCCGTTATACCTCACGATCTACCGCCAGCATCAGGCTGTCGATGAACTTTTTGATGCTGACTTTGCCGCCGTAACGGCGTTTACCGCGGATGTGATCCATCTCTGCCCGGATTTCCTCGAATGGGAACAGGGTGCTGGAGTATGCAGTAAAGGTTTCATTCATGAAATCCTCAATACCCAAATGTGCCAGGTTCGACATGCCGACCGCGATCGCACGGCGGACACGCTGCTCCATGTTCTTCGGCGCATCGCTCAAAAGCTCGCAGAGCTGACCGATGCTGACCTGGGAGATCGGGCGTCCGTTGTTGTGCAGATACTCGCAGATCCGAAGGATATCGTCGCCGCCCTTCTCGCCGGACATGCCGAGACGGTTTAAAATGTAAAGCACCTTTCTGCCGTAACCGTCATCTTTTTTCTTCTCCTTCGGCATATCCGCGATCTCTGCCATGAACATTTTCTTAATATTCGTCAGTGTTTTCTCATTCTTGATCTGCTCATCCACATTACGGATGACCGATTTTACCTCAATGATATTGATTGGCTTGCTGATGAAGAACTCAATGCCCGCATCGTATGCCTTGCCGATCAATTCTTTCGCCGCCACCTGGGAAATCATGATGCATTTTGCCTTGCAGCCTCTTTCCCGCAGCTCACGCATGACCTGAACACCGTCCTTTTCCGGCATCAGAAAATCAATCAGAACCATATCCGGGTTCTTTGCCAGGATATCATCCACATCCGCCGGCTGTCCCTCTGAAGTTCCGCAGACGATTCCCAGATCATTATCTTCAATAATATCCTGCAGGACGCTGATCACTGACATATCATCTTCAACAATATAAATCTCCATTTACTCTATTTCCTCCAATTTCGCTATCGGTATCTCAATATGGAATTTCGTTCCTCTTCCCTCTTCCGAATCCACTGAAATACTACCTTCAAACTGCTCCTCTACCGCGTTTTTCACACCGCAGAGCCCGACGCCTCTATATATATTGCCGGTTTTTTCATCAAACTTCGTTGAATATCCCATATTGAAAATCCGTGGGAGATGTTTTTCTGAAATTCCCGGTCCGTCGTCCGCTACTTCAAACACATAATTGCCATCTTTTTTGTACTCCCGAATCCAGATCATCCCACTTTTTTTCGTCGATTCGATCGCTTCCACCGCATTTCCTACCAAATTTTTGAGAATCGTCATAAGCTGGTAGTGTTCCTGCGTCATAAAATTGTCCCGGCAGTCAAACATCAGACGGATATCCAGCTTTTTCTCCGCCATGGTCCGGTAGGTGGATGATTCCAGAATCCGAAGAAGATCCTGCAGGCTCATCGTTTCCTCGTTCGACTCTTCCTCGATCGCCTCCTCAATGCCCTGAATGATGCGGATGTAATCTTTCTTGATCTCATGGACATCCCGCGCTATCTCAAGTCCCATCTGCTGCATTTCCCGTGGAAGATCCTTTTCCAGAATCTGCTCATAGAGCTTGTATGCATTGCTCATGACGCGCTCGATCTCCTCGGTGTTCTTATGCATCAGGTAAATCTCAGTCTTGAGTCCCGTTGTCATAAGAAATAACCGCTGATAACGGCTCTCATGATCCGCTTTCGTAAGAAGAAGCCGGTACTGCTGTTCTCCGATCAGTGCCAGTGCCACAAAAAGTGTGCGGACTGCGGCAATCATAAAAAGCTTTTGAATTATATCCGGTCCCGGCATCGCATTGTTTTTAAGAAGCGCCGCCAGGAAGTTTTCGAATATATTCGAGCATAAGTCACAGAAAAATGCCGCCGCAATCACATTTTCCAGATTCGCGATATGTTTATTCCGGATCTGCAGCTTGAACATCATGCCGTACACGATATAAAAGAATGCTCCGGGCATCGCAAGCTGTACCAGCATCTCGGATGGCATTCCCTGCAGATAATATATCACAATTCGGAATAAAAAAACTATGACCGACGTCACCGTACAGATCGTCATCGTGTGAATCTGGCTTCCGACTGTCATAATCAGCACCGGAAGCAGGATAACCGACGCTGACACACGGAAATTGTTGACAAATACGTTCCAATAAAGCTGCGAAGTTATCGCTATGATAAAGCCTATCGCTAATGTTCGTCTCCAGGATTTCATTTCTGCCTTTCTCCCTCTTTAAATAGTACAATTTCACATAGCTTTTAGCCTGAGTAAAACAGTTTTTGCATATTTATATAGTATACTTAGTTTCATGAAATCTGTAAAGAATTTTATAGCAGATGTGAAACTCTCGTTACTGTTCACACACGTGTGCCCAGCAACGGGATTTTGCCGATGCTACGCATTCCAAATCGGCAAAATCTGCTGCCGGAACTGTATCGTACGGAATTTTCAGTTCAAAAAATTCCTACCTGTGAACAGTTACAAACTCTCCCAGTGACGCTGCCCTGCTTATAACGCCTCTTTACCTATATAATAGCGTCTCCCGGATTCTCTCCGCAAACGCATTCATCCGTTCCTCAATCCCCGGCAGCTGCATCGCTGCCCCGGCATTGTTTGCCGTCTCCATCATCGCAAACTGCCCCGGCAGATAGAAGGTTTTGTTCATATTTAACGCCGCGATAAGCTGTTCCGCCACGATATCGCTTCCGGAATAGCCCGACACAACCACCGCAAACAGCGCTTTGTCATAAAACCGCGTCGTCCGGAACAGCGAAGTCAGGCGGTTGATGAACGCAGTCAGGTTTGCCGACAGCGCATCGTTGTAGTTTGGACAGAGCATCACGATGGCATCCGCCTCGCGGACTGCCGGATAGACGTCCTCGACCATCACTCCACCGTAGAAGCAGCTTCCCTGCTCGCCAAAATGCAGGCACATCTTGTACGGGCATCCGGCGCAGTCGGAAAGCGTACCGTTTCGAAGCCCTATCTCCCGGATCTCCATCTCCGGGAGCTGTTCTTTCACCCGGTCCCAGATCGCGTAGGTGTTGGAGGTCTTGTGGCTTGACGCGTGCAATACCAATACTTTCGGACATTTTTTCCTGACGCAATCCGTTCCCAGTACTTCTTTGACCAGCCCCGCCGCGCTCTCGCGGTATGCCCCCATCAGATCGGTTCCAAGATTATTGGAAACGATCGTGTAATTGGAAAGTGTCCGCGTGCCCTCGACGAGCGGGCGTCCCACGAACGCGCAGCCCGCACAGTTAGCGGCAAATACCAGATCCTTCGCCGCCGATTTGGAATAGAGGTCATTTTCACTGTCCACCAAAAGTCCGCCGACAAAACCGTTCAGAAAATCCGGATGTTCCCGCAGGAAACGAATCAGACGGTAAAGCTCCAGGTTGATGCCAGATGTGCCAAGGGGCACGGCAAACAGGATACGTCCCTGGACTGGATTTTTTCGATTCTGTGTCTTCTCCAGGCGCCTCCATCGGTTTACATAATCTTCAAAAGCACTGATTTCCGCCGCTGTCTCGTAGGCGTAGCCGTCCAGCGCATAGGATAATACCTCAGAAAGGCGCGCATCCGCGCCTTTTTCCTCCTCGCGCAGATGAACGAGGAGGAGAGGCATTTCTTCTATATAAATATCTCCTTCTGAATTTGAATGAATCATTTATTTTCGCTTCCTTCCTGCGATAAGACTCATCAATCACACAATCTTTTTCAGATTTTCCTCCGCCGTCACAATCCGCTCATACAGCGCATCCGGCAGTGGCAGGATTTCTGTTTCCAGACCGTATTCAGTATAACGGTTTTTCACGCCCATGAAGATGCCGCCCATGAATACGGAACCGCAGTGCCATTCGCCGCGCATCATCAGAATCAGGGAGATCGCGCCGGAGGAATATGCCGGTGCGATAAAGGGCTTGAAACCGATCGCACGCATATGCAGGTTTGCCGTTACCGTCAGCTGGGTCAGTTCTTTTGAAAGCTCGTCGTTGTAATTCTCAATGGAATCTGCGATGACGAGATCCTGTCCATGCGGTCCGAAGGAACGCCCCTCAATCAAAAACTGTGAAAACCGCCCGTCGCGCTTCGCATAATAAGCCGCGCGCGCATTCATAACGCCGAGTCCGAAGCCCTGTACCTGTTCCGGGCGGAGTCCCTTTAAATCAAGGATGCCGTTTTCGTCCTTGTTGCTCTCCAGCCATGCCGTCTTTGCCAGCGGGTCAACCGGATCGGAGACAACGGCAAATAAGCCCTTGAAATGCTCGGCTCTCGCCTGTCTTGCATACTGCGCAACGATCTTGGAGTTATTTTCAAACTGGTACATCCGCACATCCTTGACGCCAGAACCAACCGGCGGGATTCCCTTAGAAGCGACAAATACAAATACATCGCACTTGAAGAGGTCTTCCGGTTTTACCACATCGACCTCCGGCAGCGCGTCATACGACCATGGGTAGGCAATCTGGTTTTCCTCAAATTCCCAGCGTGCGGTCACTTTATCGGAAATATCACAGATGCCGATCGAACTGATGCAGTCGCCGCCCAGAAGATGAAGCCCGGTCAACAGCGTACTTCCGACATCGCCGATCGCCAGAACATGGACTCTTTTCTTCGTTTTCTGCGGTTTTTCTGCCAAAATAGCCTCAAAATCCGGATGCTGGCGGTTGACTGCGCGCATCACGCCCTGAGCGATCGCGGCTTTGACTGCCTCGTCAAGCTCACAATTCTTGTTTGCCGCCTGCACCTCCAGCTTCCGGCTGCTCAGCCAGGAAACATTCTCTGCCTCCTGGAATAAAAGCAGCGGCGAGTTTACCTTAAAAGAATCTCTTCCGGTTCCCGGCTCGCGCTCGAATAAGAATGTGAGCGGCGTGCCCGGGTGCGGCATTTCTGCCTTTTCGTATGATAAATTTCCATTGAAGGAACAACAGATTTTATCTCCAATTTTATAATAGTACATATTGTATACCCCCTGCTCTTTTTGATATCTTATATGATATTATTTTGCGTTATTTGACATAATTTCTCACTTCCGCGTCCGATACAGCATCTCCAAATCATTTTCCAGATACACCGACGCTGCCAGATTCGGATCGTAGCTGACACACTCGCCTTTATCCGGGCAGAGCGGCAGGATGACCGCTTCAGACAAGCGGCTTAAGGTCAGGTTTCTCGCAAACAGCGCCCGGTACTCGGATTCGAGCACCAGAAGAATGTTGCGCGCGTTGCGGATGCAGCACGCGGAGAACTCAAACGCGGCTTCCGGCGTACTTCCCTGTACCGGCGGTGCGGCATACGGCAGGATCATATTGATCGACGGCGTCAGTCCCGCCACCTTCACGGTATCGCGGCGCACCGTATCGCCTCCGATGAACGGGTACAGTGTGGACTCAACAAACCAGTTCCGCAGATTCGGAATATAATAAATACTGTCTACCGGCACGCCCTTCGTCGCCATCGTGTCGCGTCCGTAGCCTGAAATCATACCTAACACCAATTTTTTGATTTCCACGCCCTCTTCGCGCAGCATCGGTTCCAATGCCTCGAAACGTCCGCCGTGATGCAGCAGATCATCCACCAGAATCACCGGGCGGTCAAAGGACTTGATAGCCTTGATCTGGCTTCGCAGCGGCGAATAGTACGGGAATGCTTCGATCGACTTCTCTTTCAGCTCCGGATCGTACACTTTATCTGTATGCAGCGTCTTCGTCACCGTATTCGGAATAACTTTTCCACGCAGGATCTTGCCGAACGGCACGCACATCGCCCCGCCGAGGCGTCTCGGCGTCACTGGGTCACGCGGCACACCATTTAACGCCGTGATCCGTTCCACCAGACGATGGTAAATCACGCTCGCAGACATCGAAAGAACCAGCTGTCCCGGATAGAAGCGCGTCATCGCCATCTGCAATTCCCGATGCGCCTTGTAGATCGCATCCAGAACGCGCGGATTGCTGGAAAATGGTTCTTTTAACGTTGTTTCCAGATTCTGCACTAATACAAGCGGCGCATGCATATCGACCAGATAGAGCGGCGCGTCTTCCGGGGATTCCGGCGCCTTCACAAAGCCCTGGCGGACCACCGCCGACAGCACGCGCTCCGGGCAGTAACCGTCTGCCGGGAAGAAAAGTGCATAGCCGCATTTATACTCAAAGGACCGTGCGATCGCCTCGGTTAAAAGCAGCTGTTCCGCGTCGTAGATCATCGGATCGCGCTCGACATAGATACCCGAAATCAGAAGAATCTCACCGTAGGTATGGCGGCGCACCTGATCTGCCAGACTGACCTGTCCCAGGACGGCAAACAGCTCATCCGGCGCCAGATAGCGAAGCCGTGCCACGCCGACCAGCCGGTTTTCCTGCACGGTATTCCTAAGAAGCAGCAGCCGGTCGCCCGACTCCTTCATCGAATTTAACAGGTCCTCCCGATCTTCTTCGTCCCGCAGAACGAAATTCGAAATTTCCGCCAGAAGCATTTCATCCGGCATCTCCACCTCCTCATAGGAGATCGCACGCGCGCGGATATATGGTTTATATTCCGGCTCCCGCAGATACAGACCATTGTAATAGATATATTCCTGCACAGACGGGTCAATCAGATTCGAAATATCGCGGTTCAGATCGATATTTTCACGGATTCTCGTCGAACTGATGTCCTCCAGATGCTCCGGAAGCTCCAGCTCCACAACCTTGCCGCTGATCTGATCCATCATCTGACGGTTGTATTTATTGTCCGCCTTGACATCACCCACGCGGCGGAACGCGATGTGGTTCATCGAATGAATCGAATTTTTGACCGGTTTCTTCTTATAAGAAGAGGCATTGGCAATGACATCGCTGCCGACCACGATATACAGCTCTTTTCCGGAAAACACCTCTCTCAGGCGTTTCAGATCCGCCGGATTGGCGATATTGACCGGAATCTCATCCGGGAACAGGTTCACATGGAACTCATCCGCCACCGACATGCTCACGATCTGACGGCGGATCAGATGCGGCTGCGCCTTTTTCGACCAGGAAAATTCATCGACCGCCAGAAATACCTCATAGCCGAGGTCGCGGATCTCGCGGACAATCTCTTTGTGCGACAGCGTAAACGGATCAAATGTGCCCGGGAAGAATGCCACCTGGTTCCGCTCTTTGATCTCTAAATTGCCCTCGGTCATATGGTACTGCGTGATGAACCGGTAAATATTAGAAAGGGACGCCGCACGATAAAATGCCGTCAGCTCATTTCCCTTATTTTCATTGAATAAGAACAGCATCTTGCGGAAGGACAGGGCGAACAGCTCTTTTTTCTCCCGGCACTCCATCCAGGATGAGCCGAAGACGGTCTGCCCCAGCACCAGCATCGCCTCCTGGCGCACCGACTCGCGATAATTCGCCAGACCGCTGAGCAGGATGCCAAGCAGACGTCCGCGCCGTTCCTCGCATACCTCTTTTTCCTCCGCAAAGCGCTCTGGGTAGCACGAATACCGTTCCAGCAGCACGCCGACCGTATCAAGCGCAACCGAGACTATCTGGTCGTTTGCATTTGCCATCATGCCATGCAGGTAGGAAACGATCTCCTCCAGCTGTTCCGGCGGCAGCCACAGCGCCGCCTGCCCCAGATACTGCGGAATATATTTGGAAAATTCGTACTCACCGACTTCCAGCCCCTTCATCAACTCGACCACGATCTCATTTCTCTGATCCGGTGTCAGAAGCCCGATGATGCGAAGCAGGGCGGTTCCGGCATCATGGCGCACGATCACGTGCTCGCTGACTTTTACAAGGTTTGAGAGATGCGCTGCGATATGCAGCATATGTTCCTGTTTGCCATGTGCGATCTGATCGACGAGCAGCTTGATATTGGCCGACTTGATGACCCACGCGTCGCTGTTTTGAGGTTATCCAGGAAAATATCAGAGACAACATCGCGGTCATACAAAAGTTCCTGTTCTCTCGCCGTGTCCTCTCCGAGGTTACTTAACACGCGGTATTTGAGGAAGGTCATCGTGATATTGTCCTCAACCTGCGCCGCCCTCACGCACACGCCGATCTCAGCACAGCACGGATGATCCGGCTGGTACGCCGTCAGAAGCTTGAAGCGCGCCACGATGCGATCCGCACATCCGGTTCCCCGCTCTGCGACTCAATCAGGGCAAATTTTGCGATTTTCCCCAGTTCCTCTTCGCTCAGTTTATCAAACGGCATGAAATGCACCGTATCCAGCAGGGAAAATGCCTCGCCCGGATCCAGCTCCTTTGCCCGGTCATACCAAACCAGAAATGCCTCCAGAAATTCCCGCAGATCCCCCGGCGTCGCATGATCAACCACCGATGCCAGCACATTTTTCAGGTGATAACGGATGCGCCGTTTCTGCTGCAGCATCAGCTTATGATCCGGTCGGATGATCATTTCCAGATATTGCTTCCAGATCTCCATCACGCGCTCCTCGGCAATATCCGGCATGCCCGCCGGGCGCTCCTTGCGGTAACCGGCGTTGAACTGCGCGATCACGTGTCCGATCAGCCTCGCCGCCTGCGCGCGGATGTCGCCCTCACGGTGCATCAGAAGCTCATATAAAAAGCCCAGCGTCTGCTCTTTCTGTTTGTCGTTTGTGTATGTAAAATATTCACGGAAAATGTTTAAGTACGCGCGGACACTCTTCCAATCCTTCTCGCTTCGCGCCGCCTCGAGGAGATTGCCAAACTGGCGTTCCGCCCCCATCTGATGCATGACGCGGATATTATGCTCGATACCCATGAAAACGAGGGACTGCACCGTCTGCTCTGCATTCCGAAGGGAAATATCCGGCAGCACCTCCGGCTTTTTCGGGTGTCCATTCAAATCCACATCCACACCGAGAGACCGCATATAATCCTCAAAATCATGCAGTTTGGAATAAACAAAGCGGTAACGGTTTAATTTGACCTCGTCCACGTTGTCGAGTTTCGAGAGGATGACGTTGAACGCCTCATCCAGATTAGAAATGTAGGTAATCTCGCGCCCGTCATCGCCGCGGCTCTGTTTTACACGGAAATCGGCATAGATCAGCACCAGGGATTCAACCGACAGGTTTCCGGTTCCAGATCCCAGGTCGAATGGTTCGCCGCGATATGGCCGATGTATTCCATTGAATGGTTGTTGAACCACTGGTTTGTATAATAGTAATGAAGATACGGAACCCGCTCATTTGGCTTACAACCGAATTTGCCGAGATCATGACCTGCAGCCGCGCCCGAGGTCAGCGTCAGATCGATCGGAACACCCGCCTCGTAAAGCCCGCGTGCCACCGTCATCGCGACATAATGCACGCCCGCGATGTGCTCCAGCGTCCGAAACGGCGTCACCTCCGCATTGAGGCGCATCATCTCATAGATATATTCCTGTGCGAAAAACTTCTTGAAACGGCTGTATTCTGCCGCGCACTCAAAGCTTGAAGCTTCCTCATCATCCAAAAATGCAAAGTCCTCCATCGGTTTGTACGGAAGCACCGCCCGCTCGCGGTCAAACACGAACTGAAGCACTGCCAGATAGAACTCCGCACCGGCGGAAAAAGCGGCATTTTCCTTCGTAAACTCCGCATCCGGGTAGAGAATATGGCACACATACTGGTAGGTAAACTTCATCCAGCCCTCTTCCGGCTCATGCCCTAAAAGGCTTAACGGTTCCTCACAGATCTCGTAGACCGCCCGGCAGGAAATCCGTTTTTTAATCGGGAAAATATGGGCAAACTGCTCCTCCCAGTGTTCCTTGTTCATGAGCATCATGACATTTTTCCGGCTCAGTCCCGACCGGTCTAAAAAGTCTTTTTCACAAAGGCGCTCGGTCAGTTCCGCAGCCGCCTGACGTACCTCTTTTTTACTCATCCACATTCCTCGCATTCTCTGGATCTCTCAGATGGTTCTTTGCTATGCAAAAACCATCTGAGTCATTGCAAATATTCTTTTCATATCAAATTTTATAATACTTGAATTATACCACCAGGTGGGGAAGTGCGCTATATAAAATAACGGATAATTCATCGCCATACGGCGCAATAAAACCACAAAAGACGCCTGCAAAAATGCAGATAGCTCATCTACCTTCCATTTCTGCAAACGTCTTTATTTTTACAAGTCAATCATTTTATGGCTGCTCTTTTTGAACCTCCGGAATCTCAACCCCCAGCTGTTTCGCCATCGCATCCGCGATCACCTGATGATCGTCCCAGTGTCCATGCCGGATACCATCACATAGGCAAACGGACGGCTTCCATCTCTCATGAAAACCGGAATGCAGCCGCCGCACACGAAGAAGTTCTCCTCGCGCACTTTCCAGGATGCTTCCAGTTCTCCGGCTCTCGATGCCGTCAGTGCCCGCAGCGAGCTCATCCCCGTGAGCCGCGATGCTGCCAGCTTATTGGTCATCCACCAGTCTGCTTCCAGCGTCGCGCCCTCCATCTTGTAGGCAAAGACGGTCGTCTCGTCCTCCACGATGCGGACAGCGACCGAACCGTGATATTTTTCCCCCGTGATCTCTGCAATCAAAAGCCCCAGCTCAAGCGCCTGTTTCCGGGTAAATGTGTCGTAGCGAAGTACGGATTCCTGCTGTTTCAGAATCTCATTCCACTGTTCTTCGGTGTAGAAATTCTTCATGTGTTCCCCTCCTGTGTCGGTTTGTTTTCCCCTTGTGAATCAGGTTATGATCCCCAAGTTTCATTGTATCATATTTTTTTCATGAATACAGCTGTAAACACATTGGAATTTCATTTTGACTCGGCTTCATAAGGTATTTAGATAGATACCCGGTGTTTTTCCTTCGTATGTATCTTTCTCACTAAATGTCTCATCCAGCACCCAGCGGACCTTGACTTCCTTCCAGTTTTTATCGGTTTTCGTCCCGTCCGCACCCTCCAGCATTTTTTCCAGACCTTCAATGTCGGTCGATTTTTCGGTCCGCATCCAGCTTCCGCCCTCTCTCCCGCTGGGTGAGCCACAGCTCTGCTCGATCTTCGGCAATCTTCTGGAAAATGCCCTCGACGCCTGTCGGGAATGTACAGACAGCGCGCCGTTTATCCGCATCTGCGCCCAGGAGGATGCCGGTCACATCGTGATCGCCGTTGACAACACCTGCTGCCATCCGCCGATCGAGGAAAATGGGCGGTTCCGCTCGACCAAACATGACGGCTTCG
The DNA here is from genome assembly GCF_003478725.1 of Clostridium sp. AF22-10. Lineage (NCBI taxonomy): Bacteria > Bacillati > Bacillota > Clostridia > Eubacteriales > Clostridiaceae > Clostridium > Clostridium sp. AF22-10. The sequence continues at coordinate 300,938 of NZ_QUFZ01000001.1, forward strand.
GCACGGGAACCGCCTCCATCCGTTCGATCGCCGAGCGGTACCAGGGTCTGGTGGATTTCCGGTATGAGGACGGGATCTTTTATGCATCGGTGATGTTGAAATTTGACTCTAAAATTTCTCACGGAAATCTTTGAAAAAAGATTGACTTTCATCGCGTCAGGACGCATAATATAAATAATAATCATTATCAATATTATTTAGAAGGATTGGAGTGTCGCTTATGAAAACCTTAAAATACAGCCGTCAGCGCGAATCGATCAAAGCCTGCCTGATGAGCCGGAAGGATCATCCGACCGCCGACGCCCTTTACACCAGCATCCGGGAACAGTTTCCGAATATCAGCCTTGGAACCGTTTACCGCAATTTAAACCTGTTAGTTGAGCTGGGCGAGATCCGGAAGCTGTCCTGCGGCGACGGCACGGATCATTTCGATTATGATACATCCCCACATTACCACTATGTCTGCCGCCAGTGCGGACGGGTCATGGATATTCCGATGGAAGCAACCAAGGAGCTGGAGACAGCCGCCAAAGAATTTGTGCCGGGAACGATCGACGACCATACCGTGTTTTTCTATGGAATATGCGATGAGTGTCTGAAAGGGGAAAAGCACTAATATAGAAGCGGCTCATTTTGTATCGGAACAGCCTGTACCAAATGAGCCGCCTCCCGATTTCTGCCATGTGCTGACTGGATATGAACGTATCACCAGTGAAAAGGTTCTGAGAATATCCAGGTTATCGATAAAAATGAAAAAAATAAGAATTATTTCTATTTTTTCATTGACAAACACAAGAATCTATGATATCTTAATATCAGTAATCATTACTGATTTCGTTTGAGCCAAATAAACGATTTCGTTTTAAAAGCTCCTATGAAACAGAATGGTTGCAAGCAACTTTACTATCTATTTATTGTTTCTATAAAACACGAAATTAAAAATTTATTTTAGAAAAGGAGAATTGACTATGAAGAAATTTGTCTGTACAGTATGTGGTTACGTATACGAGGGTGAGGCTGCTCCGGAGAAATGTCCAGTATGCGGCGCTCCGGCTTCCAAGTTCAAAGAGCAGTCCGGCGAGATGACCTGGGCGGCTGAGCACGTAGTTGGTGTGGCACAGGGTGTCAGCGAGGATATTCTCGAAGATTTAAGAGCTAACTATGAAGGCGAGTGCAGAGAAGTTGGTATGTACCTGGCGATGGCACGTGTAGCTCACAGAGAGGGCTATCCGGAGATCGGTCTGTACTGGGAGAAGGCAGCTCACGAAGAGGCTGAGCACGCTGCTAAGTTTGCAGAGCTTCTCGGCGAGGTTGTAACTGATTCCACCAAGAAGAACCTGGAGATGCGTGTAGAGGCTGAGCACGGCGCAACCGAAGGCAAATTTGACCTTGCAAAACGTGCGAAAGCTGCTAACCTGGATGCAATCCATGACACCGTTCATGAGATGGCTCGTGACGAGGCTAGACATGGCAAGGCATTTGAGGGTCTGTTAAAGAGATACTTCAACTAATCTGAGTGAATGAATGGACAGCGCATTACGGCGCTGGTGAATAAAAAAGAACGGATGAGGGCGTATGAAAATGGAAAATTCCTTTTTCATACGCCCTGTTTATTTTATGCAGATTTGTTTTATGTCTCTGTTCAAAAAGACGCCAAAATCTTATCTACCGTCTCCTTCTCCATCTCCCCAATCGGAATCATCTCCGCCGGTACGTCCTCATATGGCAGCAGCGCTTTCTCATACCAGGTAACATCGTGCCATTTTCCGCTCTTATAACCGGTATTTTTGCACACGCCCATCGTCCGGAATCCGCATCCGTTATGCATCGCATCGCTCTTCACATTCGGACTTGTTACCAGACTGTAGACTGTGTGGACGCCCTGTGCCTTTAAAAGCTCTAAAAGCACCAGAAGCATCCGTTTGCCGATGCCCTTCGACGTCACCCGACTGTCCAGATATTCAGAAAGTTCCGCATTCCAACGGTACGCCGCGCGCTCAAGCTGCTTATGCCCATATGCATAGCCAATGATTCTGCCCGTTTCATCCTCGCAGACAATCCACGGATATTCTGCCGTGATCGCCCGGATGCGCCCCTCAAATTCCTCCAGGGACGGCAGCTCCGTCTCAAACGTGATCGGCGTGTCCATATATTGTGCATAAATTTCCAATATCGCAGGTGCATCGGCGATAGCAGCCAGACGCAGGCGGCAGGATGTATGGTCCATAAACTGGTTCCTCCCTATCATTTTCGGTCATTTTTCCTTTACAGGCAACTATATATGAATCTTCCCGTTTCGTCAACTATTCGCAACCGGATTCATGCCTGCCCGTGAACTCCCTCAATCCACCAGCTCATTCTGATGCCTCGACAAATGCTCATACGGCAGAATCAGCCGCCCCCGGTACAGCCCGCAGCCGTCATTGACAAGGTCGTTGTTGATTGCCGTAAACATATTGACATTGAGCTCAGCCAACTTGAGCGACACCAGGCGCTGGCAGCGCTCGTATGCCTCGTCAAAATAAACGCACGCGCCCTCCGGAAGCTCATTCGCTATCTGGTACAGGTACCGGATATCCGCATCCTGCTGCGATTCCCCCGGTTTCAGGTAACACTTCGGCAGTGAAATCACGATCCGGTACGCGATCAGGTCGCGGAAACAGCTCAATCTCTGCTTCAGCAAAAAAGGGACGGTGCGTAGGATAACAATGCCCCAGATGCACCAGCCCCCTTATTTATAAAATAGAGCTATTTATTTTCCGTAAACCTTCTTGATCCGCTCCATTGCCTCTTTTGTATTCGCAGTCGTACCAAATGCAGTCAGACGGAAGAATCCTTCTCCATTCTTACCAAATCCGCTGCCCGGTGTGCCGACCACATTTGCCTTGGCAAGCAGATCGTCGAAAAACTCCCAGGATTTCATGCCGTTCGGGCACTGCATCCAGATGTACGGTGAATTTTCGCCGCCGATGTGCCAGATGCCAAGCTCTTTTAAGGTCTCGGTCATGATCTTCGCATTGGTGCGGTATACGTCCAGGTGCTCGCGGCACTGTGCCATTCCCTCCGGTGAAAGAGCTGCCTCTGCGGCGCGCTGTACCGGGTAGGAAACGCCGTTAAACTTGGTTGTCTGGCGGCGCAGCCACATCTTGCGGATGGAAGAACCACCGCGCTCTAATTCAGAGGGAACCACGGTATAGCCACAGCGGGTTCCGGTAAAGCTTGCCAGCTTCGAAAGGGAGCAGAACTCGATCGCGCAGGTCTTGGCGCCCTCAATCTCAAAAATACTTCTCGGAAGCGCCGGATCTGCTACGAAGGACTCATACGCCGCATCAAATAAAAGGATCGCATCCTGCTCGTTCGCATAGTCAACCCACTCTTTTAACTGCTCACGGTTGTACACACCGCCAGTCGGGTTGTTCGGGGAGCAGAGATAAATAATATCCGCTTTCTGTCCCTTCGGAGGCATCGGAAGAAAGCCATTTTCCACATTGGCATCCATAAATACGATCTTTCTGCCTGCCATCACGTTCGTATCCATGTAAACCGGGTATACCGGATCCGGGATCAGGACCGTGTTGTCCGCATCAAAGAGATCGAGGATATTTCCGACATCACTCTTCGCGCCGTCGCTGATGAATATATCCTCCGCCGCCACCTCAACCTGGAAGGACGCATAATACTTCTGAACTGCTACGCGCAGAAAATCATATCCCTGCTCCGGACCATATCCATGGAACGTAGCCGCCTTGCCCTGCTCCATAGCTGCTTTTGCAAATGCGTCAGCTGCTTTCTGGCAGATCGGAAGGGTTACGTCACCGATACCCATTTTGATTACTTTTGCCTCTGGATGGGCTTTGGTGTATTCATCTACTTTTTTAGCGATGGTGGAAAACAGATAGCTTTCTTCCAGATTTTTATAGTTTTCGTTGATCTTCATACTTTATTTTCTCCATATTTTAAGAATTTTTTTCCTTTACCTCCAGAGCCGCTTTCACAAACTCCCGGAAGATCGGATGTGCGCGGTTCGGGCGGCTCTTGAACTCCGGATGGTACTGAACTCCCAGATAGAACGGATGTCCCGGAATCTCCATCGCCTCTACCAGCGTACCGTCCGGAGACTGTCCGGAAAAGATAGCGCCATGCTCCATATAAACTTCCCGGAACTTGTTGTTAAATTCATAACGATGGCGATGTCTCTCTTCGATCAGACCTTTTCCATACGCTTTCATCATCAGCGTATCCGGACTGATGCGGCACGGATATGCACCCAGACGCATCGTTCCGCCCATGTCAGCCAGATCCATCTGCTCTTCCATCAGGCAATGACCGGATGCTTGCTGTCCGGCGCAAACTCGGTTGAGTTCGCATCCTCATAGCCTAACACGCCTCTGGCAAATGCGATCGCCGCGATCTGCATACCAAGGCAGATGCCAAAGTACGGGATATTGTTTCTTCTCGCATAATCAGCTGCCGCAATCATGCCCTCGATGCCTCGGATGCCGAAGCCGCCCGGCACGATGATACCGGTTGAACCGCCCAGGATTTCCGGTGCCGTCTCCGGAGTGATCGTCTCACTATCCACCCAGTTGATCTCCACCTGCGCGCCATTTTCCCATCCGGCATGGTGCAGGGATTCTACGATAGACAAATAAGAATCGTGCAGTTTGACGTACTTGCCGACCAGGGAAATCTTGACTGTCTTGCGGCTGTTCTTGATGCGGTCCAGCATATGTTTCCACTCAGTCAGATCGCACTCTTGCGGCGCTTTCTCGATGCCCAGTTCGCGAAGCACGATCTTGGCAAGTCCTGCTTCTTCCAGCATGATCGGCGCCTCGTAGAGAACCGGAAGGGTCAGGTTCTCGATGACGCAGTCCTCTTTGACGTTACAGAACAGTGCGATCTTGCGGAAAATGGATGGATCGTCCACCGGACGGTCACAGCGCGCTACGATGATATCCGGCATGATACCAAAGGACTGCAGCTGTTTAACCGAATGCTGCGTCGGTTTTGATTTATGCTCGCCGGAAGATTCCAGATATGGAATCAGGGTTACATGGATGAAGAGGCAGTTGCTGCGTCCCGCCTCGCAGGACACCTGGCGGATGGCTTCCAGGAACGGCTGTGACTCAATATCGCCGGTCGTTCCGCCGATCTCTGTGATAACGATGTCCGCATCGGTCTTTTCCTGCACGGAATAGATAAATGATTTTATCTCATTTGTGATATGTGGAATTACCTGTACCGTCTCGCCCAGATATTCGCCGCGGCGCTCTTTATTTAGCACATTCCAGTAGACCTTTCCGGTCGTCAGATTGGAATAACGGTTTAAATCTTCATCTATAAAACGCTCATAATGTCCCAGATCCAGATCCGTCTCCGCACCGTCGTTTGTTACGAATACTTCGCCGTGCTGATACGGGCTCATGGTTCCCGGATCGACGTTGATATACGGATCCAGCTTCTGCGCTGCTACCTTAAATCCCCGTGCCTTCAAAAGACGTCCCAGAGACGCTGCTGTAATACCCTTCCCCAATCCTGATACAACACCGCCTGTCACAAAAATAAATTTTGCCATCTGCTTTTCCTCCTCTTCCTTTCTTTAAATATTAATCCACTTTTTCCGTCATATATGATTCTGTCAGATTTTGCCTTCGCAAAAGATTTCAGCCTGCACGGATTCCGCAACCCTCAAAACGCAGAATCCATGCAGACCATCGTTCTTCTTAGTCGTTTTCATGCTCCTGAAGCACATAACCCGGAATCTGGATTTCTTCCGGTTTTTCCATCTGGCTCAGCTCTTTTCTAGCGGCTGCACCATGTGCAATGTGCGCGATGTCCACCAGTTCAACGTTGTCCTCGTTATACTGGCTTTCCAGTGTCAGCGCCAGGACAGCCGCGGTATCAAGCGATGTCAGGCACGGAATACCAAGCTCGACTGCCTTTCTTCTCAGGCGGACACTGTCGCGTCCCGGCTGGCGTCCCGTCTTGGAAGTGGAAATTACGTAGCTTATCTTTCCTTCTTCCAGCAGGGAAATGGTCGTCTCCTCGCCCTCTTTGGCTTCCTTCGGCTTCTTGACTAACGTTGAAGAAATGCCGACGCTGTTTAACCGGCTTGCGGTACCGGAGGTCGCGTAGATGTGGAATCCCATCGCCACATACTCTTTGACCAGCTCACGCAGGTCGCTCTTGTCGGTATCGCGGACACTGATTAAGACGCCGCCCTCGCGCTTCATCGTGTATCCGGCTGCTACCAGGCCTTTGAACAGCGCTTCCTCCATCGTCCGGGCGATACCCAGTACCTCGCCGGTCGATTTCATTTCCGGTCCGAGCTGTGTATCTACGTTGGACAACTTCTCAAAGGAGAATACCGGAACCTTGACTGCGTAGTACGGAGAGCACGGATACAAACCTGTCTCATAGCCCATGTCAGCCAGCTTTTCGCCCATCATGATGCGGGTTGCCAGATCGACCATCGGCACTCCGGTTACCTTGCTGATGTACGGCACGGTACGGGATGAACGCGGGTTGACCTCGATGATATAGATCGTATCCTCATGCAGAACGTACTGGATGTTGATGAGTCCCTTCGTATTCATGGAAAGCGCCAGACGGATGGAATAGTCCACCAGACGGTCTTTCTGGCTCTCGGTCAGCATAAATGCCGGATATACCGCGATGGAGTCGCCGGAATGGACGCCCGCACGCTCGATGTGCTCCATGATACCCGGAATCAGAACCGTTTCGCCGTCGCAGATCGCGTCGACCTCCAGCTCGGTACCCATCAGGTATTTATCAATCAGGATCGCATTCTCAATCTTGTGTGAGAGAATAATCTTCATATACTCATGAATATCGGCGTCGTTGTACGCGATAATCATGTTTTGTCCGCCTAATACATAGCTCGGACGCATCAGAACCGGATAGCCCAGATGATTTGCCGCCTGGATTGCCTCATCCTCAGTGTAAACGGTCTGACCCGCTGCCTGTTTCATATTTAATTTTTTCAGCAGGGCTGCGAAACGTCCGCGATCCTCCGCCATATCGATGCTGTCTGCCGGAGTGCCGAGAACCGGAATATTGTTCTCTACAAGACATTTTGTCAGACGGATCGCTGTCTGTCCGCCAAAGGCTACAACTGCGCCGATCGGCTTCTCGATCCGGATGATATCCAGCACATCCTCCGGTGTCAGCGGCTCAAAATACAGACGGTCTGCTACGTTGAAGTCGGTGGAAACGGTCTCCGGGTTGTTATTTACGATGACAACCTCATAACCGGCTCTCTTTAACGACCATACGCAGTGAACGGATGCGAAATCAAACTCGATACCCTGACCGATACGGATCGGACCGGAGCCAAATACCATAACAACTGGTTTTCCGCTTGCATTCTCTTTAATAAATTCTTCTGCCTCATCTTCCTCGCCGAGGTGCTGTAGAAGTACGGGGTACTTGCCGTAAACTCAGCGCTGCAGGTATCAACCATGCGGTAGCATGCCGGAACATGCTTGATTTCCGAAAGCCCGGTCATCTCCTTGATGACTGCATCCGGGAATCCGTTCTGTTTGGCTTCCATATAAAGCGCATCGCTCAGAGTCTCAGACTGCATCCGGCGTTCCAGGGACAGGATATGCATCAGTTTATTTAAGAACCACTCGTCGATCTTGGTCAGCTCATGAATCTCGGCAACGGTCACGCCGCGCTTGAAGCTCTCATAGATTGCAAACAGACGCTCGTCATCCTGCGCCAGAATTTTTTCTCTCAGCTCTTCCACACTCATCGGCGCCAGTTTCTTCATGTTCAGGCTGTTCTGGGAGATCTCTGCGCCGCGGACTGCTTCATGAGCGCCTGCTCAAAGTTGCGGCCGATCGCCATAACCTCGCCGGTTGCCTTCATCTGGGTACCCAGCTTCCGGCGTCCGTAAACGAATTTATCAAATGGCCATTTCGGGAATTTAACCGTTACATAGTCAAGGGCCGGCTCGAAGCATGCCATCGTCTCGCCGGTTACCTCGTTCGGGATCTCGTCCAGATGATAACCGATCGCAATCTTGGTTGCCACGCGGGCAATCGGATATCCGGTTGCTTTCGAAGCAAGGGCGGAAGAACGGGATACACGCGGGTTTACCTCGATAACGGCATATTCAAAGCTCTCCGGATTCAGCGCAAACTGGCAGTTGCAGCCGCCCTCGATGCCCATCGCCTGGATAATATTCAGCGCTGCGGAACGAAGCATCTGGTATTCCTTATCCGCCAGCGTCACAGCCGGTGCGATAACAATGGAGTCGCCGGTGTGGACGCCGACCGGGTCAAAGTTTTCCATCGAGCAGACCGTAATCTCGTTGCCGATGGCATCGCGCATTACCTCAAACTCGATCTCCTTCCATCCGGAAATACATTTCTCAACCAGAATCTGATTGATCGGTGACAGGCGGATACCCGCCTCCGCGATGTTGTAAAGCTCTTCTTTATTTGCCGCAATACCGCCGCCGGTACCGCCCAGGGTAAAGGCCGGACGCACGATAACCGGGTAAGAAATAACCTCGGCAAAATCAAGCGCATCCTCGATGGTGGTGACAACCTTGGACGGAATGACCGGCTCACCGATAGCTTCCATCGTGTCTTTAAAGCACTGTCGGTCCTCCGCCTTATCGATGGTCTCCGGGGACGCGCCGAGAAGCGTTACATTGTGGCTCTTTAAGAAACCTTCTTTGGCAAGCTCCATGGACAGTGTCAGTCCGGTCTGTCCGCCCAGGGTGGACAGGATGCTGTCAGGCTTCTCTTTTTCAATGATTCTCTTGACAAATTCCAGGGTCAGCGGCTCGATGTATACGTGATCCGCGATGGCGCTGTCCGTCATGATGGTTGCCGGGTTGGAGTTTACTAAAACGACCTCCAGACCTTCCTCTTTTAAAGCCCGGCACGCCTGCGTTCCTGCATAATCAAACTCTGCCGCCTGACCGATGACGATAGGACCGGAACCGATTACCATAACTTTTTTCAGGGATTTATTTAACGGCATGACGCGCCCTCCTTTTCCTTATAATCTCTCATCATCTGAATGAAACGCCCAAACAGCTCTTCCGTATCCTTCGGACCTGCACAAGCCTCTGGATGGAACTGGACGGTAAATGCCGGCATATCGTGGTAGGTGATGCCCTCGCAGGTGCCGTCGTTGACATTGATAAATGTCTCCTCCGCGCCCTCCGGCAGCGTATCGCGCAGTACCTCATAGCCGTGGTTCTGGCTGCTGATGTAGACGCGTCCGGTCGTCAGATCCTTGACCGGCTGGTTCGCACCTCTGTGACCAAATTTCATCTTTCCAGTCTTCGCGCCCTTGGCAATCGCCAGCAGCTGGTGTCCCAGGCAGATGCCGAACATCGGTTTTCCAGCCTTCGTAATCTTTCGGATCTCCTCGATGAGCTCCGGGTTGTCCTCTGGGTTTCCCGGACCGTTGGAAAGCATGATTCCGTCCGGATTCATCGCCAGAATCTCCTCCGCCGTCGTACCAGCCGGAAGGTCAGACACGCGGCATCCGCGCCTGGTCAGCTCGCGGATGATATTTTCCTTTGCGCCAAAATCCCAGAGCACAATCTGGAACTCTTCTTTCTCATCCGCCGGTTTGATCTCACATTTCTTTGGTGTAACGGTTTCAACCGCCTTTGTAATGTGGAAGTTTTTCACTTCCTCCAGCTTTTTCGCATCATACGGCGGCTTCACCTCGGTCAGCCAGCCGTTCATCGAACCGGATTCACGAATGGTTTTTGCCAGCTTTCTCGTATCGATTCCATAGACGCCCGGGATGTTTCTTTCTTTAAAAAAGGTGTCAAGATCCCCACTGCATCTGAAGTTGGAAGGTTCCTGACACCACTCTTTTACGATATAGGCTGATAAATATACCTCTTCATTCTCGAAGTCCTGCGGAATCACTCCGTAGTTTCCGATTAACGGAAATGTCTGAACGACAATCTGTCCAAAATAGCTGGGATCTGTGATCGTCTCAAGGTATCCTGTCATACCGGTTGTGAATACGACTTCTCCGGTCACTTCACGTAAAGGAGCGCCAAAGCTTTTTCCCTCAAAATAGTCGCCGTTTTCCAACAGAAGATATACCGGTTTCTCCATCTGGTCACCATTCCTTTCTCTCTCGTACCCCGCCTGTGAATAGCTTCTTGCAGGCAGTTTACTTTTTCATTCTCAATAGCCTCACATTTGAGCAAATCTGTTTTTCCTCAGATGCGTTTTTCACATCATTACAGACGTATTTTATAAATTGTCTGCTTCTACAAAAAAAGCGTCCATGAGCCAAGCCCACGAACGCCTTTGTTCATTTTCTGAAAGATTATAGCATAGGTAGGTTCTATGCGTCAAGAGGTTTTTTATTCATTTTCGGATGGTTTATGCATGATTTATGCATTTTTATGCATTTAACATGTAGAATCTTGTCGGTTCTGGGTAAATAAAGCCCTTGTCTGATCCGCGTTATTTCCTTATAATAGGGATGAATGAAACTGACTTGGAGGTATTTTCATGGATAAAATTACAAGCTTCACCATTGATCATCTGAAACTGCTCCCTGGCGTCTATGTGTCCCGCAAGGATCGCGTGGGCGATCAGGTCATCACCACCTTTGATATCCGCATGACACGCCCCAACTATGAGCCAGTCATGAATACGGCGGAGGTTCACACCATCGAGCACCTGGCTGCCACCTGGCTGCGAAATAACGATGAGTGGAAAGACCGCGTCCTCTACTTCGGACCGATGGGCTGCCGCACCGGCTTTTACCTGCTTCTCGCAGGCGACCTGACATCCGAGGAGATCGTGCCGCTGATGAAAGGGCTCTTTACTTTCATGCGCGACTACAAAGACGAGGTTCCGGGTGCTTGTGCAAAAGATTGCGGCAACTACCTCGATATGAACCTGCCGATGGCAAACTGGCTGGCTGACCGCTTTCTGCGCGAAGTCTTAGATGGAATTGGTCCAGAGAGACTGGTTTATCCGGAATAAAAGACAAGAATAGCAGGCGGTATGCTTTGAAACACAAAACCCCCAGATGCTGCAGCATCTTAGGGGTTTTATTCTATTATTTTCTATTTTTCCTATTTTCTTGCATCCGCAGCCGCTGCATGTCCAGATAATCCTTCTCCATGCGCCATACGCGATACAAGCGGTGCGATCCGCGCGGATGCCTCCGGGGTCATGCTCTGGTGGGTACAGGTCTTTAAGAATGTACCAACCCAGACGCCGCCGGTATAACGTGCCGCCCGAAGAGTCGGAAGTGTGTGGTTGGTTCCGGAAGCATAATCACCAAATACCTCCGCCGTATTCTGACCGATAAACAGGGAACCGTAATTCACCAGCTTCGGAATCAGTGCATCCGGATCTTCCACGTTGATCTCCAGATGCTCCGGTGCGTACTCATTCGCATACTGAACTGCCTCGTCCAGGCTGTCTACCACGCCAATCTCTCCAAACGTATCCCAGGACTGTCTCGCAATCTTTGCCGTATCCAGAATCTTCAGCTCTTCCTCTACCGCCTCAATCACGCTCTTTCCAAATGCCTCATCGGTTGTCAGAAGAATGCCTTTCGCATTGACATCATGCTCGGACTGTGCCAGCAGATCTGCCGCTACCACCTTCGCGCTCGCTTTTCCGTCCGCGATTACCAGGACCTCGCTCGGCCCGGCTACAAAGTCGATGCCGACCTGCCCGTAGCACTGACGTTTCGCCTCGGTTACGAAGCGGTTCCCCGGCCCTACAATAATATCCACCGGCTTGATGCTCTCAGTTCCATAGGAAAATGCTGCGATCGCCTGTGCACCGCCCAGTGCGTAGATCTCATCCACGCCAGCCAGATCCATCGCTACCAGCGTCCTGGCATTGATATGACCCGTTCCCCGCACTACCGGAGAGCAGGCGGTAATACGTTTTACACCCGCTGCCTTCGCCGGAGTCGCTAACATCAGCGCCGTCGAATACAGCGGATAATTGCCGCCCGGCACATAGCAGCAGCAGGACTCCACCGGAATGATGCGGTGTCCTAAAAAGACTCCCGGCTCCGGGCTGAAATTGTCAAGCGGTTTCACGGTCTGTCTCTGCGCGTTCGCAAATGCCTCGATATTGTGATGCGCCGCTTTCAGATCCGCCAGCTCCTGCTCGCCCAGCTCCTTATAAGCCGCATCAATCTCCTCCCGGCTGACCCGCAGCGATTCACGGTACATCCGTCAAACTTCTCATTGTACTCCCTCAGTGCCGCGTCCCCGCGCCCCCGGACCTCACCAATAATCCCCGCCACGGTCTCCCGCAGATTCCGATTATCTTCCTCGCTTCGAACCTGTGCTTCTTTTATAATCTTGATCATACGTTCTGCCTCTCTGTATAAGTTTTATCATTTTTTCCAAGTATACCACAAGTCTTTTTATTTTGCGATACAAAATAAACCTATCCAGCACATCTGAAACCAGAACGTTACTGTACACGGGTAGGCACTTTTGGAACCGAAAGTGCCGTAAGAAAACGTGGTGGCAGCAGGAATTTGCCGTATTTAAATGCGAAGCCACGGCAAATTCCGTTACTGGGCACGTTTGCGTGAACAGTAACACCAGAACAGGATCACACTTTTTCTCTTAGACAACAGTCTCAATATTCTTAACCACAAATCCCTCTTTTTCAACCGCTTCCTGCAGCTTCGCATCGTCCACGCCATTCTCATAGAACACGCGGGCAATGCCTCTGTCTACGTCCGCATCTGCACAGATGACGCCGTTCTGGGCGGTCAGGGCTTTTTCAACGGATTTCTTGCAGTTTGCACAGTGCATACCCTCGATCCGCATGATCTTGGACGGGGTACCCGCTGTAACCGCTTTCTTGGAAAGATCTTCGCCGCGCGCACCAGCATTCCCATCGCTGCCGCAGGAACCGCAGCTTCCACCGGAGCATCCGCAGCATCCGCCGCCTTTTCCCGTGTAATGACGGATCGCCGAACGTAATGCCAGCAAAAGCAAAATCGCTACTACAATTAAAATTCCAATATCAATCGGTCTCATACGTTATCGTCCTCTCTTCTCTGACTTTTCGATGAATGGCTTCGGAGTATCTTTTTTATTTTATCATACACACGGCAGATAAAATATCCTACAAAATAAACTACCAGAAAACCAATCACACCATAAAACATGGATCCGGATGAATCTCCCATCTATGCTTTCTCCTTTTCTTTTTTGAAATCGAATAAAGCTGCCTCCAAACAGCAGACTTTCATCCTGCTATCCGAGGCAGCCTTATAAAGGATTAATTTTATCACTTATGATTACAGGCACCTGCCGATGCCCGGTCAGCGGAAACGCAAAACCACCGGCCGGACGGCAGAACCTGTTTTATTTTTCATTTAGAAACTAACTTATGAAGCTGCCTCTACAGAGCTTCTTGTGTAGCTCTTCTGATCCTTGTATGGATCCGGACGGAACAGCATGAAGAGCATGAATACCAAAAGGACTGCTGCCACGATAGTCCATACGTTGAATGCAACTGCGCCAAGTACCAGACCACCTAACTGATATACAATCAGGGATACAGCGTAAGCGAAGAGATTCTGATACAGGATAGCGAACCAGAACCATTTTCTGGACTGGAGCTGCTGTGCCATCGTTGCGATAGCTGCCAGACACGGAGAGTCAAGCAGGTTGAACAGCAGGAATGTAAAGGCTGCGATGGTTGTCGGGAACCATGTCTGGATTGCTGCTGCTACGACATCGGTCTCCTCAGACAGATCCTCGGATACATTTGCCAGAACGCCCATGGTGGAAACGATAGCCTCTTTTGCTGTGAAACCAGTGATGGAAGCTGCAACCGGCTGCCACTCGCCGAAACCAAGCGGACGGAACAGGATTGCGATAGCGCCGCCCAGCATAGCCAGGATAGAATCAGCAGATTCTTCTACCAGACCAAATCCACCGTCTACAAATCCGAAGGAGGACAGGAACCACATAACAACGCAAGCCAGGAACAGGATTGTACCAGCCTTGATGATGAATCCCTTCAGACGCTCCCAAACATGAAGGAGAACGGTCTTAGCGGACGGAATGTGGTACGCCGGAAGCTCCATAACGAACGGAGCTGGTTTGCCGGAGAACGGTTTGGTCTTCTTTAACATGATCGCGGATACAAGAACCGCAGCGATACCTACAAAGTACATGATCGGCGCCATCATAGTAGCCAGATCCATGTCGCCGCTCATATAACCAGCCATAACGCCGCCCATCAGAGCGATAACCGGCAGCTTCGCACCACACGGAACGAAGGTTGCTGTCATGATGGTAAGACGTCTGTCGTTGTCCTGCTCGATGGTCTTGGACGCCATGATACCAGGAACGCCGCAGCCAGAAGAAATCAGCAGCGGGATGAAGCTCTTACCGGACAATCCGAAGTGACGGAATACACGGTCCATAACGAATGCGATACGTACCATGTAACCACAATCTTCCAGAATGGAAAGGAAGAGGAACAGGATAGCCATCTGCGGAACGAAACCAAGAACGGCACCAACACCGCCGATGATACCATCCACTACAAGGCTTACAATCAGGTCAGAAGCGCCTGCTGCTGCCAGTGCATCGCCAGCCCAGCCCTGAATTGCGCCAACAAATGTATCATTGGTCCAGTCTGTTACGAATGTACCAACGGTAGTAACGGATACATAGTAAACCGCCCACATAACAAGAACAAAGATCGGAATACCAAGTAAACGGTTGGTTACGATGCTATCGATCTTATCCGAAAGACTCATCTTCTGAGCCGGTTTCTTTACGGTCTCCTCGATAACCTTCTGGATGTATACATATCTCTGGTCAGTGATAACGGACTCAGCGTCATCATCAAACTCTTTCTCCAGCTCCTTGGTGTAACGGGAGAAACGGTTGTCTGCACTAAGACCAAGCTGCTCTACAACCTTGCTGTCATTCTCGAGAACTTTGATTGCGTACCATCTCTTCTCTGCTTCCGGAATGCTGGACGGAAGCTCTGCCTCGATTGCGCTTACTTTATCCTCTACGCTGCCCTCGAAAATAGCGCTTACAGTGCCTGTTGCATGGCTCTTTGCAACTTTGATTGCCTCTGCAATAACTTCCTTTAGACCGGTTTTCTTCAGCGCGGAAGTCTCAATGATCGGGCAGCCAAGTTTCTTGGACAGTGCCTTTACATCAATGTTGATGCCGTTCTTCTTCAGAAGATCGCACATATTTAAAGCGATAACAACCGGAATACCTGTCTCGATCAGCTGTGTGGTCAGATACAGGTTACGCTCAATGTTGGTTGCATCGACTAAGTCTACGATGACATCCGGATTCTCTTTTAAGATAAAATCACGGGTTACAACTTCCTCCAGTGTATACGGAGAAAGGGAATAAACTCCTGGAAGGTCCGTTACATTTACCTCTTCTCCCGAAGCATCTTTTAATTTACCGGTTTTCTTCTCAACTGTAACACCCGGCCAGTTACCTACATACTGGTTTGCACCCGTCAGTGCGTTAAACATGGTTGTTTTACCGCAGTTCGGGTTACCCGCCAAAGCAATATGAATTGCCATTTTTCATCCTCCTGCTTTTTTAATCAAACTTATTAAACTGTCTGAACATCTACGCACTCAGCATCGGCTTTACGAAGTGAAAGCTCATATCCACGAATCGTAACCTCTACCGGGTCGCCCAGCGGAGCTACTTTTCGAATAAAAATCTCGCTTCCCTTCGTGATGCCCATATCCATGATGCGGCGTTTGTATGCGCCTTCGCCATGAATCTTGACAACTTTGACGGTAGATCCAACCTGTGCATCTTTAAGCGTCATTCTCTGTTCCTCCTAACCATTCCAATTTTTTACTCGGGATTCCGTCTGCTTTTCTACCATACAACCTGCTCCGGAATATCCCCATTCCCTTGTCTTAGATCAGAATGTGTCTTGCCTGATCCTTATTTATAGCCACTCTGGACTCCTTTACGTGAATAATCACGTCTCCGTCCAGCTGGGTTATCAATTTTACTTCGGTTCCCTCGTTAAATCCCATGGATTTTAAATGAGAACGAACCTCTGTGTTTCCGCTGATCTTTTTGATCGTATAGGCGGTTCCTACGGTTGCCATCGAAATCGGCATTGCTCCCTGCATACGATTCTCCTTCCTCTGTTTTTCCACCTTCTGCCCGTCATGATGTCTCACTTGGCGGAAACGGCTGTTTTCATCTGCCGGTAATCTAATTGATTCGCGTACATTAATTTTCATTAGTGCCTGCTAACAGTTGTTAGAGAGAGCTAATTTTCATTAGATGAGACTAATTTTCATTAGTTTCTCCTAACCCATACATAAGGTTAGCACATGCTAACTTTATTGTCAAGTTTTTTTGCCTGACCTGGAAATAAAAAAAGGGCGTGTTTTACGCCCGAAAATTGTCAAAAATTCCCATAGGATAAAAGTCATCCCAGCCATTTTCCCACAAAATACAGCGTCAAAAGATGCGCCGGATAATAGACATAAAAGAAGGAACGAAATCTGCTCCGACCTCTGGAGCCATCATATAACATGAAGCAGACAGCCGTGAGCGCCAGCACCCAGAGGGGTTCCTGCCACGCGAACGCTCCGATGAGGACGGCAACGATTATCTTCATAAACACCCCTGCCGTTTTCTCATGAAAAAGAATGTTCCTTGGCACGTTAGTGCCTGAATTTCCTATTACACAAAAATAAAATGCCAGCACCATTCCCATCCCCCATGCGCCGCCGTCTGCTCCCGCCGCTTCTGTCAGCGTACAGAACACTGCCGTTAGCACCAGCTTCTCCCAGATACCGTTTCCATACCGCTCTAACAGCTCCATCGCAACCAGCGCCAGAAAAAAGGTCAGGCAGACATTCTGGTGCTGTGCATCCATCCACCGTCCGGAAAATGCCAGATCATACGGAATCTCCGACACAACCGCCGCCAAAAGCAGCCTCCGTCCATAACATCTGCGATCCCGCGTGTGAAAAAAACCTTCTACTAATAAAAAGGCGAACAATGGAAACGCCAGATCCCCAAATGTCCGGAATCCCGGAATCGGTCTGCAGATCACCGCAATGTGGTCTGCCGTCATCGCCAGGAGTGCTAAATATTTAAGGGCGGAGGCGCTGAGATGGAGGCGGGTTAAAACCACTCTTTCCATCCCCTCTGATTTCTCATTCTGCTTTTCCTTGATTCGATCTTTTATCGCACTCTCCTCCCTTCGTTTCCTGTCCATTCTATCTCTATTCCATCAAATTATACTGAACATTTCACCCGCTGTCCATCCGCACTTTTCCATTCCCTTTTTCTCCATCTCCCCTATTTTCCCATTCTCATTTTCCACTCTTTCTCCCCATCTTTTTTCTTTATTTTCTCTAATAAAAAATGTAGTTTTTTCTTATAAATAAAGGCTTTTCGGCACTTTTCCGCGTCTTTTTTACACTAATTTTACATTTTATTTGACAAACGAAAAACCGTGTTATATTCTGTAAATGGTGCTGGTGCGAGATCCTGCTGAAAAAGCAAAAATCCCGCACCGCTCTTCATTTTAAATACTAAAAAATACACGGACAAAAGAGGTAGAATCTCATGGCAGGTTTAGATATTATTTGCATTGGCGCTATCAATTATGACTATATGTTTCACTGCACCGGGCTCGATCTGGTGGAGACATCCGCCGGTGGAGGCGACGAGAACTTAAGCAACCCGATTTCCGATGTGGAAAACGATATTCAGGAGCTGGCGATAAAAGGCAAGGAATACACAACCCAGATCGGCGGTTCTGCTTTCATCACCCTGAAAGTGGCAAAGCATATTCTCCCTAACCTGCAGGTCGCTTACGTCGGCGTGTGCGGCACGCCCAGTCCATTCGATCTGCGCTTCGGCAAGACAAATGACATTGACGCCGAGCTGGCGCACCTGGATAACCGTGACTGGCTGTTTACCACGCGCGAGCGCTTCGACGATCCATATTCCAAAGCGATTGCCAAATCGATTGTCCGCCTTTATAATCACACGCGCAATTGCATCAAGATCGCGCCGTGTGCCAACAACACTCTCTTAGACCGCATCCATGAACAGGAAGCCCGGACGGGAACCACACTGGCGGAGTACCTCGCGCAGGCCCGCTGGATCCACCTGTCATCCCTGTCTGATTTCGACCAATTCGAGGCAATCATGCAATCGGTCATCCAGGCAAAACATTTAAATCCTGCCATGAAAGTCAGCATGGATCCTGGTTTTGAGTATACATCGCTGCGCCGTGAGCGCTTACAGCCACTGATCGCATATGCCGATTATGTTTTCTTAAATAAATCCGAAAAGAAAAACCTCGGCTTCAATGCCCGCAGCGCCCGTCCGCTCTACGCGAACCTCTGTGAGTATTTTTCTGCGATCAACCCGGATCCCACCCGCACCCTCATTGTCAAGCACGATGACCGCCATGAGCTGATCCATTTTAAGGACGGCGTATGTCAGATCCGCACAGTCCGCCACAAAAAGCTCTACCAGTACCAGTTAAACAACGATACCGGCGCCGGTGATTCCTTTGCCGGCGGTTTCATCAGCGGTATGCTCGATGATCGGCTCAATTCGGATATCGCTGAGCCGATCCAGCTCGGTGTTCTGGCTGCCAAGGGACGGATGCGTAGTTTTGATTATGAGAACCCGTATCTGAATATACAGAAATTGACCGATGCTTTTTTTGAAGCTCTATAATATTTTTTCAAGTGCTGTTAAATAGCGCAGAGTGAATTGCAGCCATCATCTCAGGAGAAAAGTACGTTACTTTTCTCCTGTTTATCCTTATATAATTATATATATAATGTCTGTACACATCTAAAAACTTCTTTCATATATTAATATCAATTTGATATTGATTTTGGAGATCCCATGATCCGCCTCAGCCTATGTATGATCGTCAAAAATGAAGAAGCCGTTTTGACGCGTGTTTTAGCATCTGCCATACAATTTGCGGATGAAATCCTCGTCGCCGACACCGGTTCCACCGATCGAACTGTAGAAATCGCCCGGCAATACACCAAACATATTTATCACTACCCGTGGAACGATGATTTCGCCGCCGCGCGCAATTTCATCTGTGAAAAGGTCACAACCGAATACTGGATGTGGCTCGACGCCGACGATGTCGTTCCCGCAGAATCGATTACAGCGATTTTAAAGTTGAAAGAAACTTTAAGCAAATCCCCGCAGCCCGACGTTGTCATGCTGAAATACATCGCTGGATTCCAGCCGGACGGCACACCTGCATTTACCTACGATCGCGAACGGATTCTGCGAACGGACCGGCATTTTCGCTGGAAAGGACGCGTCCACGAAGCCATCGCGCCACGCGGCAGAATTCTCTATTCTCCTATTCAGATCGAACACCGGAAGCCTGCTTCCGCTCTCACCCATTCTGACCGGAACCTGAAAATCTATGAAACAATGCTTGCAGACGGCGAACTGCTCGATCCGCGCCATCAATACTACTACGCCCGCGAACTCATCGACCACAAACAATACGAAAAAGCCCGCCCGGTTCTGGAACATTTCCTAAACGAACCGGACGGGTGGTATGAAAATAAGGCGGACGCCTGTCTGCTTCTGGCGCGCTGCCATGAAATGCTCAGAAATACGGCTGCCAGCCAGCTTTCTCTGTTCCAGAGTTTTCTCTACGACCGCCCACGTGCTAAAACCTGCTGTGAGATCGGACGGTTGAAACTTTCCCTCGGAGAAATTTCCCAGGCTGTTTTCTGGTACCAGCTTGCCCTCAAAGACCGACCAGAATATCATCCAAATGCCTTTATCGAAGCCGATTACTATGATTTCATTCCTTTAATCCAGCTATGCGTCTGCTATGATCGGATGGGAAACTATGATAAGGCACTGTATTATCATAAGGAAACAAAAAAAATCCGCCCGGATTCTCCGGCGGTTTTGACAAATGAAGAATACTTTCAAACCATATCCTCAAACCATAAAACAAACGGATTACCTATCTTGTGACATTCGCTCCGACCTCTGCAGTGGTCTGAGCAGCGGACTGGGAGTCGTTCCATCCAGCGGCATCCACACTTTCTACATTCATTCTTACCGTCTTCCACACTTATAATATTCCACAGTTCCCAACCCTCAATTTCCCCGCCCCTTTCTGCTAATGCACATCTCTTTCATCGCACACATATACTACATCAGGATGGATGTCCTAAATCTGGAAAGGAGTTTTTTATGTTTCGTCATTCATGTAATTTTCCCTACTATTTTGATGATAGTGACTATGAAAATAACGGCTATGGGCGCTGCGGACGCGATCGCGGCTGTCCCGGTTCTTTTGAACCCTACAACTGCTGTCGTCCCGGTCCCATAGGACCACGCGGCTGCCCCGGACCGATCGGACCTGTCGGTCCCACTGGTGCTGCCGGACTCGATGGACTGGACGGCGCTACGGGTCCGACTGGGCCGACTGGTCCGACCGGGCGACCGGCGCTACCGGTCCTGCGGGTCCAGCTGGGCCGACCGGCACTACCGGGGCTACCGGTCCTGCGGGTCCAGCTGGGCCGACCGGCACTACCGGGGCTGTTGGTCCGACTGGGCCGACC